>NZ_CP016809.1:2507000-2818500 GCF_002741055.1 Paenibacillus ihbetae | reverse complement strand
GCGAGATGCCCAGTCCGGCGGCCACACCGCCCATGATGGCTTCCAACGTGCCGAACTCCATAATATTCGTAGGCCCCGCATTCTCTTCATGAAGCCACTGCTCCAACCGTTCACGATGATAGCATCCCTTGCCGAAAAACAGCAGAGGCTTGGTGAGCAAGTCCCGAAGCGAGGCTTCCGTCGGCTCCGAGATGAGCACTAGCTCCTCGTCAAATGCTCGAATTGCGTCGAAATCCGGGAAATCCAGCGGTCCGGTGATAAACGCTCCATCCAGATCATACTCGTTCAGGCCCCGAACCAAGTCAGCTCTATGGCCTGTAATCAATGACAGCTTCACGTCAGGATACCGCTTATGATAATCCAGCATGATACCGGGAAGATGTACCGCTGCGGTGGTCTCCGATGATCCGATCCGCAGCGGCCCCGACGGCTCTTCCGAGAATTGCGTCGATTTGACGGCTTCGTCAAGCAAACGCGTGATCTGATCGGCATACGTGAGGAGATTGCAGCCGGCTGCAGTCAAGGAAACGCCGCGGCTGAGCCGATAGAACAGAGGTGTGTTCAGCTCGGATTCCAGCTGCCGGATTCTAGCCGTCACGTTCGACTGCACGTAACCAAGGCTGGCGGCTGCCTTGGTAATGCTTCCTTCCCGGGCAACAGCCTGGAAAATTTTCAAATCCCCGCTCTCCACCTTAGCTCATCCCCCTTCAATATCCATCATTCACAGTGATGGTTTAAATCTTATTTAATTATTTTACATGATATGAGAGTCGAAATAAACTGAGGATACCATTGATTAAAGAGAGGAGAACTTCGTGGCATGAGCAAACCGCGTTTGCTGTTTCTTACGATATTTACGATGCTGGTGGCGGGTCTCAATTTCCCGATAGGCAAAATTGCCCTGTCCTTCGGCTCCCCATTCATCCTGCTGGCCATCCGGTTCGTGGTGGCGGGGCTGCTGATGCTGCCCTTCATAGCCAAGCGGCCACACCCCCGCAGCAGCGCTGCGTGGATGAAGCTGGCGACGATCGGAATGTTTCAGTCGGCGTTCGTGATGAGTGGTATTTACCTGAGCATGCAGACTATTTCCTCCGGCAGTTCCTCGGTTCTGTCCTCCAGCAATCCAATCTGGTTTATCGTGTTCAGCTTCCTGATCTTCGGGATAAGATACCGCCTTCTGCAGTGGGCTGGCGTGATCATCGGATTTGTCGGCGTATTCATTACGCAAGGATTGGAGATGCAGATGCAGAGCGGCTTTTGGTTCGCGCTGGGTGCGGGAATGGCCTGGGGCATGGCAACCCTGCTAAGCTCGCGCTGGGGCGGGGAGTTTGACGCCTGGGTCATGACTGCCTATCAGATGCTGATCGGCGGCATCCTGCTGCTCATCGCAAGTCCGCTGCTGGAAGAGCCGCATTTTGTTTGGGACTCGTCCCACCTTCTCAAGGAGCTCTTTGTTCTGGGCTGGATGATCCTTATGAGTTCGATCGTCCAGTTTGTAACCTGGTATTATGTGCTGCGTCATAGCGACCCCAATCAAGCCAACGTGTATCTGTTTCTCATTCCCGTGTTCGGCGTATTATCTGGATGGCTTATACTTGGCGAGCAGCTGCATTGGTATACCTTGGCCGGCACCCTGTGCATAGGACTCGGCATCTACCTGGTGAATCGGCCAGGACGACGGGAGGTTATTCAAGACCAATTCACGATAAAAAGAGCGATGCGGTAATAGGGTAAGAAACCGAATGAATATCCTGCTAGAGCAGGTCATGATTCGAAAAAGAGCAGGTCTCGGCGAGATTCGCGCGACCTGCTTTTTGCTTGATAAAAAAGGAGCTGTTCGGTCCGGAAGTATATTGTGACAGGGGGAAGGTTCCGGCAAAAAAATTCGTTTACCGTAAACAAGTAAATTTTATTAAAAATAAAACCATGTTATATTAAAATTACATAGCGTTTGGAGGGGGACTGGAATCATGAGTAGTTTAAAGGAAATTGCCAAGCTCGCGGAGGTCTCGGTTTCGACGGTATCCAATGTGCTTAACGGACGGAAGAACGTTGGCAAGGACACCCGGGAACGGGTGCTTCGGATCTGCTCGGAGCAAGGTTATTTTCCGAACAAGGCGGCCAAATCCGATCACAGCAACACGATCATCTTTGTATTCAGCGATTTCGACCGCGACTATTATTTGAAAATTATTAAGGGCATCAGCCACTGCCTGACGGAGAACGGCTATGATCTGATCATCTGCACCAGCAAATCGAGCGCGAACTTCATGCGCAGCAAATTTGCAAGCGGTACCATAAGCCTGGACCGGCATATGACGGACGACTATTTAATCTCCGTGGCAACCCCCCAATTCCCCGTCGTGCTCATGGACCGGATTATCGATAATGCATTCGCCAATACCAAAAGCGTCATTGTCGACAATTATCCGGTGATGTGCGATATGGTGCAGGCGTTGGTGGACAAGGGGTTCCGCAGCTTCGGGTTTATGGGCGGCCTGGAATTTACGCTTGACCATAAAGAGAGGTACGCCGGATTTGTCGATACGCTGGAGAGAAACGGAATCCTCTTTGACCGCCGCAATTACTTCCACGGGGACTACAGCGAAGAGAGCGGATATCAGGCAGCCAAAATTCTGATTCTCGGCAACTCGCTTCCGGAAGTGCTGGTATGCGCGAATGATAATATGGCGCTTGGGGCGATCAAGGCTTTCGAGGAGAACGGGCTCCGCGTGCCGGAGGATATTTCCGTTACCGGCTTCGACAACTCGGATGCGGCCGCCATGGCAGGCCTGACGACGATTGCGATCCCGCGTTATGAGAGCGGTTATTTGGCTGCCAAGGAGCTGCTCGGCATGATTAAAGGGACGACCGGCAAGGAGCCTTTTAAATTAAGTGCTACCATTCAGTGGAGAAAGACCGTTAAATAAAGTTTTACGAATATTTCTAGTAAAAAAGAATATATTTTACTAAATATTTTACTTAATATTTTATGAAAACGTGTACATTTTTTATTGACATGAGTGCATAACAGGCCTATGATTGGGTTGTAAACGTTTTACTTTATTGAGTCCTTACGGGGGAGGCGTGTCACTTGAAAAAAGTAAAAAAAGTATTAAGTGTACTGACTGCAACGGCTTTGGTGGCCACATTGGCGGCCTGCGGCGGTACTTCCGGTACAGCCGACAAAGATTCGGGAGCAGCATCCGGAGGAGACAAACTAAAGAAAATTACACTCTTCCAATCGAAGGTTGAAATTACGGAGCCTCTTGAAGCACTGGTTAAGACCTATAAAGAAGAAACCGGCAATGAGGTTGAAGTATGGGGAGCAGCCGGCGATGCTTATTCGCAGCAGCTGGTAGCGAAGCTGGGCAGCAATCAAGGCCCTACGATTTTCAGCGTAGCGCCGGGGCCTGAATCGGAGAAATTGAAATCTTACTTTACGGACTTGAGTGGTGAGGAATACGTCAAAAATATTGCGCCTGACATGGAGCTGAAGGTGGACGACAAGACGGTCGGCGTTCCTTACGGCGTTGAAGGCTTCGGCCTTGTGTACAACAAGGATCTCGTCGATCCGGCGAACGTGAAGGACCTGGATTCGTTCACGAAGCTGCTGGAGCAGATGAAGGCAGAAGGCAAGAACGGGCTGAGCCTGTCGCAGGAAGCTTACTTTCTGATCGGGCATATCCTGAATACGCCGTTCGCGCTTCAGTCCGATCCGCTGGCCTTTATCGACCAGCTGAACAAAGGCGAAGTGAAGATGGCGGATACGAAGGAATTCCAGGAATGGGCGAAATTCATGGATGCGATCAAAGCCAATGCCAAAAACCCGATGGAAGTGAAGTACGACAGCCAAATGGGTGACTTTGCAACAGGCAAAACGGCGATGGTTCACCAAGGCAACTGGAGCTATTCCATGCTCGCCGATTTCGGGGATATGGATTCGAAGATCGGCATGATGCCGTTCCCGCTGGCAGGCAACGACAAACTTGCGGTCGGGGTTGCGAGCTACTGGGTGATCAACAACCAGGCTGATGCGGACGAAGTGAAAGCAGCCAACGCATTCCTGAACTGGCTCTTCACCAGCGATACCGGTAAAAAAGCGATCGTCGACGACTTCAAGTTCATTCCGGCGCTGACCAACATCGAGGCAGGCAACCTGGATCCATTGTCCCAGGCCGTGCATGAAGCGACGAACAGCGGTCAGACGATCCCTTGGGCGCTGAACTACTTCCCGTCCGGCATCATTACGAACGACTTGGCGCCGGCTACTCAGGAATTCTTCATGAACAAGGATATGACAGGCGAGCAATTCCTGCAGAAGCTGGATGAGGTTTGGGCGAAAGCCTCGAAATAAGGGATGCAGCAAGCGCTCGTGAATGAGCGGTGATCTAAACAATTTCATCATAACGAAAGCCTAGCCTCTGACGTTCCGAATTGACTCTGAGCGTTAGGCTTTTGTTTTTTCAAGCTCGAAGTAGCGCAACGAACATCATCTAATCCCACCAGCATGCATAGCACAACGGCTTCGGAAGGGGCCAGAAACGGTCGCAAGGCCGGGCTCGTTTAAACGAAAGACACAGCAATTGCAAGTATCAAGGTGATGCCTTACCACGGGGATCATCCAGGACAGAAAGAAGGTATGGATTATGAGCAAGGGAAAGGACAAAGCCTGGTTTGCCCTATTCACGGTACCGCTTTTGTTTATTTTCACGACCGTGGTCATCATCCCGTTCATCATCGGGATTTATTACTCCTTCGTCCAGTGGGACGGAATTCCGGCCAATCCGAAAGTATTTGTGGGCATGGACAATTATGTCCAAATCTTCCAGGACGAACGCTTCCTGTCATCGGCTTGGCACACCGTGCAGTTTACGCTCCTGGCGTTGGTATGCGTCAACATCCTGGGCCTGGGATTCGCGCTGCTTGTGACGACCAAGCTTCGCTCGCGTAATGCCGCACGGACGATGTTCTTTATGCCGAACCTGATCGGCGGCCTTATTCTCGGTTATATTTGGCAGTTCATCTTCACCGATGCCTTTAGCTTCCTTGGGGAGAAAACCGGGCTCGGCAGCATCTTCTTCAACTGGCTCCTGCATCCGCAGTTCTCGCTGTATGCGATCGTTGTCGTATTTACCTGGCAGCTGGCCGGCTATACCATGATCATCTACATTGCCGGCATCCAGGGGATCCCGGATGAATTGATGGAAGCGGCCAAAGTCGACGGCGCGAGCCTGTGGCAGCGGCTGAAGAGCATCGTCTTCCCGCTCCTGATGCCATCGTTCACGATCTGTCTGTTCCTGACGCTGTCGGGCGCTTTCAAAATCTACGACGTGAACCTGTCCCTGACGAAGGGCGGTCCGAATAACGCGACCGAGATGTTTGCGATGAACATCTTCAATGAAATATTCGCTTACGGCAATTACGGCATAGGCCAGGCGAAAGCGATCATCTTCTTCCTGATCGTAGCCGGGCTTACCTTGACCCAAGTGATCATTACGAAGAGAAGAGAGGTGCAGATGTGATGAAGAAAACAGGCAAATGGCTGCTCGATATCGTGCTGCTTCTCTTCGCGATCGTCTTCCTGTCTCCCGTCTTCATCATGCTGATCAACTCGTTCAAGGACCGTGCCGAGCTGTATGAGAACGCGTTGGCGCTTCCGTCGTCCTTCAGCTTCGAGTATTACAAGTCGGCGATGGAGAAGATGAATTTCTTTACGGCGCTGGGCAACTCGCTCTACGTGACGGTCGTCTCGGTGATTCTTGTCATCGTGCTCGCTTCCATGACGGCATGGATGCTGGTGCGGACGGATAACAAGCTGAGCAAAATCATTTTCTTCACGTTCGTGGCGACGATGCTCATTCCGTTCCAGACGCTGATGATGCCGCTCATGCAGGTCATGGACTGGATTCGCAGCAATCTGCATATTCCGATGCTGAACACGCATGAAGGCTTGATCTATATGAATGTCGGGTTTACCTCCAGTATGGCGGTCTTCCTGTACCATGGCTTTATCAAATCGGTGCCGGTCGCTCTGGAAGAGGCCGCAACGCTGGACGGCTGCTCCAAGCTGGGCGTTTTCTGGAGAATTGTATTCCCGCTGCTGAAGAACATCACCGTAACGGTAGCGATTTTGAACGTGATCGCTCTGTGGAATGACTATCTGCTCCCATCGCTGACGCTGTCGGACAAAGGGCTGCGGACAATTCCGCTCTCGACGTTCTACTTCTTCGGGGAATTCACGATCGTATGGAACCAGGCGATGGCCGGCCTGACCTTAACGATTATCCCGGTGGTCATCTTCTACATTTTTGCGCAAAAGTATATCATCAAAGGGATTGCTGCAGGTGCGGTAAAATGAGGCGGATCATTACAAGAGCGGATGATCTGGGCTCGAGCCGTTCGGCCAATCTGGCGATTGCAAGAACGGTAGACGCCGGATTTATCAAAAACGTATCCGTTATGGCGCCGGGGCCGTATGTCGCGGAAGCGGCCGAGCTGCTGGCCCGCCGCGATGACATATGCTTCGGATTCCACATGACGCTGAATGCGGAGTGGGATCGCATCAGATGGGGACCTGTTTCGGCGAAGGAACAGGTTCCTTCGCTTGTGGACCCAAGCGGATACTTCTATCAGGATCCGTCGATGTTCCAGCAATCTCCTCCGGCCTTGGAGGAGATTGTGGCCGAGTGCAGCGAGCAGCTGGATAAGCTGACGGCGCTAGGCTTTCGCATAACGTATGCGGATTCGCATATGATGCCGGAGCGCTTCGTCCCCGGGCTTCAGGAAGAGCTGGACCGCTGGATGGCAAGCAAGGGACTGATCAATCACCGGTATTACTATAACTTTTTCCCTGACGGCGTTCCATCCTTCATCCCGCAATTCGAGGCCGTGCTCAGCAGGCTCACAGACGAGCAATACTTCTTTCTGTCCCATCCGGCACTCTATTCGGAGGAGATGACGCAGTGCGGCAACGCCCGGGTCGACGGCGAAGAGCTTGCACGCGGGCGTGATGCCGAGGCTGCTTTCCTGATGCAGAGGGGCTTGGTCGAGATCAGCGAGCGTCATGGCTTCCGACCGGTTCGATATGATGAAGCGGTTTCACAATTTGGTGTATAATGATTCCGACAGGAAGATCGATCACTTGCAATTAACAGGGAGAGGCGGATTCTTATGAGTATGGACACGGTTCAATCATTGTCAAGAAGCACCCCCGAACGTCAAGGCATTTCCTCGCGGGCCATTGAGCGCTTTATCGGTTCGGTCCAGGATCAAGGGCTTGAGCTGCACAGCTTTATGCTGCTGCGCCGCGGCTATGTCATTGCGGAAGGCTGGTGGGATCCGTACGGGCCCGAGCTTCCGCACATGCTGTTCTCGTTAAGCAAGAGCTTTACCTCCACCGCGATCGGACTCCTCGCAGAGGAAGGCCGCATCGCCTTGACGGATCCAGTGATCGGCTTCTTTCCGGAATATGCGCCGGAGGCTCCATCCGAAAATCTGGCGGCGATGACTGTGCGGGATTTGCTCGTGATGGGGACCGGCCATGCGGGGGAACCTGCGCTGGAATCCGAGGACTGGGTAGCCGACTTCTTCAAGCAGCCCGTGGAGCATGAGCCGGGAACCCACTTCGTGTACAACAGCGCGGCGACGTATATGCTCTCGGCGATCCTGCAGAACATTACCGGCAAGACGCTGCTGGAGTATTTGGAGCCCCGGCTCTTTGAACCGCTCGCCATTCACGGGGCGGCATGGGAGAACTGTCCGCGCGGCATCAATGCCGGCGGCTGGGGACTCAAGCTGAAGACGGAGGATATTGCGAAATTCGGTCAGCTGTATCTGCAGAAGGGCGTTTGGGGAGGGGAACGCCTCATCCCGGAGGCGTGGGTCCTCGAAGCGACATCGAAGCAGATTTCGAACGGACCGGGAGACGGCTCCTCCGACTGGACGGAAGGCTACGGCTACCAGTTCTGGAGATGCCGTCATGGCGCCTATCGCGGCGACGGTGCATTCGGCCAATACTGCATCGTCCACCCGGAGCTGGAGGCGGTGATCGCCATCACCTCGGGCTTGAACGATATGCAGGCCGTCCTGAACAACGTATGGGAGCATCTGGTGCCGGCCTTTGAGCCGGAGGCTTTACCGGAGGATGAAGGAGCGGCGGTCTCGCTCACCGAAACGCTTGGAGCGCTGAACATACAGCCGCCGAAATTCCAGGCCTCCTCCACGCGGGAGCCGGAACTTTCCGGAATCGTGTTCGAGCTCGAGGAGAATGAGCAGAAGCTTCGTACCTTCTGCGTTCGTTTCTCGGAGGAAGAAGCCTTGCTGGAGATCGAAGCGCACTACGGCCTCGAATCGCTCGCGCTTGGCCGGAACGCATGGGCGGTAGGCAAGACGAGACTGTTCCGGATGGAGGAGGGCAAGGTATGCTCCTCGATGACATGGAATGACGACGGCAGCCTGGTGATCACGCTTCGAGCGGTCGAGACGCCGTTCTGCCTGACCATAATGGCTGACTTTACAGATGACATGCTTCAATTGGCCCAATCGGTCAACGTATCGTTTGGAGACCCGGGACTTAAGCCGATTACGGGCCGAGCAAGGGAAGAGCAGTAAGGAGGCTAAGCGCGTCCTGATGCGGCGGCTTGGCGCGAACCGTAGAATAGCTTGAAATAGCAATTCATTAGCAATATGGAACGCTCGAGGATATTTCCCTGAGCGTTTTTATTCGTGTTTTTTCTTCAAGGACTGTTTAAAAAGACGAGGGATCACCCCCAGGTCTAATATACCACCAATTACCAACGCATCGACGCTAGCGCTATATCGGCAATCTTCAACACCCTCTGTGAACTCGCATTGTTATGTAACGGCAATTTCTCACCAAGCCGAAGGAATGTCCACTTCGCATGATGCGACCTTTTTTGCATATGAGTTAAGGTAGAGCGCATTTTACTCCGAGAAGAGGGTGAGGCATGCATGGACGGGACTGAGCTTTACCGGAAAGTCGTGTTGACGGTGTCGGGGAACCGGCTGGTGAAATGGCTGTCGCTTCGTTACGGCAAAAAATTAGCGGGCAGATTCATTGCGGGAGATACGCTGGAAGAGGCACTCGATGAGATCGAAAGGCTGAACGGGAAGGGGATCTTGGTAACGCTGGATCATCTGGGAGAGGGCATAACTTCGCTGACGGAGGCTTCGGCCTACCGGGCGGAATATATTCGGCTTGTGGAGGGCATCGCCAACCGGGGAGTTCAATCGAATGTGTCGCTGAAGCCGACGCAGATGGGCTTGGCGCTCGATCCGCAGGCGGCATACGAGAACATTAGAGCGGTGGTCCGGGCGGCCCAAAAGCATGGCAACTTCGTTCGGCTGGACATGGAGGACTCGCCGTACACTCAGGCCACGATCGATATGACGCTGCGGCTTCATAAGGAGGGGTTGACCCATGTGGGAACGGTCATCCAGGCCTATCTGTACCGTTCCGAGGAAGACGTCCGGATGCTGACGAAGGAAGGGGTGAAACTCCGCCTGGTTAAGGGGGCTTATAAGGAGCCGGGAACGATTGCGTATCAGAAGAAGCAGGAGATCATCGGCAATTATAAAAATTTAATCAAGCTTCAGCTGGATCAAGGGGCCTATACCGCTGTTGCGACCCATGATAACAACATCATCGATTGGGTCAAAGTATTTGCAGAGCAGAACCGGATCAAGAAGGATGCGTTCGAGTTTCAAATGCTGTACGGGCTGCGCATGAAAGACCAGGCCCGGCTAGCGCAGGACGGTTACCGAATAAGATGCTACATGCCGTACGGCACGATGTGGTACCCGTATTTTACCCGCCGTATTGCAGAGAAGCCGGCCAATCTGATGATGGTGCTGAAGAATATGTTCAAGTGATTTGGGAAGCGAAAAAGCGGGCGACGATGCCGGTAGGGAAACGATGCGATTACAATCATAACTTGAAGTATAAGAACGCGCCGCCGATCCATGGGGGCGCGTTCTTGGCTTGAAGTCGGAAGTCGATTAGCATTCCGTTTGTCGTTGTATTTTTCTGAAAAACGGCGAAAACAACGAAGGAAAGCGTGTACATATAGGTAAGGCTTTCATTATTGCCATTCCATCGCTTTATATCGCATTCTAGCTAAGAAATGGTGAAATAGAGAGGAATGGCGCGTATGGAGAAGATAATCGGGGATGATGGGAACATTCCGGATTGAACCAGTTTCATAATGCTCTCCACGGGTTTTCGTCTGCATTTACTTCCCGAATCGCCGGTCGTATGATACGAACTATGAATTGACCTGATGCTTTCCGGAAGCTGGGCAGGGCGGCCTGATACCGCCGTGGAAGCCGGCCAGTGTGGGAGCTGCGGCCATCCATCGGAGAAAGGGCGTATACCGAAGACCGCCATGGGGTCCTTCGGCTCGTACTAGCGTCAAGCGCCTCTCACCGCTTGATTCTCGGCTGAGCCGTTTTGACAGTTTTCGATAATATCAGGGTCAATCATTAACCGAATACACGCAGCTCGCTAGATTCATTTTCGCTGAGTCCTTGAATGAAAAAGGAGCGGGGGAACCAATCGGGAGACGCGATTTCGCGCGTCTCTCCGGGGTGAATCCCATAGGCAAGATAACGGTCTATGGGTAGGGCGACTCTCACGCCCGAATCCGTCAGCTAACCTCGTAAGCGTATCGAGAGAGGCAACGATTGTCGTGACTTGACGAAGCCGCGGTGTTTTTTCGCCGCGCCTTTTAGGAAGAAGCCGCGGGAAGAGTTCTTCTCCTCCCCAGGCTTCTTTTTTGTTGCCTTCTCCGACGGACACAAGGAGGAGAACGTATGGAAAAACAGCAAGACACGATTCTGATATCCGCGCCGACCAAGGCTGGGGAAGCATTCATCCGCCAATTATTACTAAGTGAGATCCCGTTCGCCGTTCTGGTAAACAACCGGGCAGAGGGGGAGAGGGCGAGCAGGCTCGGATGCAAGGATGTCATCCTGATCGACACGCGAGACGAGCAGACCTGGGTGCTTCCCGAGCGGCCGATCGGCAAGGTGTTTCTGTTTGAGAACAGCTTGAACCTCTGCTGCCGCTACTTGCGCATATGCCGGACATGGACCTCGGCTTCGATCTATGTTGTTACTCATTCCGGCAATCCAAGGCTGATTTACAGAGGGCTTGGCGCGGACGTCGTGCTGCACACAAACCATGACCGCGTCGATTTCCTGATCGCCGCACTTTTAGACTAGTTACCGGAAAGAGCTGTTTTTACGGCTAACCGCCAAGGAGGGATAACAATGCAGGATGTATACATGCTGCTTCTGCTAGGTGCAACCTACGGGCTGTTCCGGCTGTTCATAAGCTGGTGCGGCCGCATCATTCAAGAGTCGGAGGGTGACCGGCCATGACGCTGATTTTGATATTGACCGCTGCGTTATTTTTATATTTGGTTTATGCGCTGATTCATCCCGAAAAATTTTAAGACTCAACATAAAGGGGGAAGCCGCTTATCATGGGCATCGTACAAATTGCCGTCGTCATCCTGGTTCTGCTGCTGCTCGTCAAGCCGCTTGGAACCTACCTCTATCTCGTGTTTCGCAATGAACCCGGCGGCACGGACAAATGGTTCTCTTGGGCAGAACGCCCGATATTTGCCCTCATCGGACTCAAGGAACGCAAAGGGATGAGCTGGAAGGGCTATGCGATCAGCTTCCTGCTCACCAATATCATCCTGGTCGGAGCAGGGTATGCCATCCTCCGTTTTCAACACGTGCTGCCGTGGAATCCGAACGGCATCGAGAACATGGAGCCGACGCTGTCGCTCAACACAATTATAAGCTTCATGACCAATACGAATTTGCAGCACTATAGCGGGGAGTCGGGCCTCTCTTACTTTTCCCAGATGGCCGTGATCATCATGATGATGTTCACGTCCGCTGCCACCGGGCTTTGCGTTGCCATTGCCTTTATCCGGGCCGTGACGATGAAAGGCGCTACGGTCGGGAACTTCTTCGAAGACTTCGTGAAAGCCATGACCCGTGTGTTCATCCCGGCGGCCTTCCTTATTGCCATGCTGCTGGTGGCATTGCAGGTGCCGCAGACGTTAAAGCCGACCATTAGCGTAACGACGCTTTCGGGATCAGAGCAGCAGATCGCGGTCGGCCCGGTAGCCGCGCTTGAGTCGATCAAGCACTTGGGAACGAACGGCGGCGGCTATATGGGAGCCAATTCCGCGCATCCGTTCGAGAATCCATCCCCGTTGACGAACGTGATCGAAATATTGTGCATGTGGAGTTTCGGGGCTGCCCTGGCTTACACCTTCGGATTGTTCGCCAAGAGCCGCAAGCAGGGCTGGATCGTGTTCTCTGTCATGATGACGCTGTTCATCGGTTTTCTAACCCTGAACTATGCGGCCGAATCAAGCGGAAATCCAGCGCTGAACCGGCTCGGGATTGATGCGTCGCAAGGCAGTATGGAAGGCAAGGAGGTCCGCTTTGGCATTCCGCAATCCTCCTTGTTTACGACCGTGACAACCGCGGCTACCACCGGATCGGTCAACAACATGCACGACACCCTGACCCCGCTTGGGGGCATCACGCCGCTGGCGCTAATGATGCTTAATTCCGTTTTTGGCGGCAAGGGTGTCGGCTTGATGAACATGCTTATGTACGCGATTCTCGCCGTATTTCTGGCCGGGCTGATGGTCGGGCGAACACCCGAATTTCTCGGCAGGAAGATTGAAGCGAAGGAAATGAAGCTGATTGCCGTCGTGATCCTGGTGCACCCGTTCATCATTCTGGCACCTACGGCGCTCGCGCTGATGACGGGTGCGGGTCAATCAGGCATTACGAACGCAGGGTTCCACGGCATCTCCCAGGTGTTGTATGAATATACGTCTTCGGCAGCGAACAACGGGTCGGGGTTTGAAGGTCTTGCAGATAACACGCCGTTTTGGAACGTGACAACCGGGCTGGTCATGCTGCTGGGCCGTTATATTTCGATGATCGCATTGCTGGCGGTCGGCGGATCTCTGTTGCGGAAGCAGCGGGTGCCGGAGACGCCGGGAACGTTCCGTACTGATAACGGGTTGTTCGCCGGCATTCTGATTGCCGTCGTGCTGATTATCGGCGCGCTGACCTTTCTGCCTGTACTGGTTCTTGGGCCGGTTGCCGAGCATCTTACGATCCGTTAACAAGAAGAGGTGAATTAAGACAAATGAACAATCCCAAACAACGTTTAATGACCAAAGCGATGGTCGTTCAGGCGCTGAAGGACAGCGTTGTGAAGCTGAATCCTGTCTTGATGCTGAAAAATCCGGTCATGTTCGTGGTGGAGGCCGGAACGATCGTGGTGCTGCTGATGACGCTGTTTCCGTCCTATTTTGGGACGGAGAGCAGCATCGGCTTCAATCTGACCGTGTTCCTGATCCTGCTCTTTACGCTGCTGTTCGCGAATTTCGCGGAGGCGATGGCGGAAGGGCGCGGCAAAGCGCAGGCCGATTCCTTGAAGCAGTCCAAGAAGGAGATGACGGCCAATAAAGTAACGGAAGGAGGCGGCGTTACGGCGGTTCCGTCGACCGAGCTGCGAAAAGGGGATATCGTCATCGTGTCCCAAGGCGAAATGATACCTGGCGACGGCGAGGTTATCGCGGGATTGGCATCCGTCGACGAATCGGCCATCACCGGCGAATCTGCGCCGGTGATCAAAGAGGCCGGCGGCGACTTCAGCTCGGTTACCGGGGGCACCCGCGTGGTTAGCGATACGATTAAAATTCGGATTACGAGCGATCCGGGAGAATCGTTTCTGGACCGGATGATCTCACTTGTTGAAGGAGCCTCCCGACAGAAGACGCCTAACGAAATTGCGCTTAACACGCTTCTGACGGTGCTGACGCTCATCTTCCTGATCGTAGTAGTGACACTGGCGCCGATTGCGAAGTACCTCGGCATCGAGCTGTCGGTTCCGGTGCTCATCTCGCTGCTTGTCTGCCTCATTCCGACGACGATCGGCGGTCTGCTGTCGGCGATCGGCATTGCGGGGATGGACCGGATCACCCGGTTCAATGTGCTGGCGATGTCGGGGAAGGCGGTGGAGGCGGCCGGAGATATCAACACGATGATTCTCGATAAGACAGGGACGATCACGTTCGGGAACCGGATGGCCAGCCGGTTCATTCCGGTGGGCGGCGAACCGCTGGCTTCCGTTGCCCAGTGGGCGGCCGTCAGCTCCCTGCTGGATGAGACGCCCGAGGGCCGTTCCGTGCTGGAGCTGATGAAGAGGGAAGGACACGCCTTCGATGCAGGGTTGGCGTCCAGCGCCGAATGTATTGAATTCAAGGCCGAGACGCGGATGAGCGGCATGAATCTGAAGGATGGCCGGAAGGTTCGCAAGGGAGCGGTGGACGCGGTGAAAGCTTGGGTGCAGGCACAAGGAGGAGAAATCCCCGCAGATCTGATCCCAAGCAGCGATGCTATCGCCACCGAGGGCGGCACGCCGCTGGCGGTTGCCGTCGACGACCGGCTCTACGGCTTGATCTACCTGAAGGATACGGTGAAGCCGGGCATGAAGGAGCGGTTCGAGCAGCTGCGCCGGATGGGCATCAAGACGATTATGTGCACCGGCGACAATCCCTTGACCGCAGCGACGATCGCCCGCGAGGCGGGCGTCGACGAATTCATTGCGGAGAGCAAACCGGAGGATAAAATTGCGGTCATTCGCCGGGAGCAGGCGGAGGGCAAGCTGGTTGCCATGACCGGCGACGGGACGAACGACGCTCCGGCGCTGGCGCAGGCCGATGTCGGCCTCGCGATGAACAGCGGCACGGTTGCCGCGAAAGAAGCGGCCAACATGGTGGATCTCGATTCCGATCCGTCGAAAATCATCGAGGTGGTTGCCATTGGCAAGCAGCTGCTGATGACGCGCGGTGCCTTGACCACGTTCAGCGTGGCCAATGACGTGGCCAAATATTTCGCAATTATTCCGGCCATGTTCACAGCGGCTATTCCAAGCATGGGCGCACTTAATGTTATGGGGCTCGGCTCCCCGATGTCGGCGATTTTATCGGCGCTGATCTTCAATGCGATCATCATACCAGTGCTGATTCCGCTTGCGATGAAGGGCGTGTCCTACAAGCCGATGAGCTCATCCAAGCTGCTGCAGCGCAATGTGCTGGTTTACGGATTGGGCGGGGTTATCGTCCCGTTCGTCGGCATCAAGCTGATTGATATGATTGTCCATCTATGGATTTAAGGTGATTATCTTGGCGGTCCAATCAAGGGATGTAAGAGTTTGCCCGCCGGTCACAATATCGCGATGAACCTAATCAGAAGGGAACGAAGAACCATGATGAATCATCCTGTGCAAAAAGCCTCTGGACGTGTTTCCGCTCAAACCGAGGCGACCCGCGTTCCGGTCGGGATTGCGGTGAGAACGAGCCTTGTATTTCTTGTCCTGTGCGGCTTATTGTACCCGCTCGTAACGACAGGCGCCGCGCAGCTGCTGATGCCGAAGCAGGCCAATGGCAGCTTGATCGAGGATCGAAGCGGCAATGTGGTGGGCTCGGAATTGATCGGTCAGAGCTTCACGGATCCGAAATATTTCCACGGCAGGTTATCCAGCATTGAATATGACGGGGCGGGATCCGGCAGCAACAACTATGCCCCGTCAAACCCGGAAATGCTGGAGCGGACCAAGGCTGAGATCGAGGCGTGGAAGAAGAACAACCCGGGCGTTCCCGCCCGAGAGCTTCCGATCGATCTCGTCACGAACTCGGGCTCGGGACTAGACCCTCATATCACGCCGAAATCGGCTGAAGTTCAAATTCCGCGCGTCAGCGAGCGGACGGGGATTGCCGAAGCGGAGCTGAAACGACTGGTGAAGGAGCACACGGAAGGGCGGGATTTCGGCGTGTTTGGCGAGCCTCGTGTCCATGTGCTCAAGCTGAATCTGGCGCTGCAAGAGCTTTTGGAACATGACTGAGCCGTACCGAAGAAAATCGCCGGAGGAAATCCTGCGATCGATCTTAAAGCTGAGGCAAGGACGTCTCAAGGTCTATATCGGAGCCGTAAGCGGGTCCGGCAAAACCTATCACATGCTCCGCGAAGGCCAGAGCCTGAAACGGCAAGGGATTGATGTTGTCATCTCCGCCGTATCAACGATGCAGAGGCCTGATACGGTGGAGCAGGCCCGGGATTTGGAGCGGGTGCCCAGCATCCATTGGTTCGAAAGCGGGAATGAGCGTAAGGACCTGGATCTGGAGCGGCTGCTGCAGCGGAATCCGGAGGTGCTGCTTGTAGACGGTCTGGCGCACCGGAACCGCCAGGGAGCCAGGTTCGAGACCCGGCTCGAGGATATCCGCTTTCTTCTTGGCCATGGCATCAGCGTCATTACGACGATTAATGCTTACGAGCTGAAGGACGTAGGCGATATCGCGAGCAGATTGACGGGCGTCAAGGCTGGTTATTCACTGCCTGCGGATACGCTGGAGTCCGCAGACGAAGTGGTGCTGATCGATGTTACGCCCGAGACGATGCTGGAGCGGGTGCAAAGCGGTCTGCTTGTCGGCGGCGGTGCTTGGGAGCGGGGCAATCTGGCCGTGCTTAGAGAGCTTACCCTTCGGCTGGTAGCGGAGGGTGTTAACAGCTCGCTGGAGCGGCATCGGAGGGAACGTGGGCTGACCGGCCCTTCCGGCGCCGCCGAGCGGATCCTGGTCGCCGCGCAGTATCATTGGAACGGATCCATCTATATGCGTCGCGGCCAGCAGATTGCCAAGCGGCTGAACGGCGAGCTGCTCGTCGCCACGTTCGTGAAGCCCGGATCGACGCCCGGGAAGGAACAAGCCGCCTTCAGAAGTTCCCTTCAGAAGCTGGCGGAGCGAATCGGAGCGACCCTGGAGGAGCTTCCGCTGCGCTCCCGGCGCAAACTCGCAGGAGCGCTCCTAACGTATGCGGTGGATCGGCATGTCACCCGGATCGTGCTGGGACATTCGAAGCAGACCCGAAGCCAAGAGCTGTGGCAGGGCTCGATCCTTCATGACCTGCTTCGGCAAATGCGCGGGGTGGATCTATTCGTGGTGGCCGATCGGACAGCCCATAATGGAGAGCGTATCATTCCCGCCCGGATTCAGCCGAATCCGCCGAGGGCAGGGGCGTTTCAGCGGCTTAGCGGGACCGAGCTCGATGAGCGGATCGAGCAGGCAAAGCGGGGGCGGTTCAAGATGTATATCGGCGCGGCCCCCGGCGTCGGGAAAACGTATGCGATGCTGCGGGAAGGCGGCGACCTGCGCCGAAAAGGTCTGGACGTGATCGTCGGTCTCCTCGAGACCCACGGCCGCGCCGACACGCAATCTCAAGTTGGCGAGCTGGAGGTAATGCCGCGGAAGACGAAGCGATACCGCGGGACGCAATTGAAAGAGATGGATACCGATGAGATCTTGCGGCGAAAGCCCGATGTCGTGCTGATCGACGAGCTGGCTCATACGAATGTGCCCGGCAGCCGGAACAAAAAGCGGTATGAGGATGTGCTTGATATCTTGTCTGCCGGAATTTCCGTCATCACGACCGTAAATGTGCAGCATCTGGAGAGCCTGAACGATACGGTCCAGCAGGTTACCGGCGTCCGCGTCAGGGAAACCGTGCCTGACCGCATTCTGCAGTTGGCCGACGAGGTTCAACTGATCGACGTCACCCCCGAGACCCTGCAGCAGAGGATGCGGGAGGGCAAAATCTATGCGCCCGAGAACATTCAGCAAGCGCTCGGCTTCTTCTTCAAGACCGGAAACCTGATTGCGCTGCGGGAACTGGCGCTAAGGGAAATCGCCGACGACGTGGATGAGCGGCTGGAATCCCTTGAGCGAAGCGCCTCGCTGCGGGGACCGTGGCGACGGGAGGAAGTGATCTATGTTCTCGTCGGCAGCGGCCCCGAGTCGGAGCGAATCATTCGCCGCGGCTTTCGAATCGCCTACCGGCTGAAGGCGGCCTGGTATGTAACGCCGCTGCCGGATAGAGCTGAAGACTGCAAGCCGTCCATGCCGGCAAGGGATCCAATACAGGCGATGACGGAGCGGCTTGGGGGGATTTTTCGTCCACTGGAGCTGCTAGGGAAGCGAGTATACGACTTACCTGCGATTCTAATCGCGGCGGCTGATGAAGTGAAGGCAACCCAGCTTATTATTGCCCAGCCGCCGGGCAATGGGTTCCCCGGCGCTTCCCAAATGCGGTTCGCGAAGCAATTGCTGAGACGGGCCAGGCATATGGATGTGCTGGTCATTGCCGACGCCGGCTGGTAAAGAGCGGTTGTTTAGGCGATAGATATCCGGCGATTCGCTATAAGCTCAATGACCCACCGATAGTGTTCCAGTTATAACAACGCCCGCTTTCCTAATATAGGAAATGCGGGCGTTGTTGTTATGCAAAGAGGCGGTAATTTATGCGTTTTAAGGGCTTCTACTCGCCGGACAGCGAACGGTCGCCGGTCAAATATTTTTCCGTCAGGGTGGATAGCAGCTGGATGCCGACTTCATTCTGTCCGCCTTCCGGAATAATCAGGTCGGCGTATTTTTTCGAAGGCTCGATAAACGCTTCGTGCATCGGTTTTACGGTCGACAGGTATTGATTATGGATGGACTGAATCGTCCGGCCGCGGTCTTCGATATCCCGGACGACCCGGCGGAGGAGGCGCACATCGGGATCGGTGTCCACGAATACTTTAATGTGCAGCAGCTTGCGAAGGTTCTCATCGGACAGCACATGCAGTCCCTCGATGATGACAATGTTGTTGGGCTTAAGCTCCACGGTTTGATCCTTGAAGCGGGCATGCTTGGTAAAGTCATACACGGGCGCCTGTGCCGGCAAGCCCTGCTTGAGGATGCCCAGATGCTCGATGAGCAGATCGTTATCGAAGGCAAACGGATGATCGTAATTGATCGCTTCACGCTCTTCGAAGCTGAGCTCCGGGTGGTCCTTGTAATAATTATCCTGAGAAATGAACGTCACTTTATCTGAGCCGAGTCGGTCGATGACTGAGCGGGCAACCGTAGTTTTGCCCGAGCCGGTGCCGCCGGCGATACCTATAATGAGCATGGCGAATCCATAACCCTCCCTAGAAGTTTACAATTTCATTATTGTAGCACAGCATGCGCCTTTTTTCACTATAGGGACGCAGAGTAAAAGCTGGGATTTTTCGAATTTTCTTATCATTATTCTAACCAAGGAATGGTTAACAGAATCTGGATCCATTATCATAAAGCTAAATGCTCATGTGGACAGGAGAGATGAAGGATGGCATCGATACCGATTTATTCATGCAAGCGCGCGGTTTACAGTGGATCAGGAGAGGGCGGCGCTGCAATTGATTGGGAGCGCTATGAAGCGGTGGAGCTGACCGATACCGTAACGGGGAAGCCCGTGAAGGAGCGGACAAGCGTTCAGGCCTGCTGGAGCCCGGACTGGTTCCATGTCCGGTTTATCTGCCAAGACACTCATGTTGTATCCCGATATCAGCACAGGGATGAACCGCTGTACGAGCAGGATGTGGTTGAGCTGTTCATTGATGAGACGGGAGCGGGGCGCGAATATATCGAGCTTGAGGTCAGCCCGCATAATGTTGTTTTTGACGCCCGGATCCAGAACGACGGCATGAAGTCGATTACCGCCATGGATGTGAAGTGGGATTTGGCCGGACTTGAAACGACCGTAACGCAGGATGATGAGGGGCACAGGATATACGACATCGCGATCCCGGCCGTCAATTTCGGGATTCCGCCCCGTGCAGGCGAGAGCTGGAAGGTTAACTTTTACCGTATTGACGAGGATCCTCAGGGCTTGCAGGAATTTCAGGCGTGGAGCCCGACGGGAGAGGTGAATTACCATATTCCATCCCGGTTCGGCAAGCTCGTATTTGAGGAATAGAGGCTTTTAAATAGTTCATCGAATAGAAGGTTCTTCATACCTTTGTACTCAACGACATGGGGTGAAACGAAATGGATCGAGAGCATGCCGTATTCCTTCTGAAATGTCACGCGTTCGCGCATGACGACCTCGAGCACCCGAAGATGCAGCGCGGGTTTCTAGGCATGCTGCGCCCGTTTAACGGCGAGCTTGTGGAGGAGAATTTTCATGAGCTGATGCAGATCATTGAGGTGCTGGCCGATGATCTTGGCAAACCGGCGCTGGATCGGGAGATCATCGCTTGCTTCTGGAGCATTTGCCAGCTGGCAAGGGCCTGGGCGGTATATCCGGAGGGGATGCTGCGGCGGAATGGGCTCTTGACGCCCGACCAAGAGGAAACAATCGAGGAATGGATCGACATGATCTCTTATGCGGTCATGGTGCTGCTGGAAGGGGAAGGCCAACTGGAGGAAGCCCTGTGGGGCTACCGGGAGTATATGAAGAGGACGTAGGGAAGCTCCAGTTAATCCTAATGCGGAAGGAGGATGTGTCGTATGATACCGGTTCGACAAATCATGGCTGTCCTTGTTGTAATGACTTTGGCCGGACCACAAACGTTTATAGGACAAGGCTTCATAACACCTAGGCCGGAGGCGGAAGTGAATGCCGAAACGATATCAGCGCCGCCTGTGGTGATTGTTTTTTTGTGATACACTTCCTTATTAATTGTCAAAATAAAAACCTACTGATTAACAGTAGGTTTTTAAGCAACTTCAATATTATTACTAATCGTAGAAATAAAATCGTGGGATTTCGCTTCTATTATGAATTCAAACACTCCGGCCTTATGAAATTCTATTTCTAACTTATAAACAAAATATTTGTTCAGATGGTTTTGTAAACTTCTAGTACGCGAACTGGAGACTGTATATTCAAATTGATTTGCATACCTTGACGGCAGAACAATATTCCCATCAGCTTTTATGCTTTTCCAACGTTCTTTAGTAATTAGTTTTATATCAGGTGCCGGTTGAATATCATAAGGAGTATTTAGAACAACATGAATTTCAATTGGGGAAGAACAAGATATTATCCCTGATGTTGATGGAAAAACCGCTAAATACATACGATTTTCACCGCTTTGATTTGATTGCAACAAGATTTGGGATAGTTTTAATGAAGTGTCACTAAGTTGCTGTTTGGTTTCTGCGAGTTGCACATTCTTACTATCTATATCTTTTTCCTTCGACTCCAAGTCAGCATTCTTCTTCTCATGTTCTCTGATTAAGTTATCCACAACTACTGCATATGCAATGATTGTACAAAGTCCCAATAGATGAAGAGGATTCTCATATTCTCCTCCCAGTATCGCCCCAAGAACGGCAGCCGTAATAACAGCTACAACATTTATTAGTCTATACATTAAGAAAAGGCCCCTACAAATTTAGTTAGTGTATTTATATCATTGTTGTTAACCGAGACGACTCCGGTACTTGTCAAAGATATGAAATTGGAATCACAAAGCATTAGCAGATAGGATATTATTAAATTTTCACCTTTAATCTGATCGAGTATAAACTCCCTTTTTACAGATTCATAAACAAATTCCTCTTCATCGTCATTGTATAACTCTATTTTTTTTATAAAACCATTGAGTTTTTCTAATACACTAATAATGACTTTGTTTGTCAATTGGTAACTGCTGATCTTTATTTCTTCTTTTTCTAAAAATTTTAGAATCACATCAATGTACTTTTCGTTTATTAATTCTAAAAAAACTAAATTGCTTATGTCATCGTAAAAAGCATTAATATATTGATTTACAGGCATGTTCATATGGTTGCCTGATAATTTTGTCCCGAATAAGTATTCATCTTTAAGATTGAATACCACGTGAGTTAAATGATCATCGATTTCAGTAAAATGAAATACACTTATCTCATCATCAGACAAAAATTTAATTAAATTTTTTGTTTTTCTGAAGTCATTATTTGTATCCACTGAGAATAAAGTGAACTTCATGTCTTCACATCCCGTCGGACTCATTTTTAATTCTAAGTAATTCGTTTGTTAAATATAACTGAAAGATATTTAGATCTTCATTGTTTCCAAACTCATCTTCATTAATCACTATTCGATGGCCCCCTTCTCTATATAACTTAACGTTTATTAAAGAAGGTGTATCTCTATGCTTATACGAATAAGGAAACGGCATTTCAAAAGCCAAGTGGCACATGTTACCATGATCCCTGTACTCCTCATCAACAAGTGATCTTGAATTTGTATCAGATGGATCGATTGTATAGGATACTTTTTTTGTTTTGTCTCCATCTTTAAGGATTTTGTCGATTTTTGCAGATGTCCAATGATATTGGCCTTGAATATATCTCAACATTCCATCAGTTATTCTAAAAGAGTCTAGCTCTATCCCTATAGATTCAATCATTTCTTTGACACGTGATTTTGCCTTTTCTTCAGATGTCCAGTCGAACTTAATAATAAGGTTGCCTTCCGATGTCAACTTCACATTAGATTTACTGTAATATGAATGTTGGACTCTTTCTGCCGTGACATTCCCCTGGTCAACCCTCGCTTGATAATAATAACCAAGGCTACTTTCTGTTGTACAAAAACATTCTAAACAATGCACCCCATCGTAAACAAAAGTTGTTATGTTTGTGAACCCTTCACCACTTATTAACCCATTGTGGTTCGGCGATATTCTTTGTTCCATAGTTTCAGTTAATCTAGGGATCGATAAATTCCCATTCTCATCAAACAGAAATAAGTCTAACTGATCCGACATTCTATATATAAATAGAGTAGCCATTTACATGCCCCATTTTCAACAATATGAGTTATTCATATTGTAAATAAAACATATATTGGCTATATTGTCCATGAGAATTACCATTTTGATACAGTTAAATTAAGTTCTTTTTACCCATTTCTTTAATCCTATTTAGCTTTACAAACCAAAACGGAACATTGCGCCATCCATAATATCTTGATCCATTCAAATATAGCGCATGGTAATGTCCTTGTCTGAATGATTTAAGGGATATTGGACCAACGTGATATCCTTAGTCTTCTGGTACATACGATATTCAAAAATTACCATTTGTATGTTTATAATGATGACGGTTCGGAAGGTGCCTTAAACATCGCCGTTTCCTCGAAGGAATAAGAAGTTTAATAGGCGTTTTGGGCGTGAAAAAAGACCGCCTGGCGCAAATGAATGCGGGCGGTCTCTTGATGTAATGTAATATGAGGGCGTGTTGAAGGTCTAAAGCGCGTTTTTTATTTTCCTGCGAGGGAGATTGTGATCTGACCGTGCTTATCTTGGCTGACCTTCAAATTCAGAATGTCGGACAGGAACTCAAGCGGCACGTATACGTGTCCGTTTCTCATCTCCGGTGCCGCACCGAGCTTGCGGGGAGCTTTTTTTCCAAGAAAGTAGCTGTCTTTGTTCAAGCTGATGGAGCTCCATAGGGCTCCTTTGGAAATATCGGCGGCTTTGCGTTTGCCATTCCAAGCAACGTCGAACTGCAGCTGGCGCAGGGCGCTTGCCAACGGCACCATGATCTTGCCGTCTTTGCCGATGTAATGCTTGCCGGAAGGAATGATCGATTGGACAGCTCCGTGCACGTCGCCCTCACGGTCCGGAAGCTTCACGGCAAATTCGGGCGTGCCGGTCGATCCCGGGGCGATGCTGTATTCTTGGAACACGATGTACGCTTTGCCGCCCTTCACGTAAAAGCTCTGCTCGGGATCTACACCCTGAAAGCCGTCCTCCCCTTCAAAATAGCGCTCTTGGTCTGCAGCGATCGCGGATTTAATATGCGCATCCAAAATGGATGGGTACTTACTGCCGAACAGGTCTGCAAGCGTTACGCGCTTCGCTTCGGCCTCATTCGTGAAGTTGTACGTATCGATACGGGTATCCGGATTGTTCATGCCGGTCCCCTCCGTCGTGATTTTCAGGGAGACCAGACCGTTGTCCGAGCCGTCTGATGTCAGCTCATATTGAATCAGCAGCTGGTAGGGATGCATGGCGTAGCCGTTCTTTTGGGCCAGAGCTGCGGATGCCGCGGCCTCCTGTTCCCATTTTGCGAGATCCTTGAAGGCATGGGATTCAATGATATCGTTCAGCTGATCCTGATATTTGGTGTCGGCGAGCCCTTGGAATACGGGAATGGTGATATCGGCCTCGAGCCATTTCTCGGTGGATTGGAGCGTCTTGCTGGTAACCAGCGGCGCGGCAAGCGCGGGAGCCGTGATCTGTCCGTTGCCGGAAGTGGCCTGGGCCTGTGCATGGACATGAGCGGAAGGAAGCCCGGAAGCAGACACCATCAGAATGCCTGCCAAGCCGGCGGCGGCCAAGGTTTTGGTCCATTTTGTTGTATGCTGCATCGTTTTCATCGTCATTACCTCCTGGTTATTAAAAAAAGATCTAGTCGTAAAGTAGTTGATACACATAGGACTATGTCCACCGTGAATCGCTCGAGGCGATTTGCGCCCCCCTTGCGTGGTGCAATTCATGTTGTTGACCGACCTTCGACTTGTGACGCCACACGGTCGGCTGTGGAGCTATTGCGCGGTACAAAACAGCTTCTTATTTGTTATTTGATATACTCGTTGCTGACGAGCAAGTCCTGGATCGCCTCCGTCGGAATCGTGAATTCCACAACGCCCATGTAGCCGGGCGCTACGTCATATTCATCGAAGCTGATGACCAGCTTGCCGTCCTGATTAATGTAGAAGTTCTGATCCTTCGCGATGCTGCGGAACATTTCCTCTTCCGGCATATCCGGCTCGGTGCCCGGTTGTTGAACCCAGTAGACCTTGTTAGGGTCGTCCTTCATCTGCTGACGCATTTGCTCTTTAATATTGTCGCTGATCGCTTGGATATAGCGGTCGTCGCTGAAGAGGCTCGGCAGCGTAATGACGATGTGATTGATTTTATCGATCGTATCGTATTTGCGGGATTCGGCGGATGATCCGGCCGATTCAACAACATAACGGGAGAGGGTCAGCAGCCGATCCGTATCGGTGACGACTTCATAGCCGCTTTCCAGCCCGAGATGCCCGCCCCCGCCTTTTTCCAGCTGAGCCACTTCATCCTTGAAGTCATCGTACAGCTTCATGTTTTCCTCCAAATACTTGGTATTTAGGGACTGTTCCAGCTCAGGATCGCCGGTGCCGGCAATGCCGGGCGTTTTAAGGTGCACATCGGTGTTTTCGTTCTGCTCGGCATATTCCCGGATGGTGATCACCTTGACGATCTTCCCGAGCACCGGCACTTCAGACAGCGCCTGGGCGAAGGCCGGGCTGGCGTTTACACCGGCAAACAGCAGGATGCATGCAGCCGCGGCGCTGGCGAGCCAGGGCATGGCCTTTATTTTTTTTCGCCGGGAGGCGATCGTTCTGTTCACCATCTCGTTTAATTCATCGGGAATAGGAATGGACTCATACTCCTGCTTCATCCTATTCAGCTTGTCATGCATTATCGTCGCTCCTCCTCTTGGTCTTCCTCGCTCATGTTCAATCGCAGCTTCTGCAGTCCTTGATAGAGCCTTGTTTTCACGGTACTGAGATTCTCATGGAGCACTTCAGCAATTTCTTCGATCTTCATATCTTCAAAAAATCGGAGGATAATCACGATCCGGTATTTGTCCGGCAGTTCATCCAGTGATCTTGCCAGGTCCAGATTCGGATAATGGTCTTGGCTGCTTGGCAGCACGACCTCCAGTTTTTCATCGTCCATGATTTGGACTTTTTTCTGTTTTCGTATGAAATCCAGGGATGTTGTCACAACGATCCGGAAAAACCAGCTTTTTAATGAACCCGTATGCTTTAGGTTTTCCATAGACATGAACGCTTTGTGGATGGCGTCCTGTACGATGTCGAGGGCATCCTCTTTGTTGCGGACATAGCTGTAAGCCAGTCGGTACGCCCTTTCCTGGTTTTCGGTGATGCATTGGATTAGAAGCTTCTCCAGCTTCCGGCCGCCTCTCATGTAATCAGACACTCCTTTGGGCCCGCGCGGGTAACCATCAATTGCAATTGCCTTACGGAAGCAAGACGTGCGAGTGGTTTGAAAAGTTTGATTAGCTTAAAAAAATTTTTGGTCTGCTGCGACCGTCCACGATTTAGCAGGCAGAGAAAGCCGCGCAACAAGCAAAAGACCCCAGCTTCACCGGGGTCCTAACGCTAATTTCTATTTACTTTCATATTTTTGGATAATAATTGCGGAATTATGCCCGCCGAAGCCGAACGAATTGGAGATGCCGATCCGCAGACCATCGGAGCGTCTGGCCCGGTTCGGTACATAATCGAGATCGCACTCGGGGTCGGGTGTTTCCAGATTGATGGTTGGCGGAATGACGCCCTCTTGTAGTGATTTGACGAGCGCGATCGCTTCGATGCCGCCCGAGGCGCCAAGCATATGGCCGGTCATTGATTTGTTGGCCGTGACCGGAATGCGGTACGCATGCTCCCCGAATACCTGCTTAATGGCGGCCGTTTCCGAACGGTCGCCGATGGCCGTGCTCGTGGCATGGGCGCTGATGACATCGATATCGGCCGGCGAAAGCCGTGCTTCGGCAAGCGCAGCCCTCATCGCCCGGGCAGCTCCCTCGCCATCCGCAGGGGTTGCAACCATATGATAGGCATCCGAGCTGGCGCCGTAGCCGATCACTTCGCCAAGGATGGGAGCGCCTCTGCGCTTGGCATGCGTAAGCGACTCCAGGATCAGGATGCCGGCGCCCTCCGCCATGACGAAGCCGTCGCGATCCGCGTCGAACGGACGGCTGGCGCGGGCGGGATCGCCTTCCCGGGTAGAGAGGGCGGTTGCGTTCGCGAAGCTGGCGACGGATATGCCGGTCAGAGCCGCTTCCGTACCACCTGCAATGATGACATCCGAGCGGCCAGCCTGGATGTGATAAAAGGCCTCGCCGATGGCGGTGTTCCCGATCGAGCAGGCGGTCACCGGAGCGAGCGTCGGCCCTAGCGTCCCGTACCGAATGCTGATCATGGCGGCAGCCATGTTGGGGATCATCATCGGCACGAGCGTAGGACTTATTCGCTCCGGCCCTCGCGTGGCCAATGTTTCGCTTTGATTCATGAGCGTCTGGATGCCGCCGATGCCGGAGCCGACGTAGACGCCCATGCGCTCCCGGTTGACCTGGGTCAGGTCCAGCCCGGAGCTGGACACGGCCTGATCGGCCGCTGCCAAGGCGAACTGGCAGAAGCGGTCCATACGGCGGGCTTCCTTCGCGCCGAATCGCTCGTTTGGATCAAATCCTTTGACGGTGCCTGCTATTTTCACTTTATGCTTTAAGGTATCAAATGTATCGATAGGCGATATGCCGGACTCTCCCCGGGACAATCTCGACCAGAAGGTTTCGGTGTCATTGCCGAGCGGCGAAATGACGCCCATGCCCGTAATTACGACTCTTTCCATAAGATGTCAGCCTCCTCTAAGACTTTATATCTTGTCTTGCTTAAGGCTATAATGGCACTAGTTGTATCCTATTACAAGATAGTGTTTATCCTAGTATAATTACTGCTATCCTGAGCTGGATAGCGGGGAGTAAGGGGGGATAGGTATGAATTCCCAAGTCAGGCTGCAGGCTCTATCGGCGTTCCTGAAAGGCCAGCGTGCGAAAATATCGCCGGAATCCGTCGGCTTGCCGCCGGGTACGCGCAGAAGAACGCCGGGATTGCGCCGGGAAGAAGTGGCGCAGCTGGCCGGCGTCAGCACCACCTGGTATACATGGCTGGAGCAGGGACGGGACATTCAGGTGTCCTCGTCCGTGCTGGATTGCGTTGCGAATGCGCTGCAGCTGAATGCGGATGAGCGGCGGTATTTGTACTCCCTGGCATTCGAGGGGGGCGGGGAAATGTACCCGGCTCAGCAGGAATCCGTTCAGATCAGTCCTTCGCTGCAGAAGATCATGACGGAGCTCAAGCTGTGCCCTGTCGTGATCTCCGATCGGATGTGCAACATCGTCGGGTGGAACCGGGCCGCAGCCATTGTATTCCTGGACTTCGAACGGATTCCGCCGGAGGAGCGGAACATGATCCGCCTGCTGTTCACGCGCCGCGAATTCCGGCGGCTGGCCGTGAACTGGGAGCAGTTCGCCAGCGGTTATCTGGCGATGTTCCGGTCCTACTACGGACAATATGTCGGAGATGAATGGTATGACCGATTTCTGGAAGAAATGAAACGGAAGAATCCGGATTTTACCCGGATGTGGGAGGAGAGCCAGGTCAGCTACGCGCCGGAGGTGCATCTGGAATTCAGGCATGCGAAGGCCGGAAAAATGGTGTACGAGCTCACCTCGCTGAAGGTGTACGGGAATGCCGACCTGCGCTGCAGCATCTACACGCCTGCACCGGACACGAATACGGAAGCGAAGCTGCGGCAGCTGATGGAGGAGATGGGGAGTTGAGGATCCGTTTTCAGTGTAACTCAAAAAGTTTCAGTTATTTGGAAACTATAAAAAGAGCCCTCACCGCAGCGAACGGTGAAGGCTCTAAGGAACAAAGGCTGTGCTAACACCACGGCGTCGCAGTTAAACTTGATATCTAGCAGGAAAACCTACCGAAGGCGGCCAACTTATCAAGACTTTTTTCATAAAAAACGAAGTGCATGTATTTATCGCGCCTCGTTTTTCATTAGCGTTAATTACTTTTAAAGTGGGTTTGATGACTTATAAATTGTAAAGTCTGTTCCAAAATATTCAGCTACCTTACTTGTTTTTGCAGCATATCCCCAAGAGAGTGTACTAGTATCTCCACCACCACTATGAACGCCTAATAATACTTCTCCAGCCCAAGTAGTTGCGCCGCTGTCACCGGGTTTAGAATAATCTGTGGTATTACCAGTTGCATATATTTTTACAACGTCCTTACTGTAACTCCTGTTACTTCATCTTCATAACTTGTACTCGTTTCCTGTACCTGTCCACAAGTATAATTAGTCGTAATTCCTGCCTTTCACACATACTGATTCATTAAGAAAGAACCTGAGTTGGTATATTTCGCATCATAGTAAGTCACAGCATTAGCAAATATATAGTTTGATATCTTTCTACCTGAATTAGTTACATTGATTAATCCAATGTCGAAACCGCGGGACTGAAAGTAACTCACATGGTCAGTACCTACATTATTACTCCACTGTCTTATTATCGATCCATCACCATTAAGACAGTGCCCAGCAAGGCTCTAAATTTTATTTCACATCTGTGAGGAGGTTTATTATGAAAAAAATAATTCTGTTTATTTTAATTAGTATCTTTATATTAGCCGGCTGTTCAAACAAGGATGAGAGTGAAGAGTATCCAGTTTACGAAGGTACTGTAGTATATAAAACAGATCAAAATGACCTGTACAAACTTTTTGTTCTTCAAAATATTAGTGAGGAAGATTTGAAAAAAGGTAATCTTGAGTATTTTGTGAAATTAGCACAAGACCAACCGGAAGCTTCGTACTATTTGGTTGAAAAAGAGACTTACGAATCAATTGAAGTAGGACAAAAAGTAAAAATCACTTCTGGATTTGACCAACTAGAATCATTTCCACCCATTAGATTCGTTAAGAGTATTGAAAAAATCAATTAAGATACTCCTCAGTAGAGAAAATTCGCAACAATGTCTCCCAAATCAAAGAGCAGCAGCCGGTTCAGACGTTGCCTGACCCCACTGCTGCTTACAATGATATATCCGATCTTCTGATCGCCTGTCCCACCGAAGGCCCCCAACCTATGCGGTGGGTTTTCGCTTGTTTGGCTCCGACGGAACCAACGGTACAGATTCCGTGGTGCGATGCCTCGGCTATCCATTCACTTTGCCTATACCTAGAGTACAGGGCTTCCTGCTCGCCTACACCCAGTCGCGCCGCAGCGTGAACAGCTCTTTCAATTCATCGGTGGAGAGCTCGGTAATCCAGCCTTCGCTGCTTGAGATGACCTGATCGCTGAGCATCTGCTTGCTCTCCAGCATCTCATCGATCCGTTCCTCAAGCGTTCCCATGGAGATGAACTTGTACACCTGGACATCCTTGGTCTGGCCCATTCGGTAGGCACGGTCCGTTGCCTGATTCTCAACAGCCGGGTTCCACCAGCGATCGAAGTGGAATACGTGGTTCGCGGCGGTCAGGTTGAGACCGACGCCGCCCGCCTTAATCGACAGAATCATCACATTCGGCTGTTCTTCCAGCGGCAGCGACCGGGATTGGAACCGCTCAATCATGCTGTCCCGGGCCCGCTTGGTCGTGCTGCCGTTCAGGTACAGCACCGGCTCGCCAAGCTCTTGCTCCAGTACCTGGCGCATCATCTCGCCCATGCCGATATATTGGGTGAAGATCAGGCAGCGCTCGTCTTCTTCCCGGAGCTCCTTCACCATGGACAGCAGCCGCTCCAGCTTGGCAGACCTGCTCACGATCGCATCGGTGTCGAGAAGCCCGCCCGTTCCCGGCAATTCGGGAAGCGGCTCTTTCGTCAGCAGAGCAGGATGATCGCAAAGCTGCTTGAACTGCGTCAAGGCGGCCAAGATCGCGCCTTTTCGCTCGATGCCCTCGAGCTTCTGCATCCGCTCCAGCAGACCGCTTACCGTCTGATCGTACAGGGCGCCCTGCTCGGCGGTCAGATGAATATAGGTCTTCATCTCGTTCTTCTCCGGCAAGTCGAGCTGGATGGCCGGATCCTTCTTCTTGCGCCGGAGCATGAACGGCTTGATCAGCTTCTGCAGCTCCGCCGTGCGCTGCTCGTTCTTGTCCTTCTCGATCGGTTGAATGAACCGCACGGTAAATCCGCGGAGACTGCCGAGATATCCCGGATTGATGAAATCGTAGATCGACCACAGCTCCGAGAGGCGATTCTCGATCGGCGTACCGGTCAAAGCGACGCGGTGCCTTGCGGGAAAGCTTCGGACTGCGGCAGATTGCTTGGTATCGGCATTCTTAATGTTCTGGGCCTCATCGATGCCGATGGACTCCCACTTGACGTCCCTTAACAGCTCCTGGTCCAGCGTGGCGGTCGCATAGGAGGTCAGCACGATGTCGGCATCATAGGCCATCCGATAAAATGCTTCGCCGCCGCTTCGCTTGCCTCCGTAATGAAGCATGACCCGCAGCGATGGGGCGAAGCGCTCCAGCTCCTTCTGCCAGTTGCCCAGAACCGAGGTCGGGCAGATCAGCAGCGATGGAAGCGGCTCTTCGCCGCGCTGCCGCACCGTGTCCTTCACATGCAGCAGGTAAGCGATGAACTGCACGGTTTTACCAAGGCCCATGTCATCGGCAAGGCAGGCTCCGAGGCCGTAATGCCGCAGATAAGCAAGCCATGCAAAGCCGTCCCGCTGGTAGGTTCGAAGCTCGGCCTTAAGGTCGTGCGGCACGGGCAGCTCCGGCCACTCTTCCTGCCGGCCGAGCCGACCGATCAGCTTCACGAAATGCTCGTTAAGCTCCACCTCGAGCTTCACCCGATCCGCATCGGAGGAAGACGCCTCGGCAGCTTCGGACGTCTCTGCTTCCTCGCTGCTGCCCAGCAAATGCAGCTGAAGAATGTCCTGGAAGGACAGTCCTTCTTCCCGGTTCATGCCCGCCATCATCTGACGGATCTGCGCGACGAGGGCCGGATCGAGCGGAATCCATTCCCCGCGGAACCGGACGAGCCGTTCGTTCCGGGCGACCAGGTCGGCGAATTCGGCCTCGGTCAGCGTGGATTCCCCGATCGCGATGCGCCAATCGAAATTGACCAGCGAATCCAGGCCGAATAAGGAGCCGCCGCTGCTTCCTCCGGCGGTCTCGCCTTCGCCTGCGCGCACCTTGGCCCGCAGCTTCGGCTTCTTCCGGCGCGCTGCTTCCCACCAGGCGGGAAGCAGCACCTGCCAGCCGGCTTCCAGCAGCCGCGGACTGTCGGCCGTCAGAAACTGCCAGGCGGCCTCGTCGGAGAGGGGCTTGCCGAGCACCTGGTCTCCATGGTCGTAAAAGAAGCGGTTCGGCAGTGCCGCTCTCAAGCTTCGGAGCCAGCCGGGAGAGCGCTCGGCGATATGAGCATTCCAAGTGTCCGGCCAAGCACCGTACGCCGTTCCGTCTTCCGTCAGCCTTACGCCGGTAAGGGCCGCCGCGTCCTGCTTGTCCTGCAGCACAAGCGCAAGACGCCAATTCGTCTCCTCTTCATCTGGCTCAAGCAGCTGAAGCAGCGGACGGAAGGGAGCGGTATCCGGACGCCATCCGATGGAGATGAGCCAAGCTGCCGCGTCCATGCCGGCTGACGCCGCCCGGTGCGGCGTGAAGAGCAAGGGATACTCTCTGCGCAGATCGGCTGCCGCTTCTTCCGTTCCATAGTATAGGCGGTGAACATAGGCCGAGAAGGAAGCGTGCAGTCCTTCATTCCATGTTTCGTCCGCGCACAGTAAAGCGAGCTTCTCCTGTCCCTCATGCGTCAAAGCCTGCTCATCCCACACCCACTGGAGCCTTCCGGCCTTGTAGGCATCGAAATCGGGAACGAAGCGGCGGTCCCTCGCGCATGCAGCAAGGGCAGGGGCCAATTCGATAAAGGGAATACAGGCTTCGTCCCAGAGCCATTCGATATGTTCCAGCAGCTGCATGTCCGCAAAGAACGGAATGGCCTGTTCAGCCGGCAGTATGACGACCTCGATACCGGAGACGGATTGGACCGTGAGCTCCGTGCCGTAGAAGGAGTCCTCATGCCAAGCAAATAAGCGATGCTTCAAATACGTTCCGGGTACATAGCCCTGCATCAGAGTCGAGCCGTAAATCACCGCGTCCCCGTATTCGCTTATAGCCATATGAATCGTGATGGTTTCGGTGTATTTGCTCATGATATCAGATTTCCTCTCCGCAGTTCTTCTTGAAATGCGCGCAGCCTGCTGTTGCGGACGGACAGGGAAGTGATGAACAATTCCCAGCGTTCCTGCTGCTTAAGCTTCTTGTACAGCTTGGCCAATCGCTTCAGCAGCTTGACGGCAGCTTTGTAGCCGTCCCGGTTCTTATGAAGAATATAGCGCTCGACCGCCTGGTGGTAAAACGGCAGCAGAAGCTCCGGCGCATGCTTCTCAACAGGCGCAAGGTCGCTTACCCTGAGCTCGAGGGGTTCTCTGCCCGTGCTCAGCTGATAATCGATCCATTCCCGCCAGCGTCCGTGGGTCATGAGTGCATTCTGGTAAATATGCTTGGAATATGGGAGCAGGGAGGCAAGGCAATTCCACATGCGCTCCGCCGCTTCCGGAACATGCTCGATCACCGCATCCCAGTAGTCCTGGTAACGGCTGAGATGTTCGCTGCGATGGCTGCCGAGCAGCGGGCCGATCTCCGGAAGCCAGCGGGCGAGCCGTTCCCACTCGGAAGCCGAGTCCAGCATATGGAAGAAGCCCAGCACGAATTCGGCAGAGAGGGTGCTGAGCTTGTCCGCTTCCCGGAGCAGCTCCCAGGCCGCCTCGTCTTGTCTCATATAGAAGTGCATCAGGCTCTGCGACGCCAACCATGCCGCACGGGAGAGCGATGCGCCGAAATCGCCTTCGGCCGCCTGCAGCTCCCTAAGCTCATCCGCATAGATCTGCTGATTGTCCCCGTAAACCGGGCTGATCCAGTAGATCCACAGCTGCATATAGATCTTGGCAAAAAACTTCCGATTCCTCGGCTCGGCGAGCATGCTCCTGCGGATATACGTCTTGGTTTCGTCCAGGCGCTCTCGAAACGCCTCTCCCGGCTCATTGTCTTCAAGACCGTCTTTAAAAATCCGCCCGATTTGGTCCTGGATGTGGTCAGCTGCCACTTGGGTGTGGTAGCCGATATAGGAGCCGGAGGAATTCCAGGCGTTCGCCGGCTGCTTTACCAGCTTCTCCAGTACAAAGAGATGGGCATGCAGCCTGTACAACGGTTCTAAATCGGCAGGCAGAGGCGGCTTGATATGGTGCAGAGAGGCCAGGGCGTTTTTGGCGTAAAACGAATTTTGGGTGTTCGTTCCGAGCGAAGCCGTGCAAATATCGAACAACTCATGCCATGCCGTTACAGGCAGGGCGGGCAGCTGCTCCGCCTTGTCCCTCCATTTCGGGGAGCCCGGTGCAGCTTGCCCTGCTGCAGCCTTAAGCCGGGGGGAGCTGGAAGAGAGGGGCGCGCTAGCCCAGGCCATCGAATGCGCATTGACGAGGGCATGAATAGACCGCCCTTGCTGCTGGGCGTAATCGAGCAGGACGGCTGCCATATGCTTGCATGCCCCTTCAACAGGGCATGAGCATGCACTGTCGCTCAGAGCATCGACGTGGAGCCGCACCTGATAGGGTTCCGCATCCGAGCCTTGGACAAGGGCATCGATTACCCCGGAGGAAGCGTCAGACATCTCGCTTGAGCGGACGCGGCCTTGCTTGAAATATTGAAAGCCTCTCTTGATCGTGAGGTCGCTGAAGGTCTGGGTCGTTCGCTGAATGAGTTCCTGCCACTGCATATCATCTAAAGTCAGGTATGAATTCATGTTCGCATTGTCTCCTAAGAGAATTAATATCCGTGTATCCATTTAATCTATCATATTCACGGAAATGGCGAAACAAGGCCAAGAGGCAGAAAAGGCGGCAAGTCCATAGCATGCATGAAACAAGCGGCTGAAGGGAGGATGGCAGCTGGAAGCCATGGGGGAGAAGAGAAACGTACGCGCCTAAGGGAGCTCCGTACCCTTCGCAATCGGCAAAAGCGCGCGGCAAGCAGCGGCAGGGAGCTCCCTGGGTTTAGGCAAGCCTTCCAAAAGGTACTTGCATGTTATTCGCCGTCTGGTTTCTGTTAAAAACGACGGTTCTTCTTGTCATCAATATACAGCTCAACCGCCGTGATGAGCCGGATCAATAGCTTGATCAGAAGAAACAGCGCATAAAGGCCAAGCACTACGAATAGCCCCTGAACAACTAATCCGATAAGTGACCAGAAGGCAAATGGGGAAAAACCCATGCTCACAGTGCATCACCTCCTCTAACAGAATCAACATCACGAAAAAAACATGAAAGCATACGAAATTCGCGAGTAAACGGCGCTTGCTTATATTGCATATTTCTGCAAAGCGAAACGGTTTATGATCGATTATAGATGCAGCGCCGAAGGGAACGTTTATTTTCTCCCCTAAGTCTTTATTACCATTTACTTGAGACTTAAGAATCCTCTAAGATAGGTTATAAACTTGGTGGATGTCGACCGTTGTCCAATTTTGTAGTAACCGCATACAAAGATAACTAGCCTTACGGACCCATTCCCTAGGGTATAAATGAGGTGAACACATTGCAGCAATGGCTTGGGAAATCATTAAAGCATAAATTATCGCTGCTTATCATTATTACGACGATGGTTCCGTTGCTGTTTCTCGGCTTTTTCTCCTTTTACATGGCGGAAAGCCTGACGGAGGAGAAGGCCAAAATCACGGGCATGAACACCTTGCGCCAGCTTGAAGCGTATCTCGATACGATGGTGAAGGATGTTGAGAACATGTCGCTGTTTTTGATCGGCCATAACGGCGTGCAGTCCTATCTGAAGTCGTCCGAGAGCAATTACGTCCAGCAGACGACCGTCATCAACTTTTTGACCAATCTGGCGTTTTCCAAAGACTACATCGCCAACATTATCGTGGAGCCGCTCGGCAATAAGGACCCGATCTCCCACAAATCGCTGGTGCGGTCCGAGTTCAAGGACATTACGGAGGAGATTCCGGATTATTACGCGCAGCATCCGAAATGGTGGTCCTTCGTCCACCGTCAGTGGACTTTTGAAGGGGTCAGGAAGGTGATCACCCTGGCAAGGCCGATCCGCAGCACGGATAAGTACAAGCCGATCGGCAATTTGCAGATCAACCTCGATCAGGCGGTCATCGCGAATCAATTCCGGCAGGCGGTGCTGGAGAAGAGCGGCTTCGCGCTGCTTCTGGACGAGCAGAACAGAATCATCGTCGGCCCGCCGGATATGGAGACCAATCTGACGCTTTCGGATTACTATCCTTCCATCGGCGAATTTGAAGGGGACAGCGGCAGCATGGATTACGGCAAGGACGAAGACAAGAAGACGATTCTATATAAAAAAATGTCCAGCGTGAACTGGAAGCTCGTCGGCATCATCCCGTCGCAGGAGTACCGCTCGCAGAACCAATACTTCCTGAAGCTTACGGCGGTGGCGGTCACCGTGGCCGTCGTGTTCGTGATCGTGCTCGTCCTGTTTCTGATCCAGAAAATTACGAACCCGCTGTCCGTGCTCGCAAAGTTTCTGAAGAACTCCAGTCCCGAGGAGCCGCTGCCGGTCCTCCCGGTCAAAACAGTGGACGAGGTCGGTCAGCTGATTATCAGCTATAATCGGCTGAGCTCGCGGATCGTGAAGCTGACCGATGAAGTCAAGCTGAGCGAATCGCTGAAGAAGGAGGCGGACATGCACGCGCTGCAGGTGCAGATCAATCCGCATTTTCTTTACAATACGCTATCCTCCATTCACTGGCTGGCGCTGATGAATCAGGATGTAAAGATTGCCGAAATGGTGGGCTCGCTCAGCGACTTTTTGCGGTTCAGCCTGAATAACGGCCAGGAATACTGCACGATTCAGCAGGAAATCGCGCATGTTCGACATTATGTGAATATTCAGAAGATCAGGTATCCGGACAAGTTCGAGTTTGACGTCCGCGTGGAAGAGAGCTTGTATAACCGGACGATGCTGAAGCTGCTGCTGCAGCCCCTCGTGGAAAATTCCATGCTGCATGGTATTTTGAGCCGGGAAGGCCAAGGGACGATAACGATATCCGGGGAGCTCGTACCTGGCGGTATTCGCTTCACGGTGGAGGATGACGGAATCGGGATGTCCCCGGATCGCCTCAAATGGCTGCAGGAGCAATTGATGGAGCATCCGCAGCAGCAAGACCGGGAGAAAGCCGGGCGCGGCAGCTACGGACTGCGCAATGTGCATAAGCGGCTTCTTCTCCATTACGGACGGGATGCCGGCTTGGAGATCGAAAGCACGGAAGGCGCCGGAACCCGGGTCCTGTTTACCATACCGGATACGGTGGAGGACAACGGCCATGAAGGAAATGACAAAGGGGATGATAAACCTTGAAGGTACTGATCGTTGATGACGAAGTGATCATTCGCAATGGTCTAAGCACGGTGATTCAATGGGCGGAGCATGGCTATACGGTGCTTCCCCCCGCGGCTTCGGCGGAGGAGTCCCTTCAGCGGATTCCGCTCGAGATGCCGGATATCATATTTACCGACATCCGGATGACGGGCGCAAGCGGGCTCGATCTGGCTCATGAGGTTCGGCAGCATTATCCCGAGACCGAGATCATTATCATCTCCGGCTATGATGAGTTCGTTTATGCCCAGCAGGCGATGCGGGAGGGAGTCAGCGATTATCTGCTCAAGACGAGCAGGCCGGCCGAAATCATCGAGGCGGCCAATCAGGCGAGGGCGCGGATTGAAGCGCGCAGGCAGCATCATGCCAAGGGCATGGAGCAGGAGGCTGCCGTGAACCGCAGCTTTCTGCGAAGACTGCTTGCAGCGGGCTCTTCGCCCGATGAAGCGAGCATCGCGGAATTGTGGAACCGGTATCCCCGGCTTCGCATCGAAGCGGGCAAGTCTCTTCTCATATGGCTGCTGTCCATTCAAGCGATGGAGCAAGGGGGGGAAGCGTCCCGGCCGGCCGAAAGCAGTGCATCCCTCGGCTCCATGCTCGCCGAAGAGCTTCCCTGCGCCTGGATTGAATGGAACGGCGCGCTGCTCGTTCTCGCAAGAACCGAGCCTGGCGTCCCGGACCCGGTGATCGCTGCGGTCCGGGCATGGGAGACCCGGCACGGCTGCCGGGTCTTAGCCGCAAGCGGGCGGCCGGTTCATGAGGCCTCGGAGCTGCATATTGCCTTGGCTTCGGCTGAAGAAGCCGCCTCCTATGGATGGCTGCTCGGACATGAGCGGAGCATCCGCTATGAAGATATCTCGGGCCGTAAAGGGATCCGAACCGTATGCACGCAGGACGAAGAGGCGGAGCTCGCTTCGCTGCTTCGTTCGGGACAGGAGCCGGCTCTGTATGCCTGGATCGGGCGTTTGATCGAGCGGATATCAAGCGATCCGGAGGCTACCCCGGGATCGGTGCAGGCATATCTGCACTCCCTGCTCATCTACGCCCAGCGCTGGCTTGAACGCGCGGCGGCCTCTATCGGGCATTCCACCCCGCTGGCTTCCGAGGAGCCCATCCGTTTCGGGGAGTTAAAGATTTCGCCGGAGAGCGTGCTGACCCGTTATCTCGGGATGATCATGAAGCAGTATGGCGAAATGGTATCGGCAACGACGCCGGTTCAACGGGCGATCGCCTACATTCACGAGCATTTGGGCCAAAGCCTGTCGCTCCAGCAGGTCGCCCGTCATGTGCACATGAATCCGAACTATTTCAGCGAGATGTTCAAGAAGGAAACCGGTCAAAATTATATTGAATTCGTCACCCAGGCGAAGCTGCGGAAGGCCATGGTGCTGCTTCGGGAGACACCGGCCAAAATCAGCGAAATTGCCAATGAAATCGGCTATGAGGACATCAAGTACTTCAACCGGCTGTTTAAGAAATGGACTGGGCAGACTCCATCGGAATATCGGGCAAATCCTGAATTTTGTCCCTCTATGGACTGAAGTATATCCCCTGTGTAAGCGCTATATCCTCTTTTATACTGAAGACGATCATCAAGAGATTAACCCATCCGAACGATTATAAAAGGGGGATTTAACTATGAGACCAGGAAGAAAAATAGGTCTAGTGCTGCTGGCAATGTCTCTGCTTCTGGCCGCTTGCGGCGGCGGAAAGAGCAGTGAGAAGGCCGGCGAGAGCGCAAACGGCTCCGAGAAGGTAAAGCTGACGATCTGGCACAACTTTGCCGGTGACGATCTGCGGGCGAAGGCCGTTCGCAGCTATATCGATCAGTTCGCGCAGGATCACCCGGAGGTTACGCTGGATGCGCAGGCAATCCCGCCGGACGGCTACCGCCAGCGCTTGAGCACGGTGGCTGCCGCCAATGAAATGCCGGACGTATTCTTCGTTTATGCCGGAAGCCAATCATCCGAGCTGCATCAAGCGAAGCTGCTCCAGCCGATCACGGAAGTGCTGGATGCGCATCCGGATTGGAAAGAGAAGTTCCTCCCTGGCGCATTCGATCCGTTCGAATTTGAAGAAGGCCAGATTTATTCCGCTCCGCTCGGAATGTCGGCAACCTCCATTCTGTATTACAACAAGGCGCTCTTTGACAAGCACAACGTGAAGGTGCCGACGACGTGGGATGAAATGATGACCGCGATCAAGACGTTCAACGATAACGGAATTACGCCGATTGCACTTGGCAACAAGGCGCCGTGGGTAGCCCAGTCGACGATTCTCGGATCGCTTGCCGACCGGGTAACCGGTACGGAGTGGTTCAAGAATGCCGCTGCCCAGCAGGGAGCGAAATTCACCGATCCGGAATTCATCGAGGCGCTTGGGTATTTCAAGCAGCTCGTGGATAACAAGGCGTTCCAAGAGGGCGCGAACAGCATTGATAACACGCAGGCCGAGCAGTACTTCATTCAAGGCAATGCAGCCATGATGATCAGCGGTGCGTGGACCTTGACGAATCTTGCGGCATCTTCCACGGAAGAGCAAATGAAGGACATTGAAGTTACCACATTGCCGGCGATTCCAGGCGGCAAAGGTGAAGCTAATACCATTTCCGGCGGTGCCGGCGGCGGACTTGCGCTCAGCAGCAGAACCGAAGGCAAAGCGAAGGAGCTTGCGCTGGAGCTGATCTACACCGTGAGCGGACCGGAAGCCCAGAAATCCATCGCCGAGAGCAACTCCATGGTTATGTATGATGCCGAGATCGACCAATCCAAGGTTACTTCCCTGTACTACAAGGCGTATAACCTTGTGAAATCGACGGGAATCACGCCGGTATACGATGCTTATCTATCTGCAGAAGCAGCTGAAGTCATCAACAACGGCCTGCAAGAAATTATGATGGGCGGCTCCGTTGAAGATGTGGCTAAGAAGCTGCAGGATGCGCAAGCCAGATCCGCTACTCCGTAAATTACAGCCCTGAACATGCTAAAGGATAAGGATAGGAGGAGGAGGCTGCCATGCCTACAGCGATGAGAAGCAAAGGATTTATAGCCATAGCGCTTCTTCCTGCGCTTCTGTTGTTTCTGATATTTGTCATCATCCCGGTGTTCTGGTCGGCCTATTACGGATTTTTCAGCTGGAAAGGGTTTGGTGAAGCCACGTTTATCGGACTTGATAATTATAAAGAGATGTTCAAGGATCCGATCTTCTGGCGGGCACTTCGCAACAACCTGATCCTGGTGGTGTCCTCGATCATCGGTCAGGTGCCGATCGCGTTGGTTCTGGCGATCGTCTTGTTCAAAAATTCGTTCTTCAGCCGGTTCATCCGTTCGGCCGTGTTTATGCCGATGGTTCTCTCGACGGTGGTTGTCGGCCTCATCTGGGGGTACATCTATCATCCGCAGTTCGGAATCGCGAACCATGTGCTGGAGATGCTTGGATTGGAATCGTGGACCCGGGCCTGGTTGTCCGATCCGAAGGTGAATATGCTGGCGATCTCGATTCCGATCAACTGGGCCAACGTCGGGCCATACCTGGTCATCTTTATCGCAGCGCTGCAGAACATCTCCCCGGAGATTCATGACGCGGCCAAAATCGACGGATCCTCGGGCTGGAACAAGCTGAAAAACATTACGCTGCCAATGATCTGGAGCACGGTCGTCGTTACCATCGTGCTTTGTATCTCGGGAAGCCTGAAGGCGTTCGACCATGTTATCGTCATGACAGGCGGCGGACCGGCGCAATCGACGGAGCTGCTTGCCACCTACATGTACAACAGCACGTTCAGCGTCTATCGTTACGGTTACGGCTCGGCCGTATCCACCATGATCATGATTGTCAGCGCGATCCTGATCGCCATCAACTATTTTGCAACGCGCAGAAAGTCAAGTTAACAGGAAGGAGCGAGCGACATGAACTTACAGACAACCGGAACCGGAATCGCTTCGGGCAAGAGAACCATCATGAAGGGATTATCCGGGTTCGTCAAACTGCTGCTGCTTGGTTACGCCATTCTTACGCTCTACCCCCTGTACTGGCTTTTTACGAGCGCGTTTAAATCCAATCAGGATTTCTTCACCAATCCTTACGGCCTGCCGAAGGAATGGATGTCAGAGAACATATTCCGGGCGTGGGAGCTTGGAAATATGGGCCGCGCGATGCTGAATTCGACCGTGGTGACCATTATATCCGTCGCCCTGACGATTCTGCTCAGCGTACTTGCTGCCTATGTGCTGTCCAGATTCCAGTTCCCGTTCAAAAAGGCCGTCGTGGTTCTGTTCACGACAGGCCTGCTAATCCCGATTCACAGTACGCTTGTTCCGCTGTTCATAATGATGAAGAACATCGGCCTGCTCGATACGTACGGGGCGCTCATTCTTCCCTATACGGCGTTCGAGCTGCCGATCGCGATCTTCCTGTCGATGGCGTATATGTCGTCGATTCCAAGGGAGATCGAGGAAGCGGCCATGATCGATGGCAGCGGCTGGTGGGGAATCTTCGGCAGAATGATTCTTCCGCTCTGTATGCCGATCGTGGCCACCATTTCGATACTGGCGTTCCTGCGGTTCTGGAATGACTTCTCCTTCGCGCTCGTCTTTATCAACACCCAGGCGCTAAAGACGCTGCCGCTCAGCCTGTCGCTTTTCTCTGACGGCTTCGGTACGGATTATGCACTGACGATGGGCGCTATGGCCATCGCGGTCATCCCGACCATTGTCGCTTACCTGATCCTGCAAGAGCAGATCATGAAGGGCATGGTGGCCGGATCGATTAAAGGTTAAGCCAGCTGCAAGGGAGAGCATGCTCTACCGCGCAGCGGGGAAAGCAACCGATTTGTTTGACAAGTTCCATTTCATAAGCAGCTTGAAGCCCTCTACCGATTGATCGGAAGAGGGTTTTTTGTCGATACCGGTAGATTCAACGTCTGATGATTTTTTAAAAATTCATGCTCGATTTTCGGCGATGTCATGCTCGCAAAAGAAATATAATGAGAACACAATGACAGGTGCAGTTGCCCAGGATTACACCAAAGCAAAGCAGCTCATAACATGAACCGCTGTCGCACATGGTTTGCGAACATAGGATACGGGAGGAATTTTGCATGATATCAGCCTCGAATCAACAGGAATATTACCAGGCGCTGCTGGAGAAGAAGTCGGAATACGAGGGCGTCTTCTACGTAGGCGTCAAGACAACCGGCGTATTCTGCCGTCCGACATGCCCGGCAAGGAAACCTAAGATCGAGAATTGAGTTTTTCGGAACGGCTGAAGAAGCGCTGCTTGCTTCCTTCAGGCCTTGCAAACGATGCCGGCCGCTTTCGCATCCCAATCAGGTGTCCGATCTGGTGCGGCTGCTTGTAGACGCGGTGGAGGCGAACCCTGAGAAAAGATGGACCAACCGGGATTTTCAGGAGCTGTCGGTGGATGCCTCAACGGCAAGACGCCAATTCAAAAAGCGGTTCGGGATGACTTTTGTCGAGTATGCAAGGGCCAGGCGGATGGGGCTTGCCTTGAAGCAGATCCGGGAGGGACATGCCGTCATCGATGCCCAGCTCACGGCCGGTTACGAATCCAGCAGCGGCTTTCGGGATGCCTTTTCCCGGATTATGGGCGCAGCGCCTACCCGGTCCGGCCAGCACCGCATGTTAAGAGCTTCCTGGCTGGACACGCGTCTTGGGCCGATGATCGGGATTGCGGACGAGGAAGCGTTATATTTGCTTGAATTCGTCGATCGCAGGGGGCTGGAGCGCGAGGTTGAACGCCTTCGGCGGAGAACGAATGCGGCAATCATTCCAGGCTGCACGGCTCCCCTCCGTTCGATTGAGCGCGAATTGGGCGAGTATTTTGACGGGAAATTAGAGGCGTTTAAAACCCCCTTGCGCCTTTTGGGATCGCCCTTTCAACAAGAGGTCTGGAATCGGTTATTACAAATTCCTGCCGGCCAAACGTCATCGTATGGTGAAATCGCGGCAACGATGGGAAGGCCGACCGCTTACCGAGCTGTTGCCCAGGCGAATGGAGCGAATCAGCTCGCGATTGTCATACCCTGTCACCGCGTGATCAATGCGAATGGTGAATTAGGCGGTTACGGCGGGGGATTGTCCCGCAAGCAGTGGCTGTTAAATCATGAGAGAGCGATGAGTGACGGAGCTGAGTGATCAGACTTTAGTCGTAAGGGAAGTCTTGCTTTGCTAAGACTTTTTTGGTATCCGTTTTTTAGACGTTTGCATGACGCTTTTCAATGGAGGGTTCTTAAAATAAAGAATATACCTTGCAAAATTGGAGAGAGGAGACGGATCATCGTGATCAATCAAGAACGATTGCCTCAATGGGCCGCCAATTATCTGCAATATATTCAAGTTCCTTTAAGGGAGCCTTCACATGCGTATTTAACTGAAATCTGTACGGCGCATCTTAACCGGATTCCATTTGAGAATATCAGCACCCTGCTCCGGTTCCGCGAGTATCATCAACAAGGCCGGCTTGAGCAAGACGCGGAGAGATTCGTAAACCAGCTGCTGCAGTTCAATATGGGGGGAACCTGCTACATGATCAACAGCAGCCTTCATCGGCTGTTGACCGAGCTTGGCTTTCGCAGTCGCTATGCCTTACTCGGAGGGACTCATGTCGGTTTGCTTGTTCAGCTTCCTCATGAAGAGGAAGAGGTGTATGTGGATTGCGGCAATGCGGCACCATTCTTTCAGCCGGTTCGTTTGATGAGCGAGCCTGATTACGTGTCAGCGTATGCCGGTATTGAAGTAAGGCTTCGTCCTGCCGATGAACCGGGTACCTATACGTATCATCGGTATGTGGACGGTAAGCTGCTCACGGATCTCTTGTGGACCTTCGATCCGAGAAAAACCTATCAATTTGACGATTTCCAGCCTGCCATACAGCAATATTTCAAGCCGAATGATTTGTTTACTTCGTCTTTGCGCTGCCAGCTTTGGCAGCTGGATCAGCAGCGCTCGTTGTCCCTGGTCAACCATGTATTGAGCATCCGGGATCGCGATGGAACGGTCGAGAAGCGGATATTGTCGGATCTAGGGGAATTACGTGAAGTCATCGATCAAGAATTTAAACTCCCTAAGCTGCCGGTAGAAGAGGCGGTAAACGTTCTCCGGCAGCTGGGAGTGGATATATGGAAGGACAATGCAACCTCGTTTTCATAGAAGGCAAATCCCATAGGCCGCCGCCAGTTGGTTGAGGAATTCTCGTAGGCTGCTGCAAGTGGGTTGAAGAATGCTTATAAGCTTACGTTGAATAATACACTCAAGTGAGGCGTTCGGGACTCGCCGGGACGGTGGCGGCTTCCCGGAATTTTACCGGCGACATGCCGTAGTTGGCGCGAAAGACGCGGTGAAAGTAAGAATAGCTGGCGAACCCGGACGTTTCGGCGATTTCCTCCAGCGTCATCGTGCTGTATTTGATCCGCTCAACGGCGGCGTTGAGGCGGATTTCCAAAGCATATTGAATCATCGTCTTGCCGTAGTACTCCTTGAACAGCTTGACCGCCCGCGACAGGCTTAGGCCGACATGCTTTGCCGCATCCTCCAGCTTAAAGGTAACCGTGGCATGTTCCTCTACAAACCGCTTCAGCCGGAGGGCAGTAAAGGCGAGGCGGTCGGCCGGCTTCGTCTCGGTAATGGCGCGATCCAGGCTGAGGCACAGCCCGCGCAGCAGGTAGCCTGTCATCTCGTCGTTCTCCCCGTCCATTCCGCGCCGTTTCTCCAAGAGCAGATGTCTCCATAGTCCGAGCAGATGATCATCCAGCCCGATCCGGCTGACGACCGGGCGCTGCATGCGGCCCCACCACGCATCGATCCATGCCCCATCGCAAAATATGAAATAATCCCCGCTGGACACGCGGCCTTCCCCGCCGCCGTCCTTGACACGCAGTTCGTACTCGTCGCCGGGCTTCAGCAGCAGCAGATCTCCCCCCTGCACATGGTGGACGATTCCGTTGCAGTACACCTCACAGGATCCTTCCGTCTGAAGACGAAACAAATAGTTACTCAAGCCGCCCCGATGGCTGTTGCTGAATTGCTGGAAGTGGTACGAATAGTCGCAGATCAGCAGTCTTGCATCCATGATGGCCAAAACCTCCAGTGAAAAATATAAGCAGATAGTTCATGTTGCAGCCATATTGTTTATGTTCATTTTAGCCCATTTCCTTGTATGATAGTAGCAGATTGAGCATTAACCCAAATTTTGAATCGAGGTGCGCCAAATCATGAGAAGAATGAATATCGGTTTGCAAATGTACACGCTGCGCGACGAGACGGCACAGGATTTCCGCGGTACGCTCCGCAAGGTGGCGGAATTGGGTTATGAAGGTGTTGAATTTGCAGGCTATGGAGACATTCCCGCCGAAGAAATGAAAACGCTTCTCCAAGAGCTCGGGCTGAAAGCGATCGGCAGCCACGTCGGCCTGCATCTGCTTCGCGAGGATCTGCAGAAGGAGATCGATTACCTGAAGACGATCGGCGCGAAATACATGATGTGTCCATACGTCGCTCCGGAGGACCGCGAGAATGCCGAGGATTGGAAGGAGCTGTTCGCGTTCCTGGAAGAGGTAGGGGCGGAAGCCCGCAAGCAGGGTCTCATCTTCGGTTATCATAACCATGCATTTGAATTTGAAGATAAAGTGGATGGAGCTTTCGTATTTGATGCCATGTATGCGGCAACCTCTCCTGAAGCTGTGCAAGTGGAAATGGACGTATGCTGGGTACAATTTGCCGGGCAGGACCCGCTTGCCTATATTCCGAAATATGCCGGCCGTCTGCCGCTTCTCCATCTGAAGGACTTCAGCAAGGATGAAGAGGGCAACATGAAGACGCTGGAGCTTAGCCAAGGCGACGTGAACTTGCCGGGCGTCATTCAAGCTGCATCCGACGCAGGCACGGAATGGCTGATCGTTGAGCAGGACGTATGCCAGAATCCGCCGCTCCAAAGCGTGGAGAACAGCATGAACTGGCTGAAGCAGAACTATCTGAACCAATTTTAATTCGAACCCGAGAACGAGGAAAAGGAGAATTGTTCATGAGCAAAATTAGAGTAGCTGTATTCGGCTGCGGCGCGATCGCCCAGCGCAGACATATTCCTGAGTATGCCAACAATGAGAACGTGGAGCTGGTAGCTTTCGCCGACCCGGTGAAGGAGCGTGCCGAAGAAATGGCGGCCCAGTACGGCGGCACGGCGTACACGGACTACCAGGAGCTGCTGAAGAATGAAAAGCTGGATGCCGTCAGCGTATGTACGCCAAACTATCTGCATGCGCCAATGACGATTGCGGCAGCTAACGCCGGCCTGCATGTGCTGGTCGAGAAGCCGATGGCTTCCAATGCCGAAGAAGGGGAGCAGATGATCGAGGCTGCCCGAAAGAACGGCGTTTACCTGATGGTCGGACACAACCAGCGCTTGATGCCTCCGCATGTGAAGGCGAAGGAAATTCTGGACTCCGGCAAGCTTGGCAAAGTGCTGACTTTCCGTACATCCTTCGGCCATGGCGGTCCGGAGGGATGGAGCTTGGACGGACGCGACAGCTGGTTCTTCCGCAAGGAGGAAGCGGTTATGGGCGCCATGGGCGACCTCGGCGTGCACAAATCCGACTTCATTCGTTACTTGCTGAACGATGAAATCGTGGAAGTTGCCGGCTTCATCGGTACGGTTCATAAAGAAGGCACCGACGTGGACGACAATGCCACTTGTATCGTGCGCATGAAGAGCGGGGCCGTAGGCACCTTGATGGCGAGCTGGACGCATTACCGGGCCGGCGACAACGGCACCGTGCTCTGGTGCGAGAAGGGCGCCATGAAGATCGGTACGGTTCATGGCGACGAAGTGATCGTTGAGCTGACCGACGGCACGGTTGAGACATATAAAGTCGGTGCGATGGCAACGAACGAGAAGCAGGTGCCGAGCGGCGTTATCGACGAGTTCGTGGAGTGCATCCTGACCAATACGCCTCCGCGGATTTCCGGCGAAGAAGGTCTCCGTTCGCTCAACGTAATTCTGGGCGCGTTCGAATCCCAGGCTACCGGCAAAATCGTGAAGCTGTAATAAGAACATAGAAAAAGGCCGGTCTTAGGATCCTAGATCCATAAGACCGGCCTTTTTGTGCGCTCCTAGAAGCGGACCAGGCTATGAATATGAACCGGCATACCAGTTGCGATGGCGCGGTTGGCTGCAATTCCCGTGAGGATCGATCGGGCCCCATCGATATGATTGGCGGCGCGGTGGAATGGATCCTCCACGGCCTCACCGAACAGATCGTTCAGCAGAACCGGGTCGCCGCCGCCGTGGCCGCCTGCCTTTTCTTCAACCTCAACTTCATACGGAGCCCCGAAAATCGGAAGGACGCGCAGGCTTTTACCTTTCAACGCGCCTTCCAGCTTCTTATCGCCTCCCGAGTTGACGTAGGACTGCTCGATGACCGACATCTCGATCCGGCCCTTGGTCCCATTGATGGCAAGGCGGTATCCCTCCCATGGCTGGTAGGCGACCAAGGAATAGGTCAGGATGGCTTTGTTGCGGTAGCGGACGAGAACGCCCATCGTATCCTCGATATTAATGCCGTCCCCGAACACGCTCTGATCCCGCTGGTAGCCGTCCTCTTGCTCCGCATCCAAATACATCGCCTTCAGATGGTCATTGGAATCCAAATGGAGCGCGAAGGGATCGTCCTTGGCGACCGGATTTCCGGTCGCCCGGTTGTAGAACTGCGTTACCCCGCGGGCTTCCGCATTCTCCCTTCCATAATACATGAGATCGCCAAAAGCGAACACGGTTTCCGGCTGAGAGCCGATCCAGAAATTGACCAGATCAAAATGATGGGTGGATTTATGAACGAGAAGCCCGCCGCTATTGCGCTTATCCCGGTGCCAGCGGCGGAAATAGTCCGCGCCGTGGCGCGTATTGAGCAGCCACTCGAAGTGGACCGATGTCACCTGGCCGATGGTGTCGTTCATGATCAGCTCCCGCACTTTGGTATGATGGGGCGCATAGCGATAGTTGAAGGTGACCCGGATGTTTCGACCCGTCCTTTTGGCGGCATCCAGAATGGCTTGGCATTTCTCTTCATCGACGGTCATGGGCTTCTCCGTTACGACGTCGCAGCCGAGCTCCATGGCGCGGATAATGTACTTGTGATGCGTCCGGTCAATGCTTGTCACGATGACGTAGTCCGGCTTCTCCGTTTCGATCATCCGGTCGAATTGATCGGCGCCGTAGGTTGGCACCTCGGGGTGATTATATTTCTCGCGAAGCAGCCGGTTGGCATAGTTCATGCGGGTATGGTTGATATCGCAAAAGGCCGCAAGCTCGGATTGATCGCGGAAATGCTCGGCCAGCGCACCGTAGAAAAATTCGGCCCGGCCGCCGGTTCCGACCAGGACATAGCGTTTTTTGCTGCTCATCTTAAATCGCCTCCTTGAATATAGCTCAAGCCTATAACAAGGGAACACTTCTTTCTCCGCATTTTATGCGTAATCGCTTTCAAACCCCGCATATTTTGCTATAATTCAGAACAAGAGGGGGCGAGCGCATGGTGAGACCGTTCAAGGCGGAGTACCGCGATCCGGGCGGATACCTGGATATTGAATATGATCGCCGGATCGGGTATTTCTCGATGGCGACCGATCATCTTCATGACCATTACGAGCTGTATTATCTCTTGTCCGGGGAGCGTATTTACTTTATTAAGGACCGCTCGTACAGAGTGATGGCGGGGGACCTCGTATTCGTCGACCGGAATGCGGTGCATAAGACGCTGGACAGCGGCCGGCCCGACCACGACCGGGTCGTCCTGTATATAAGTCCAGGCTTATTCGGCGATTTATCGGTTTCGCCCGAGCTCGAGGAGAGCCTGCTGGAGCCCTTCCGCTGGGAGGTTCCCCTGCTGCGGCTTCCAACCGCCGAAGGAGAAGCGATCCGGCGCATCGTGGACGAGATGGTGGGCGAGATGATCCGCCCTCAAGCGGGGAGCGGCCAGCTGCTGCGACATCGCGCTTTGGAGCTGCTGCTCCAAGTTTACCGGGGCCGGCATCTGGGCCAGGTCCGCCCGGCGGACACCGAGCCGGCTCTTCATCCGAAAGCCCAGGCGATCGTGCAGTATTTGAACCGGCACTACCAAAGCCCCGTCACCTTGACCGGTGTCGCCGAAGACTTCCGGATCAGCCCGTATTACCTCAGCCGGTTGTTTAAACAGATGACAGGCTTTACCTTCAGCGATTACGTGAATCTGCTGCGGATCAAAGAAGCACAGCGTCTGCTGCGCGAATCCGGCGATTCCGTAACGGATGTCGCCTTGCATGCCGGATTCGGCAATTTCTCGCATTTCGGGAAAGTGTTCAAGCGGACCGTCGGCATGTCGCCAAGGGAATATCGTCGGCAGTACAGGCCGTAGGGATGAGGGTACCGAGAGCGTGATTGGTTTGGTTGCTTAAGAGGTAGCTGGGCGAGTACAGTGAGTGGCGTTTTGACATGGTCGTATGAGTTGAGGATATATGTAGTGGCAGCGACTGCCTCAGAGCCTCCAGGAGTGTAATGTGGCTGGGCATCTGCCGTTCTGTTGCTGAACCTGCTGGGCGCTGGTAGAATATAACAGATGCAATCTTAGATGATATTAAGGAGAGGAATCCATGACAGCTCAACAGCAAGCAGCCACGGAATCAATGATCGAATGGCTGGCCCATGAACAGGAGCTCGGCCACAAGCCCAGCAGAATCGAAATAGCCGGAGAATTTGATCTCCATGATATGCATTACTACATATTTAAATACAAGAAGTCCATGCTCGGCAAATGGCTGCTAGGCGTCTGCGGCGGCTACGAAAGCTCCTCCGACACCGATCACTGCGGACATGTGTTCAGCGAGATGCAGCCCTACAACCCCGACACAGCAGAGCAGGAAGCCATAGCCATGGTCGAAATGATCCGGGAATATTGGATGAAGCAGGCGGCAGCCTATGAACAAGAAACCGCAGAGGACAGCACGGCCGAGCAAGATGCATCCGGATCCGGCATCTTTAACGGGTTTGTTCTGTTGAACTCCCCGGAGTGTGACCTGGAACAGATCAAGGCCAATCTCCTGCATGATTGGAATATTTCCTGGTCCCCCGAAGAGGAGGGTGAATCCAGCAAGGAGAAGGACGGGATTTTGGTTTTTGAGGCAGAGGGCTGTATGGCGGCGGTCAGCTTCGTGGAAGCTCCGGTTCCGGATGGAGAGGCCGAGTATTACGCGCAAGGGAACTATTTGTGGCCCGAGGCGGCTGCGGTTACCCAGACCCATGTTGCGCAGCTGATCGTGGCGGTATTTTCACGCACGGGTTCCCCGCTGGACAGCGGGAAAATGTATGCCAAAGTGGCGGCAAGCTGTTTGAAGCTGCCGAATGCGGTTGGGCTTTATTCATCCGGAACGGTATTTCAGCCCGAAATTTTCGTCGATATGGCTGAGCTGATGAAGCAGGATTTATTTCCTCTGTTAAATCTGGTTCACTTCGGTTTGGTCGGATCGGAATCGGGCGTGAGCGGATATACCTATGGGCTGAGAGCTTTAGGTAAGGACGAAATTGAGGTGCTGGACAGTCAGGTGACTGCCGCCAAGCTCCGCGAATTTCTGATGGATATTTCCTTATATGTTGTTGAGCAGGACGTCACGTTAAGGGCCGGGGAAACCATTGGATTTTCGGCTGAGCATAAGCTGCCCATTACCCGCTCCGAAGGCGTGTATGTTCATGGTGACACGCTTAAAATCCAGTACTGATTCAAGGGTGTTAGCCGGGTTCCTCGCTCGCCGCGAGGATCCGCAGCTTTGCCAAGCTGCAGCAAAGAGTCTTTACCGCTTGGCGCGGTAAAGGCTTTTTTTTCTATAAATGACATGCTGCCAAACACGGATCCAATTGGATTAAACCTTCGAAATATAACTTAGTAAAGCACAGCTGGCCACCTAGTAAAAGTGGATTTTTGGTTATAGCATGTAACCTTGCCTTTCGTTTCGGAGTCTATAAGATATGAGCTAAATGTAGAAGGCCTTATTGAACGGGATCGCAAAGAGCGAAAGAGGTGCATGATTTTGAGAGGCTTGAAGATGCTTACGCTGATATGGATTTCTCTATTCGCATTGGCAGGATGCTTCGGGACGGAGCCGAGGGAGCCTGATCCGAAGCAAACCGTAGAGCAGGCTCAGGTTGGTAACCCGATGGACTCATCCGCAGCCGGGAAAGCCACTGGGGTACGGTTTACCCTTGAGCATGTAGAAGAAGCGTTGAAGGGGCAAGGGATCGACCTCCGCTCCAAGCATCTCAGCTCGGATTGGGTGCTAAGTGGCGTGCAAGCCATGATGTATGCGCTGGATGAGAACCAGCCGGAAGACTCAGGTATCGAGGAGCGAATCTCGGTGTACATTTTTGATACGGAAGAAGAACGCATCCAAGGCCAGGCTGATTTTCATAAGCAGACGGAGAAGTATAATATGCAGGTCCCGAATGTACATGAGCTTGCGAACGTCCTGATTCTTTACTGGCACCGGGAAAGCTTGGACGAGGCGGCCAATGCGAAATGGGAACAGGACATTAAGAGTGCCCTCAGCCTTCTGTCCGTTGTCAACAAACAGGCTATTCTTGAAAAAACCGCCCCATCGAGATGTCCCTCTTGAAGGTCAGCCCCAAGTATCGATATTTCAGCTCGACTTCCCGGATCGGCTCATCGTGCAATAAGCGTATCCCATAATTCAACGGGATGCGGGGGCTTTGGCCCAGCGCGGCCCGCTTGTCTTCCAGAGAGGGGTCAGGATGGAGGGGCATGTCTCCTAGCCCGACGAATGCGATATCGGGATTGCCCTCCAGATTGGAGCCGCCGACGAGGTGCAGCGAGTAACTCACGCCAAGCTCCGCCTTAACTGGCCGCTGCCCGCCGTTAACGAGCACGTCCAGCAGCTGCACGTCCGCCATCCCTTCGTTCACCGCCTCGAAGATGATCGTATGCTCTTGGTCGACCGTCGTAAAGAAATTCGTTTTAATCGGTGTGGGGCGAAGATACAGGAGATAGAACAAGGCGGCCGCCAGGAGCAGCCCCGCGGCAAGAAACAGAGTCCGCCGTGTTCGTTTCGTGGTTGGTTTCATTTTGGAATAAGCCCTGCTTTCCTTATCGATCATGATATCGGCAAATGAACGACCGGAGTGCCGGCCTCGATATCGGCTTTCATCCCTGCGAGATAATTGCGGGTCCGTCCGTCCAGTTCATGCCAATTAACGTATTTGGAGAAGTAGACGAAGGAGTAGACGTTTCGAAAATCAATGAAAAAAGGAATCCGCTTGATCCAATCGTTGCTGAGGGTATGCTCCTGAAGATATCCGGTTAAGAGCGCATCGCAGAAGCGGGAGGCAAACTCGGCTTTTCTAGGGCCGGGAACGGTCTGTACTGCATGATAGATCGAGATGGCGATATCGTAAGCGTACCAGTGATAACCGACGTCTCCGAAGTCGAAAAAGACGATGTCGCCGTCGTGGATATGGAAATTGCGATGGTGCAAATCGTTATGGACGATGCCGTAGCCTTGCGGATTATGGGGGAGTGAGGACAGCTCCTTCAGATACTCCTTCCATCTGGCGTGCACCTTTTCGCCAGCTGCATCCGGAAATTCATCCGTATAGATCGGATGGCTGTTCCAATGGGCAAAGCCCATTTGGTGAAGGAGAGCGGCGGAATCGTGCTTGCCGAGCGCATGCATCCTGCCCAGACCGCGTCCCCAACGCTCGATCACGGAAGCATCCGACTCCAGGTCGGTTAAAGGCTGACCCGGCGCGATCGTGAAGGCGACCACATAAAATAATTGCCCCTCATGGGCGACCTTTTCGATAAGAAGCCCCTCCCGCGAGGTTACGGATTCCGCGATGCGAAGGCCGTGTCCGGCCAGATGAGCCATCCAGGTGAGCTCTCGGATGATGTCAGCCTTCTGGTATTTGGCGGCATCCAAGAACTTTAATACGAAACGGGACCCATCTTCTCCGGCATACTCGAATACGCTTTGTTCAAAGCCCCCAAGCAGCTTGAGCGAATACGCTCCCTTGCCGAATTTCCCGGCACCTTGATCTAAAACGGCCTGTTCCATCGATATATCCCCTCTCTTCCGCTACTGGTCATAGACTCCCGCTTAAGGCATAAATCGCACTCATTAGATTGGGAATCAATCACTGTACTTATCAGTCTACCGAAGACGAGACGGGGTTGCAAAATAAGCCCTCCGGCAGCATCATGACCATACGAAAAAAAAGGGAGTGTCCCAAAGGCCGACAGACCTTTTAGGAATACTCCCTTGCCCCTTTATTACCCTTCGAACGTTAGCTTCAGCTCGCGGAAGTTAAGCTGCGACGTGTCTGGCAGCACGATATCCGCATGCGGGAATTGCTCGGCCTGGCCGATCGCAACCGCGAACATGCCTGCGGCCTTGATGGCCTCCACGCCGGACGAGGCGTCCTCGACGCCGATGCAAGCGGCCGGATCGGCGCCAAGCTGGGCAGCCGCCGTCAGGAAGATCTCCGGGTCCGGCTTGTTGTTCTTCAGCTTCGTCACGTCAACGATGACGTCGAAGCGATCCATGACGCCAAGCCGGGTAAGGACGGCAACGGCGTTCTTGCTGGCCGAAGCGATGCCGGTCGCCAGGCCCGCCGCCCGGATGTCGGCGACGAATTCGGCGATGCCGGGAAGCAGGTCGGCCGGCGTAATCGTCCCGATCAGCTCGACGTAGAGCTTGTTCTTACGGTCCGCCAGCTGGTGCAGCTCCTCGTCCGAATAGCTGACCGGCGTTTCCGCCTGGCTTAAGAGGAGCTTCAGGGAGTCCATGCGGGAGACGCCCTTCAGGTTCTCGTTAAACTCGCGGGTGAAGGGAATGCCAAGCTCCGCGGCAATGGCCTTCCACGCCTGGTAATGGTATTCGGCCGTATCGGTAATGACGCCGTCCAGGTCAAAGATGACGGCTTGAAGCGTTCTTCCTTCGCTCATGGTGCATATCTCCTTTTGCCAGAGGGAGCGTATCGATATTGGTACGTTCCCGTGATCTTATCAATCGTTGATAGCGGGATGGTGGATGGCGGATGGTCGTTCGTCTTCACCCAGCCATCCACGCAATCCGGGCAGTTATTGGGATTGGTTCCGAGCCTTGCACCGGAACATCTCATCCCATCGCGATCCAGGGGATTCGCCCCCAAAGCCGCGTGCTGTTTAGCCTTTAAGCGGCCGTTTCACCGGCTGTCCGGAAGCCAGCTCCACAAGCTCCTCGTACAGCTTGATTTCGAGGGTTTCGCCTTCGACGAGCTCGATCGTCACACCTGATTTTTCAATCGAGACGCCGATCAGCCGTCCCCGGAAGTTCAAGCGGAATGCATATTGCTCCCAATCCTTCGGCATGGCCGGAGAGAGGGACAGCCCGCTTTCCTTAATGCGCATGCCGGCAAATCCGTATACGATGGACATCCAGGTGCCGCCCATATTCGCCATATGCAGCCCGTCCTTCGTATTGCCGTGCGTGTTGTCCAGGTCCAGGCGCGCGGTTTCGATGAAATACTCATACGCCTTGTCTGTATTGCCGATCTTCGAAGCCATGATGCTGAAGATGCAGGAGGACAGCGAAGAATCGTGCGTCGTGATGCCTTCGTAATAATCGTAGGAGCGGCGGATCGTCTCGAAATCCTGCTCGTCCTCCAGCAGGAAATGGGCCAGCACAGTGTCCGCCTGCTTGCACACTTGGTACCGGTAAATCGTCAGTGGATGGTAATGCAGCAGCAGCGGATATTTGTCTTCCGGCGTGTTCTCGAAATCCCATACCGCTTTGCGCAGGAACGTATCATCCTGCGGATTGATGCCCAGCGTCTCGTCGTAAGGCAGCAGCATCGCGTCCGCAGCCTTGGCCCAAGCGGCGATTTCCGCATCGGTTACGCCGAGTCTGCCGCAGAGCGCTTTGTAGCCTTCCGCATCGTAGTCTTTCAGGATCGCGCAGCTCTTGGCAGCCCACTTCAAGTTATGCTTCGCCATCACGTTGGTGTAATAGTTGTTGTTTACACAGCAGGTATATTCATCCGGCCCCGTCACTTCATCGATATGGAACGCCCCGTTGTAATAATGGCCGATGTCCGCCCAGAGGCGGGCCGTCTCGATTAGCACCTCCGCACCGTAGGACAAGAGGAAATCCTGATCCTGCTCAGCCAGGTAATACTGAATATAGCTGTAGGCGATATCGGCGCTGATATGGTACTGCGCGGTTCCCGACGGGAAGAACGAGGAGCATTCCGTTCCCGAGATGGTACGCCACGGGTACAGGGCTCCCTGTTTATGCCCCATCTCGCGGGCTCTTGCCCGTGCCTGGTCAAGCGCAGCGTAACGGTACAGCAGCAGCTGGCGAGCGATATCCGGCTGGGTCATCAGGAATACCGGGAACATGTAAATTTCCGTATCCCAAAAGTAATGCCCTTCGTACCCTTCGCCGCTGAGGCCTTTAGCGGAGATGTTGCTGTACTTGTCCCGACCGGCGGATTGCAGCAGCTGGAACAGATTGAACCGGATGCCCTCCTGAAGACGATCATCGTTACGGATCGTGACATCGGCGGACTTCCAGTAATCGTTCAAATACCGGGTCTGCTCGGCGGTCAGATCCTCGAACGACAAATCCTGCAGCCGCTCGTGAAGCCGGATGCCCTCTTCCACGAGATCCGAGCCATGACGCAGGCTGTCCGTGTACATATTGTATTTCGTCAAAGTAACCGGTCCGGAGAGCGGGAATGAAGCGGTGAACAGAACTTCGCCCGATCCGGCTTCCAGCTGCACCTGGGCCTCGGAGCCTTCCAGACGGTGGCGCGTCACGCAAGCCGCACGCAGCTTGGAAGCCATCGTCTCGTCCATGACATAGCCGTCTTGACCTCGAACGCCGGCATCGATTACGGTCATTCGTTCCGCATGACCCGCTCCGACCCGCGGGTCGTTCGGATTCGTGTAGTTTTTTACATTGCCGTTCACCGTCGAGACGATGCGTACCCGGCCGTTGAAATTGACCGGCGTCAGCTCAAGCTGGATCGCAAACAATTCGCGGCGGGTGAAGGACACCAGGCGCCGGAACGTCAACCGGATTTCTTTGCCGGACGGAGAAGTCCATTGCACCTTACGCTCCGCATAGCCTTTATCCATGTGCAGATGGCGTTCGTGGGCTGAAATCGTCCCATGGTCCAGACGAAACGGCTCCGGCTCGTCGTCCAAGTAGACGAGAACGGTTTGAGCGTCGATATTGTTTACGAGCTTTTGCTGGGTATCGGGAAAGGCGAACAGTTTCTCGCCGTATGGAATTTCAATGACATCGTGAAAAGCATTCAGATAGGTTCCGCGAATGGTCGACATGGACGGGCCGTAGCCCTCCTCGAAGTTGCCCCGAACGCCGAGGTAACCGTTTCCAAGCGCGAACAGGCTCTCCATATTGAGCAGCGCCTGCTGTGATAATTCGGAATTTGAAATCTTCCAAGTCATCGTGTACACTTCCTCCCTAGCAAGGTTATGTTTGAATTTTAGAACCAAAAAGGGTTATATTATACTAAAATATTCAGATTTTTATCAATATTTTTAGGTGGTGTGCAAATAATGAAAGAGCTCTCCCGTTCGGCAAACCCGCCCTTCGTCTTGTCTTCCCGGATGCAATATTTGCGCGACAATTTTATCCATCCGCCGTTCGATTACGAGCATGAGCTGCTGGAAGCCATCCGTTTCGGCGACGAGGCCAAAGCGATGGATATGCTGCGCAAGATCAATGAGCTTGAAGCTGCGGTCTTGGCCACCTATCCGCTCCGTTCCAAGAAGAACGCGCTGATCGCCTCTTGTACGTTATTTACCCGGGCGATTATCAAGGGCGGCGTCGATCCGGAGACGGCCTTTCATCTCAGCGACACGCTTATTTTGGAAATCGAGAAGATCGGCGATGTGGAGCGCCTTGTCGCGTTCGAATACGAGATGCTGGTGCAGTTCGTCTCGATGATCCGCAAGGAGAAGGAAGAGCTGACGTATTCGCATATCGTGAATCTGGCGATCTATTACATTCGCGAGCATATTTTTCAAGAGCTGTCCCTGCAGGGAATCGCGGATCATCTGGGCGTCCACCCGAGCTACCTGTCCGACCGCTTCAAGCGGGAGACCGGCATGCCGCTGACCTCGTACATTAACCGGAGAAAGGTGGAGGAGTCCAAGCACCTGCTTGTGTACACGAATCAGCCCATTTCTGAAATTGCGTTTACGTTCAAGTTCTGCAGCCAGAGTTACTATACGCAGGTGTTCCGAAATTTTACGGGGATGACGCCGCGCCAGTTCCGTTTAAGCGGAGCCAAATCCATATCGACGTGAAGAAAGTCTGATCGGCGGGATTCAAAAATCGATATTTCCCTTGAGCCCTAAAGGCCGAATCGATCGCATCGGAAATGGTCCTCTGTCGGTCAGCGTCACGCGAGATGCCGGCGGGGCATCCTTCAGCGTGAAGGTGCTCGAAAATACGTCCGGATGTACGCTGGTCGGATTAGTAACACAGACCGTATAATATGCGGACAAACAACCTGGCTCTTAACCTACCGAAAGAGAGCCAGGTTGTTTTTTTATTGAAAACACGAGAACGTATGTTCTATAATATAGGGCGGACTCTTTGAACCAACTTACATAACCAGTTCATACTGAACAACAACCTAAGATAAGGGAGAGAACGGGAATGAATACCTTTTGTACATATGCGCTGCACCAGATCGAAGTGGCGGTGCTGTCGGTCGTGGCGATGATTGACAAGCTAACAGAGGAGGATCTGCTCGTTAGGCCAACGGCGGACAAGCATTCCGTCGGCGAGCTGCTGAAGCATATCGCGGTCATCTGCAGAGCCGACTTCCTCATATCCGGCGGGGCGACGCAGGAAGAGATGAGCGTTTACTACGCCGGAGTATCGCTGAACAATCTGAAGGATATCCAGGCTGAATTGTTAACGAGCTATTCGTACTTGGCGCAGGCATTTCATGAGATGAGCGACGATGAGCTGCATCGGGAGGTGACGTCCTATTGGGGCGCAGCCTATACCCGTTACGAGTGGCTGCTTGAGATTCTGGCCCACTTGTACCATCACCGGGGACAGCTGCATGCGATGCTGGTCCACTGCAATGGCAAAGACCCGAAGGTGCCGCTGTTCGAGTAAGATCCTTATCTAAATATCAATCTCTTTTAAGGGGGAAACGGAGCATGACTTCATTTCAGGACAAGCGATTGCTGGAAGTTTTTCCGTGTTTGAGAGATGTTTGCCCGGAGGATTGGGCTGAAGCCAAGCCTGAAGTGAGGATATTCTCCGCTAAAACGCGTCTGTTTCAGCGAGAGGAAGCAGCGCTCTATGGCATGTTATTGCTGAGTGGCAGTGCCCGCATCAGCCAAATCGGGGAGGAGGGGAGCGAGCGGGTCGTGAACAAACTGAATCCCGGCGAAATTTGCGCTCTCCTTGTCCTTAGTGGACTGAGTGAACGAGACTACCCGGCTGTTATAGAAGCTGAAACAGAGGTCGTGGCGCTGTTCATTTCCAAACTCAGTTTTCTTCGCTGGGTGCAAGAATACGAGTCGATTCGTAAAACTGTGTTCGGTAACCTCCTTGACGGAATCATGCATATGGGTGAACAGCTTCAAGGAAAACAGACCAAACCGATGGATATGCGATTGGCAGAAGCACTGCTGCGTGCCACGTCGGAGCAGCAGCCAATTTTGCGAATGACGCATGGCGAGCTTGCCGCCGAGGTCGGCACCGCCCGTGAAGTCGTAAGCCGCACTCTTCAGCGTTTTGAGTTGCAGGAGTTGGTGGAGAAAGGGCGAGGCTGGATACGGATCATCCGCCGTTCGGAATTGGAGAGGCTGTTTGGTGACTAGGTCACAGAAGAGGATTGCTCTTTCTGATACATTGGATCGGTAAATCAATCTTTTCCAAGTACAGGAGGTAACCACCGATGACTCACCAGCTTCAGCAGGGAATGGCCGCCCCGAATTTTCAAACCGTCGACCACTGCGGCAACCCCATATCGCTTGATAATTACCGCGGACGTAAAGTACTGCTAGCCTTTATGCGTTTTTCCGCTTGCGCCCTGTGCAATTTGCGCGTACATCAATTTGTCGACAGGTTTCCAGACTGGCAGCGTCAAGGTCTGGACGTTATTGCCGTCTTCGAATCACCGGAGGCTAATATGCGAACTTACGTTGGGACACAAAACCCCCCGTTCCCGCTCGTTGCAGACCCCAAGGCGTCTTTGTACGATTTGTATAGTGTCGAGACATCGGAAGAGAAATTACGCATGACAATGGCGGATGCGAACACGAAAAAGTTTGCCGAAGCAGCAGCAGCAGCAGGTTTTGCTCTTACTCCGGAGGAAGGCTCCAACTTCAATCGAATACCTGCTGAATTTTTAATTGATGAGCGTGGTATCATACAGCTCGCGCATTATAGCCGCATTGTTACTGACCATCTCCCGCTTGCGGTGATCGACAGGTATGCAGCAAGCAAATAACAACGCATTGCAGAAGGCATAATGACATTCAAGGTTGTTATGCCTTTCAGCTAGTTAAGCTAAAACGGTGTACGATAGGTCAATGCCTACACCGCGAGGTTGCAATAGGAGTTAATCGGCGGCTGCATAAGCTTTTAGTTAAATAAACAAATATACGCAGCTGGCAGGTTGATTGTCCCCCTGCACTAATCTATGATGACATGAAGAAGCCCGTCCATTGCGGAAATGGACGGGCTTCTTGCTGCAGATACCTTTTATTATTAACGATGAGAACGGTCAGCTGCCAGAGCAGGAGACTTAGTACTGCATCAACAGGCTGACATTTTGCCAACCCGCTCCCACCGTCCAGAAGACCAGGTAATCGCCGCGCTTCACTTTACCTGCCTGAACTGCTTCGTACAGTGCGAGGAAAGGGCTCGTTGTCGCGGTGTAACCGTACTTGTCCCCGATATAAGGAACCTTGTCATGATCAATGCCGAGGCGCTCGGAAACATGCTTGATATTGCCCAAGGTAAACTGGGAGAACATAAAGCCGGCAATATCATCCTTGGTCAGATGGTTGCGTTCCAGCAATATGCGGATCGAATTCACCGCCGATTCGGCACAGACCGAATCGTCGAATGGCGTAAACTTCACCTGCGCATCCTTAGCCGTAAACTCCTCACGGTACAGATTCGACAAGCCGTGGGCCGGGAAAAGGGAATTGTCGATGACGGACGTATCGGTTTGATAGACGGAATCGATCAAACCGCGGGTGCCTTCCACTTGCTCCAAAATCACGGCTACTGCCGATTCGGCAAAATTCGAATAATACACCGGCTCCTCCGGGCTGTGGACCGAAAGATAATCGGAGCCGACCACAAGCGCCCGCTCAACCCTAGGATTAGCGGTCATATAGCGGGAAGCCTGCTCGACCGCAACAAGGATGCCGGCACAATTCGCGTTAATGTCGAAGCAAGCCGTTAAGAGATCGCCTCCAAGGGCATGGTGGAGCTTCAGCGCATTGCTGGGTAACAAATATTCCGGTGTCTGGGAAGTGAAGATGATCAGATCCACGTCTTTTGCGGACAGCCCGCTCTTCTCCAGCACCAGCTTGGATGCCTGCACGGCCATCGTGAACGTATTCTCTTCCGGATTATCGATAATAAAACGCTTATTACGGCCCAGAGCGGTTACAAGTCCGGTAACATCCGTACCTCTTTCCGCAAAATAATTAATGTAGTATTCGTTGTCTACTTCATTAGCAGGATGGTAGATTTCAATCTCGCGAATTTGTACACCTCTCATGGCCATCTCTCCTTATTGTTCGATAATTTCGTAGTTGTCCAGCTTCACGCCCCGAGCTACACGCCCGAGCTGCATTTTCAGGATCGGATTTTTGGAAATGCGCAGCGTAACCTTTTTAAAGCCGTCTTTTTTATAAAGCTCGAAGCATCCTTCCAAAAGCGGCAGCGTCTCAGGCGCAGAGACGTTCAGCTTCGTGCAGTCGATGTCAATTTCATATTCCGGAACGGAAATGGTTGAAATGGCCTTGCCGTAAGCCTCAATGGATGCCATTCCGTCCTCCGGCGAGAAGGTGCCTTCCACCTCGGCATGAAATACTTTTGCAGCTTGATCGATTTTGATATTAAAGCTTCCCATGTTGCTCTTCCTCCTATGATCAATACATATTATGGTGAATTGGTGTTGTTCCTTATTGCTTATTTCTTCAAGGCCTTCAAGCGATCCAAGATCGGTGCAGGCTCACTGCCGTCCGTATTGACTTCAATGATGCAGGGCCCTGTCATCTCCCGCAGGAATCCCGGGATATCCTCCATATCCTCCAGACGGTCGACAGACATCGCTCGGATGCCGGCGATGCGCATCATGTCGGCGATGGAGATTCTCTCCTGCTTGTAATCCGGGATCGTGCGGTTATATAGAAACTTCTGCCCGCGCTCGACGTAAGACAGCATGGCGTTGTTAATAATGAAGTAAATGACGGGCAGACCGTATTCTTTAGCGGTAAGCACCTCGGTGCCATTCATGAAGAACGAGCCGTCGCCCGCAATAACGGCAACCGGGCGGGTCGAGTCCGCCAGATAAAGCCCCGGTCCACCTGCCATCGCCGATCCCATCGCTCCATAGTTCAGATTGATTTCAAAGTCGCCGCCGGCGGGCACTTCCAAATACTTCAGGACAAAGTTGGTGAATTCCCCGATATCGCATACATATCGCGTGTCTGCCGGCATCACTCGGCTCAGCTTCTCCAGAAACAGGCGCAGCGACAACCCCGTATGATTGGGCTCGTAGGCCTCGTTAAGCGGAGACGGCTTCTTAAAGGAAGCCGAAGACGGGCTCGCCTGCTCCACAAAATAAGGAACGGCGTCCCGAAGATCGGCAACGACGGCTGCATCGGTCCGGAACACTTTCCCGAGCTCTTTGGCATCACGGTCGACATGAATCACTTTGCGTCCGTCCACCAGGACGTCATTGAAGTTACAGGTAGAGGACTCTCCGAGGCTTGTACCCAAAATTAAAATGCAGGAGGCCTGCGAAGAGGCGACGTATTCCATCGCCGCATCGGTGCTAGAAAATCCGTAATTCCCTAAGTTCAGCGGAAATTCGGCAGGTATGATTCCTTTCGCCGATGGCGTTGTAATGATGGGCCACTGCAGCCGTTCGCTGAGACGCATGATCGCTTCGGCTGACGAGCGCCCGCCGCGGCCAACCATAATGATTCCTTGCTTGGCCTCATTCAGGAGGGCTGCAGCCCGCTCCAGCTCTTCCGGATTCGGGCGAATACGCTGGAGCGAGGAAGGCTCTGGAGCCGCAGGCAGGAGCGCCGGCGCTTCCATCCGCTGCACATCGATCGGAACCGAAATATGCACAGGCCCGCAAGGGGGAGTCAGCGCGATCCTTACCGCCTTATCCAGCTCGGCCAGCACATCGGCTTCGTTCATCACGGTGCTGCTGTATTTGGTGATGGGGCGGACGATATCCTGCGCATCCATCTCCTGGATGGCGCCCTTGCCGATCTGCCACCGGTTCACATATCCGGTGATGACCAGCAGAGGGGCTTTGGCGCGCATGGCATCGGCAATCCCGTTCATCATATTGCCGACGCCGACCGCACCGGCACCGGCACAAACGGCGAGCTTGCCGGAATTGCTGGCATATCGCGCGGCCATATAAGCGGCGCCGGCTTCATTTTTCGTAATGATCGGTTTGATATCGACATCAATCAACGCGTCGTAGATCGGCCCGATGATCCCGGCCGGAATCCCGAACATGCAGTCCACTCCGACATCTCGCAAATACTTCAGCATGGCTTCGGCTATATTCATGTAGAAGGATCCTCCTTATGCTGTAGTTGAAAGGCATCCCTGTATTCAAACACCAGTGATTCTGCACGTTGAACCTCTTCTTCCGTGAAATCATGCCGTGCTCCAATCGAGGCCACGACGACGATCCCCTTCACCGCCTCATGCTGCATGACAGGCAGAACCATAATGCTGTCGATCCCGAACAGGAAAAACTCGTCGGCTGACCGCGGATCGTTCTTCACGTCTTGCACGACAGCCGTTTGCGGATGCTCCATCATTTCGCGCAAAAGGCGGTCATGCCGGATGTAGACGGGATGCTCTGCATGAACGCTTTTCCACTTCTCCACGCCGAGCTGGTCTGTCTTCGTTTTGGATACCGGATTCAAACGGCCGTCCCGGATTTCATGATAGGCGATATCGGCCACGCCGGTGAGGCGTTCAAGCTCTTCAAACAGTGATGCTAATCGCTCCATGCCCATTTCTCCTCCGTATCAAAAAATGTCATTGTCCGATCGGATGTTTAGTTTCTTCGTCCGATTCAAGCAGCTAGGAGGACGTTAACATTTCTCCCTTAGCGGATAGCTTAAAGCCGCCGCTCTTGCTGTCCAAATTGTCGGTGTCGTTATGTTTGCTGAAGTAAGGTACGCCCCCTTTGTCGCAATGGCCGCGGCATTTCCGGGTACGGGCAAACTGCGGCTATTTTTGGAATTGCGTGTAACACACCATTTATATCGGATCCTTTTTTTCGTCCTTTCATGGTTTTTCGGAAATATTATAATTTTTTTCACATTTTCATAGCGTGTTATCCAGTTGTAGGGAAGCGATGGTTTCCTTTGATATGTTCGCAATGATATTTGTTACATCCGGCTAATTTTCTTTTAAATTCGACAAAAAAATACATATTTCGCTATAGACTCCTGCTAATTAATTCCTCTATGATAGATACTAAACATGATAGACACAGCTTGTGAGCAGTTTTGGCTATTCTGAAAGCGCTATCCTGGGGGAAGCGGCGAATAACTGAAGGATTGGAAGAGACTCAATCTGGCATGACCCCAATTCTATCGTTTTGTGCAGCGGTAACCGAAAGCGCATTCATAGGATGGCTGGTACTTGAGCAGGAGGTTGTTCACACATTTTTTGGTTCATACTCCCTTGATCAACCGTCGCTAACACGAGTGGTGCGTGTTTCATAGGGCGGTTCGGTCCGCAGTGAATGAATTGCTTAATTGCATATCGCTAGGGGTGGAGACGATGAGATAACCCTGGGAGGCAGCTGCTTTAGCTTTTGTAGGAGGTGGTGGCTCTTTTGGTTGCTCGTTAACGTCTCTATTTTTGTGCGCATTTTTTAGGGGATATCTAGGCTTTTGAATCACAGACAGCAGATATGCAGTGATAGGAACATTCGAAAGGGGCCAGAACATTGATGAAAAAGAAAACATGGTTGCTTACGCTGTTGACCATTTTGATGATCATGACGACCGCGTGCGCAGGAGGCAGCGGAGGAAGCGGGAACGCAGGGGGCGAGGTTAACCTCGATGACGTGGAAGCCGCTTCGATGGATCTGAAGAACGATACGACGCCGATCAAAATCCAGTATTGGCACTCGCATGCCGAAGCCCAGCTGGAAGGCTTGAACTACATGATTGCCGAGTTCCAGAAGAAGTATCCGCACATTACGGTCGAACCGGTATTCCAAGGCGGGTATCCGGATCTGCATAAGAAGCTGTCGGCTGCCGTGGCCGCCGGCGACGTTCCGGCTGTGACGAACGTGGAAGTATCTTCCCTGCCGAACTTCGCGGACAGCGGCGTATTCGCCGACCTGGGACCATGGATCAAACGGGACGAAGTGAAGATGGACGACTTCGCGCAAGGCATGCTGAACGCGTATGCATTTAACGGCAAGCAATACGGCTTCCCGCTGATCGTCAGCACCAGCGTCTTCGTGTACAACAAGACGATGCTGGACGAGCTCGGCGTAGAGCCGCCGCAAAAGTGGGACGAGATTGAAGCCTTCAACGCCAAAGTCGTGAAGAAGGAAGGCGACAAAACGACACGGTATGCCTTCTCCGTTCCAGGCTGGGATACCTGGTACTACGATCCGTGGAACATTAACGGCGGCGGGCAAATCCTGACGGAGGATATGAGCGCATCGGCAGTGGAGAACGAGGATTCCTTGCGCTACCTCCAGAACTTCTACAAGTGGCAAAACGAAGGCAGCATGCATATGGGCTTCGGCAAGGGCGCTTCCGACAATATGCGTCAAATGTTCCTGAACGGCGAGATCGCAATGGTACAGCATACATCGGCCATGCTGAAAATGTACCGCGAGAACGCGGACTTTGAAGTGGGCGTATCCTTCCTTCCTGGCGACAAGAAGCGTACCTCCAATATTGGCGGCGCAGGCATCGTGATGATGAACGGCGCCAAGGATCTGGAGAAGGAAGCCGCATGGAAGTTTATCGAGTTCATGACCTCGGCCGAGCATAACATCAAGTGGGCGGAATCGGTAGGCTACCTGCCGACCCGGAAATCGGCAATCGAATCGGAAGAAGGCGACCAATATTTCGAGAGATGGCCTCAGTACAGAGCGGTTTACGAGCATTTTGACGAAGTGACTCCGCGCCTGCAGCATCCGGCTTATCCGGAATTCAGCGAGGTGTACAAGGAAGTCATCGGCGAGATGGTGCTTAACAAGAAGGATCCGGTGCCGTTAATGCAGGAAGCGGCCAAGAAGATTAACGATATTCTGATGGATTACGAGTGATGTCTATGGGAACTAATCCAAAATTAAACAAGGCGGCGCCCAACCGGGCGTCCGCTTCCGTATCCAGACGGGTGTCGAATTCGGTCATCGAGAAATGGAAGGACTTTGCCTTTTCGGTGCCGGCACTGGTATTCATGGGGGCTTTCCTGTACTTCCCGCTCCTGTACTCCATTTATATCAGCTTCACGAACTGGAACATGACGCGCCCGGTGATGAGATTCGTCGGAGCGAACAACTATACCCGGCTGCTGACTAACGAAGAGTTCTATCAATCGATGAAGGTGACATTTCTATACACGCTCATGGATGTCGTCTTTACGCTGGCGATCGGCTTGCTGCTGGCGCTGCTGCTCAACGTGTCATCCTCCCGCCTGTTCGGATTCATGCGGGGCGTGATCTTCATGCCGTATTACATTTCCATGGTCATCGCGGCCATGGTGTTCACTTGGATTTATAACGGGCAGTACGGGCTTTTGAACCAGGTGGTATCCTGGTTCGGAATGGATCCGGTGGAATGGCTCATCAATCCTTCCACCGCGCTGCCGGCGCTTGTCGCCGTCTCGGTCTGGAAGGGCGTGGGGTTTGCCATGATCCTGTTCATCGCGGGCATGCGCGGAATTCCGGCGGAATATTATGAAGCGGCCTCCATTGATGGAGCCAGCCGGCTTCGGCAGTTCCGCAACATCACGCTCCCGCTCTTGTCGCCCATGACGCTGTTTCTTGTTATTACCAGCTTCATTTCGTCGATGCAGGTCTTCCAATCCATCGATGTCATGACTGATGGCGGACCGCTTAAGGCCACCAACGCAATCGTATACTGGATTTACACGATGGCCTTCGTCGAGTTCAAGACGGGCAGGGCTTCCGCACTGGTCATGATTCTGTTCGTCATTATATTGCTGTTAACGATGTTTCAGATGTGGGTCAGCAGGAAGAAGGTGCACTATGAGGGATAATTATATGGCCGGTTCGGCCGCAAACCGCAAACTGCTCATGACGCTTCGCATTATAGCAGCGGTCCTGGTCACTCTGGTCATGTTCTTTCCGGTATATTGGCTCTTGATCAGCTCGCTCAAGACGCAGGCTGAAATGCGAATGGCCGTACCGACGTTCTGGCCGCAGAGCTTCGCCTGGGAGAACTTCGCCGAAGCCTTCCGCGTCATTCCGTACGCGCGGTATTTCGGCAATACGCTGATTATGGCCGTAGGGACGATCATTCTGCAGCTGAACGTAGCGTTAATGGCGGCTTATGCTTTCGCGAAAGGGCAATTCCGGGGACGGGATGCGCTATTCCTGCTCGTGCTGGCCGCCCTGATCGTTCCCGAGCAGGTTACCTTCGTGCCCGTATACGTTATGATGTCGAAGCTTGGCTGGCTTGACACATTCTTGGCCCTCATCGTGCCTCATGGCGCTTCGGCTTATGCGATCTTCCTGCTGCGGCAATCGTTCAAATCGATCAACAATGATGTTCTGGAGGCGGCACGGGTCGACGGTGCGGGCCGGTTCTCCATCTTGTACAAGTTGCTGCTCCCGATGGCGCTGCCGACCGTCGTAACGATGGGCGTTCTGATCTTCATCTCGACCTGGAACTCGTATTTCTGGCCGCTGATCATGACCAATGACAACGATATGCGGGTGCTTACGGTCGGCATCGCGATGCTTCGCGATTCCATTGCAGGCAATGAAGCGATGTTCTTCCATATCATTATGGCATCGAGCGTTATGGCGATCATTCCGATCGTGCTTGTCTTTACGGTCATGCAGAAGCATATCGTAGCCGCTATGGCAAATTCGACATTTAAGTAAATAGGCATGCCAGAGCCACCGGGGCCTCACGCCCCGGTGGGCTTTCCATGTTAAGACGGCAGGCCGCATCATGGTAGTTTAACTAAGCTTACGAGGGGGAATGAACGATGACAGTACGTGGACTGGCCCATCGGGGGTATCCGCTGAAATACCCGGAGAACACGATGCTGGGCTTTCGGAAGGCGCTTGAGCTTGGGTACACGCATTTGGAGCTGGACGTTCAGCTGACGAAGGACGGGGTGCCCGTCGTAATCCATGATCCGACGGTCAACCGGACGACAAACGGGACCGGAGAGGTGAAGTCCTTCATGTTCGAGGAGCTCCGGCGACTCGATGCGGGGCAGGGGGAAGTCATCCCTACGCTGGAGGAAGCGCTGCTGCTGGCGAAAGACCGCATGACGGTGGATATCGAACTGAAGCAGACGGGACATGCTTATCCGGGGCTGGAGCAGAAGGTAATCGAGACGGTGCGGAATGCAGGCATGGAGAAGCAGGTGTTCCTGACCTCCTTCGATCATTATTCGATCGAGCGGGCGCGCACCCTGGATTCGGACATTGAGCTTGGCCTGGTTATTTACGGGGCAACGCCATCCGTATTTCCGTATCTGGATCAATTGAGGGCAAAGTATGTGTCCGTAAAATATGTGTTTATTACGCCTGAATTTTTGGAGGAAGCGCGAAAGAGGGAGATTCAGCTGATCGTGTGGACGCCTGACGATGAGGCGGTGCTCGAGTCCCTCGCGCAGTATCCGGACCTGTTGATCTGCACGAACAATCTGGAGGGCTGGGCGAAGGTGTACAAGGAGAAGATGCTGCAGAGCTCGTAGAGCTTTTGCAATGATTGCAGAGAACTTGACTTGAAGAGCTTCCAGCATGTAATGCAAGCTTGTTCTGCACTCCGCCGTTATGCCTACAGCGGGTTTGGAGTTGAAGCAAGCGGAATATGAATGGATAAGGGTAAGCCCGGGACGGTAGATGCCGGGCTTACCCTTTCTTTGTAAAGAATATGTAAATTTTTAAATTTCGGTTTGACTTGCGGACAATTGTCCGTTAGAATAATACCACGCTAACGGACAATTGTCCGTATATAGAGATAAGGAGGATACATTCTTGGATATGGGAGTGGGGCCGAGTTCGGCCAAAATTGATTTAAGCAAGATAAAGAGGGGACCGATTGTCGCAGCGCTGATTATCGGCGCGTTCGTCTCGATCTTGAATGAGACGCTGCTGAACATCGCGTTTCCAAGCTTGATGGAGCAGTTCGGCATCGGTGAGGGGACGGTGCAGTGGCTGTCCACGTCTTACATGCTCGTTGTCGGCATTCTCGTGCCAATCACGGCGCTGCTTCAACTATGGTTTTCGACAAGGCAGATGTTTATCGGCGCAATGTCGCTATTTCTTGTCGGGACCATTATATGCGGGTTCGCCCCAGTATTCGGGGTGCTGCTGACCGGTCGTATTTTGCAGGCAGTCGGAACGGGTCTCATGATTCCGGTGCTGATGAATACGATCCTCAGCATCTATCCGCCGCAAAACCGCGGAGCCGCCATGGGGATGATCGGGCTTGTCATTATGACCGCCCCGGCGATCGGACCGACACTGTCCGGTTTGATTGTTGACGCGCTGAATTGGCGCTGGCTGTTCTATCTCGTGATTCCGCTGGCTGCATTCTCGATTATTTTTGCAGCTATGTTTTTGAAAAATGTAACCGAGCTTACGAAACCGAAGGTCGATTTCATCTCCATCATTCTGTCGACGATCGGCTTCGGGGGCATCGTGTACGGCTTCAGCAGTGCCGGAGAGGGCTCCTGGTCTGATCCGGTGGTTATTTGGTGCATCACGGCCGGGGCTATCAGCCTGCTGCTCTTCGTATGGCGTCAGCTGAGCATGAAGGAGCCGATGCTGGACCTGCGTACCTTCAAATATCCGATGTTCTCGCTGGTGACGATTCTAATGCTTGTGCTGATGATGAGCATGTTCTCCACGATGATCATGCTGCCGCTGTTCCTGCAGAATGCACTGGGAATGACGGCGCTGGCGGCGGGTCTTGTCATGATGCCGGGCGGCATTATCAACGGACTGATGGCACCGATCACGGGCAAGCTGTTCGACAAGTTCGGGCCGAGAGTGCTGGTCATTCCGGGACTGATCCTGTTAGTTATTGCCATCTTCCTGTTTTCGCGCGTTAACGCTTCATGGACGGGTGGTTATGTAATCTTCCTTCATGTTATGATGATGATAGGGATATCCATGGTCATGATGCCTGCCCAAACAACGGCTCTGAATCAGCTGCCGAGACTGCTGTACCCGCACGGAACCGCAATTATGAATACTCTTCAGCAGGTGGCGGGAGCCGTCGGCATGGCGCTGTTTATCAGCATCATGACAGCAGGAGCTAAAAATTATGTCGTGACAACCGGGGATCTGAATCCGGTCGAGAGTATGATAGCCGGCCTTCATAGTGCTTTCATCACCGGACTTGTTCTGGCAATTGCCGCATTGGTGCTGGGTCTGTTCGTGAAACGCGCTTCTACGCCGTCTGAACAGGAACGGTCCGCCGCATAAGGATTCCTGTGTCGATGGGAAAGGATGCATGCATTCTGAGCAAAAAAGAGAATGACGAATTGAGTCAAAAAATCTTGGATACGGCTCAAGCGTTGTTTAATAAATACGGGGTCGAGGACGTGTCCATGCATCAGGTGGCCAAGACGGCCGGGATCGGCCAAGGCACGCTCTATCGCCGTTATCCAAGCAAGAGCAAGATATGCTTTTCCTTGATGGAAGCGAAAATCGATCGGTTCCTGCAGGAGCTGGATGAGTATCTTCGCAACAGTGATGAACCGGTCGCCGTCCGGATTCGGACGATTATCACCCGTGTGATCCTGCATTTTAATGAGGATTTGGAATGGCTTCGGGTGATGCTGACCACCGACAGGCTGGAGGAAACCAAGAATCAATTGTGCGAAAATCCGCCCTTCACCTATCTGCGGCTGCAGATCAAAACCTTGCTTGAGGATGCGGCGGAACAAGGCACCCTGATGCCCGTGGATCCGCAGTTTACTTCCGTCATGATGGCCTCGCTGCCGCGTGCAGATATTATCTTGTTCCTGCGCGACATGGGATACAGCGCGGAGCAGATTGCCGAGCAATATTGCCGAAGCTTTGTGGATCCGCTGTTTGTAGACCGTTCAACCCTATAGCATTCGCGGTAACCAAGCCGCTTCGCCTGAAGACCTGCCGGTCCTAAGCGAAGCGGCTTTTTCTGTTGCGTGCATCGGGCGCTGGTCTATAGCTTCAGGCGGGTAAAAGGGCAGGGTCTCGCGAGGCCTGTTGGCAAGGTGCCCATTGTCCGACACCGGCCGGGTGAGCAGGTATAAACCCAGGCTGCGGCGAATACTGTACACCAATATCGTCCATTCCAGGATGGACCTTTGGTGGGGGGATGCGCATGAAGCGCAGTTGGGTCAATTCGCCGTATTCATTTTCGCTCGGGATGTTTGCCATGATGGTTCCGAGCCAGGCGTTCAGCTCCTTTTACATCTTCTTTTATGTGGATCAGCTGGGATTGGGAATTGGGCTGGCATCTCTGGCACGGACGGTTTTTCTGATCTGGGACGCGGTTAATAATCCGCTGATGGGGTACTGGTCGGATCGGACAAAGACAAGAATCGGGAGGCGCAGGCCCTGGGTGTTCGGCGCGATTCCGCTCTTTATGCTCACCTTTGTGCTCGTATTTTCCCCGCCGGAGGGACTTGGGCAGAACGGACTGTTTACGTGGTTTCTGATAACCCTGATTCTTTACGAGGCAGTAGCAACGGTGCTGTGGGTCAATTACGGGGCCTTGTTTCCGGAGCTGTTCCGGGGCGACCGGCTCCGCGCCAAGGCTTCGGCGGTGCAGCAGGGCTATCAGGTCGTTGCCCTGCTGATCGGCACGGCCGTGACGCCGATTCTGTACGATGCGATGGGGTTCTCGAACATGGCGATTCTATATGCTGTGCTGTTCGGCGCGTTCATGTTCATATGCATGATGAGCGTCCGGGAGCAGGAGGCTTACCGGGAAGCAGAGCCGCTTTCGCTGGGCGCGGCATTCCGGGAAACGCTGCGCAACAAGAAATTCTGGGTGTTCAACATCTCGAATTCGTTCGCGCAGACGGTGAACGGGCTCATCAGCTCGACGATCCCCTTTTATGCCAAATATGTGCTGAAGATTCCTGATGACCAGGTGTCCCTGCTGCTGGCTTCGGTATTCGTATCGGTCATTCCGCTCGTATTCGTCTGGTACCGGATCATCCGCAGCATGGACGGCGTGAAGGCCTGGCGGCTGTCCTTGGCGATATACGGTCTGTCGGTCATTCCGCTCTGGTTCGGCTTTAACCTGGTCAGCGGCATCTTGGCCGGCATCGGCGTAGGCTTCGGGCTTGCCGGCTTTCTGGTGACCCCTGCGGTTGTCAGCGGCAGTATCATCGATGAAGATGCGCAGCGAACAGGCTTGCGGAGGGAAGGGATTTACACGTCCGTGAGCGGGTTTATTACGCGGTCGAGCGGTCTGATCTCCGCGCTTGCCTTCTGGGTGGTCGGGATCATCTTTGGATATGAAAGCGGCGACAACCCGGGGAACGATCCGGAATCGACCTTCCGTTATTTAATGAGCGTCGTTCCGCTATGCCTGCTGGTGGTTTCATTCCTCGTATCCTTCCTTACCAAAATCGAATTTTCTAAACCGATCGGAGGCGTGCATGAGCATGGAGCGAAGACTGATCATCAATTGTGACGATTTCGGGCAGAGCGGGCCGATGAATCAGGCCATCCAGCACCTGCTTGAGGAGAACAAGGCGTCATCGGCCACCATCATGACGGTCGCCCCCGGATTCGAGGAGGCGGCAGCGTGGGCCGCGCGGAGGAATCAGGCCAATGTGGGCCTGCATCTGACGATGACCAGCGAATTTGAAGCCTTGCGATGGCGAAGCCTGACCGGGCATCCCTCGCTTCATGATGCCGAAGGCTACCAATACCGGACGGTCCGCGAGTTCGAACAAGGCGCAGAGGCCGGAGCGGTGCTGAAGGAATTGGAAGCCCAGTACCGGCTTGCCCGCAGGGCAGGGATTCGGATTAGCCATGTCGATAATCATATGGGGAGCCTGTATGGGATAGAGACGGGGCGCAGCCTCATCCCTCAGATGCTGTGGAAGACTTCGCGCTGGAGGCTCCCGGTTCGGCTGTTCCGCTATATCGACCCGGAGGACTCCCTGCTCCGCTCCCTGCCGAACATCGAGCGTCCGGTAGCCCTGGCATCGGGCTTAGCCGATACATTCGGGGTTCCGATTCCGGATTATCTGCTCTCGCATCCCTTCCCCAAGCTGGAAGGGGAGACGTACGACAGCTTCAAGCAATCGATCATTGCCAGACTGTACCGGCTGCCGGAAGGCGTATGCGAAACGTATGTCCATCCGGGTGTGGAGGATGACTGGATGCAGGCGAATATTCCGAATTGGGAGAAGCGGGTGTGGGAATTTAAGCTTTTGTTTGACGATGATTTTGCCTACGGGATGCGGGATGCCGGCGTGATCCTGACGGATTACCGGTATGTCGAGGCGAATTTGAAGCGTCCCCGCGTACGGTCGGCGGTGAAGCTGGTCAAGGTGCTGGTCAAGAAATCGTAATAGGCGCCGGAGTCTGGCAAGCTTGGTCGCCGAATTCGCCAGCCGACAAACCCAAGCCTGCATGACATAGTCCAGCCAACAACTTGCCGGATCCAGCAAGCAGTCTCTGCCCGACCAGACCCGCCAACAAACTTGCCTAGCCTAGGCCCGCCAACAAGCCTGCCGGGTTCAGCAAGCAAGCCGTCCCGGAGCGGGTCAGCTATAATGCCTGCCTCGACTGGACCAAGCATCGAGCCTGCCGGGTCCACCAAGCCAAGCCCTGCCCAAACCGGGCAGGGCTTGTTCTTGAAAACGTAAGTATATCCATTCCTATAGACTATTCAGCGTCAGCGTCTTCCTTCGCAGCCTTCAGCTCCAGCTGGGCGATCTGTGCCTTATACTGTTCGAGAAGCTGGGCCAGGGCGTTCTTGATGGCGTCGGAGTCCTTTGATTCCACGGCCTGTGCAAGCTCCATTTGCGCTTTGATGAAGGCGATATCACGCTCGGTAAGTTTGACCGCCTTAACTTCCTCATGGCGGCCTGGAGCTGCTTCAATAAGGATATCATCCGGAGATACGGCTGCTGCCGCTTTGATAGCGATGCTCGCTTCTTTAGGCGAGGAGGTTATATCGCTAGCCGTACCATCGCTCTTAAGCTCTTTCCGTATGAGCGTTTTTACCCATTGCTTAGGGACGTCCTGGTCCGCGATATCGCTCGGTTTCGCGACATGTACCAGGCCGGCATCACCTTTTATCTCGTAATTTCCCAAGATCTCTGAATCTCCCAGGATCTCTGTAATTTCAACCGTTTTCGCAGCCTCTTTCAATTCCTTGATGTTTTCGCCCTGAAGGTCCGGCGCTTTAACTGCTGCAATGGCTATTCCATGGATGGGCGCCGACTTTTCCTGGGCTTCCGGATCCGGCTCAGTAGGAGGGGCTTCGGCCGCAATAAAGAAGGCCTTCCCTTCCGTTACAGCCAGCTTCTTGTATTTCTCCAGCGTCTGCTCCCAGTCTTTCAGCGTCTCCGTTGCATACTGCTTGACCAGCTCCAGCGGATCAGGCAGTATGCGAACGGAGGAAGCGACCGGACCGGCCTCCGTTGTCGTTTGGTATATCTTCACGTTGTGAAGGGGCCGATCCGTCGCAGACGAGTCTGCGGAGGCATGGGCCGTACCCGCGGAAGCCACAAGAAGAGCAGCCGAAAGGGCCAGTTTGCCAAAAACATGCTTGTGATTCATGGTAACACTCCTTTATTTGAGGGATAAGTTGTCTTACAGTTTCAATATACAGACCGGCATTGGCAGAACGTTGGTGCTTTTGTGGAAAAATAATGGCATTTCCCATCCGCCGGCCGCCGCTTGGTATACTGATAGAAGATAAAGCCCGGAGGTACATATGATGAATGCAAATGTGCTGATTGCAGTCGTTGACGATGACCAACATATCCGTAACTTGGTGGAGGCCTACTTGCGCAAGGAAAGCTACCGGACGGTAGGACTTGGAACCGCCGAAGAGGCTTGGGAGCTGTGGCAGACCAATCCTCCGGACATGTGGGTGCTCGATATTATGCTTCCCGGCATGGACGGATTCGAGCTGTGCCGGCGGATTCGCACGGAGGCCGAAGTACCGATCATCATGATTTCCGCCAAGGACAGCGAAGTGGACAAAATTTTGGGGCTCGAGCTCGGCAGCGACGATTACATGGTGAAGCCGTTCAGCCCCCGCGAACTGGTAGCCCGCATCAAGCGGCAGCTGAGCCGGTGGTATAAATTCCATCATGCAGGCGGTGCTTCGCAGCTTGCGCCGTCCGCGTCTGCCGCCATTACGAACGGCCGTCTCCGGCTGCTGCCGGATGAGCGGCGCGTATTTTGGGACGGAGCTGAAGTAGATATGACCAACAAAGAGTTCGAGATGCTCCGGGTGTTCGCCGAGCACCCGAATCGCGCATTCACGCGGGACGAGCTGCTGACCTCCGTATGGGGGGATGATTATTTCGGCAGCGACCGTGCGGTCGATCATCTGATCAAACGTCTGCGGAAGAAAGTGGAGCAGCTGCCGATCGAGGCGATTTGGGGGCACGGATACCGAATGCGGACCGAAGGAGGGGAGATATTGCCATGAAGCTGGTGCATCAGATCAATCTGGCGTTTGCGATATCGCTGATCGCCGTCCTGTCGGTGACGGCGGTGATCATTCATTATGTCCTTCTGGACCATTTCATCGGAACGCAGCGGAAGGACATGCAGTCTATAGGAGCCCAAATAACGGAGACATTGGTCAGCGCGGCCAAGAGGCAAATTCCGATTGAAGAGGCCCCTTTGGCAATGGCGAACGGGATTTCCACTTATCCGATCGTCGGCATGTCTGCCGTCATTACGGACACGCAGGGAAATGTGGTCAGCTCCACGCCGCTTCCTGCGGCAGTCCCGGCTGAGGCCGTCCCGGTCGAGGGTGGCGAGTACCAATCTGTCGGGGTAACCAAAGGCCTAACGGTCCGGCAGATACTCAAAGATGACCTCTTCCTTACGGAGGTGACCTCGGTGCCTCAAGGCACGCTTACGCTGATCACGCCGATCAGCAAGATCAAGGCGATCGAGCAGGCGCTGCTGGGACGGCTGCTGCTCGTCTTCGGCGCCGGGGCGGTCATGATGCTGATCCTCAGTCTGTTTATAACGAAAAAGCTGATCAAGCCGCTCATGCTGCTTCGGGAAGAGCTAAAGAAGGTGAAGGAGCGTCAGTTCTCGGAGGTCCGGCTAGTGGGCGCTCCGGGCGAAATCGGCGTGGTAGCGGAAGCCGTGCATGAAATGGCGAGTGAGCTGGAGCGGTACCACCATGTGCAAAAGCAATTTTTCCAAAATGCCTCCCATGAGCTGAAGTCGCCCCTTATGTCGATCTCCGGATATGCGGAAGGCATCCGGGATGGCGTGTTCGAAGGTGAGGATATCCGCAAGGGGCTGGATATCATCATGAGCGAAAGCAGCCGAATGAAAAACATCGTTACCGAAATGACCCTGCTGGCCAAGCTGGATAGCGAGGAGGATATTTTTCAGGCGGCTCCCGTCCATCTGAAAGAGCTGGTGGAAGAAGCCATCGAGAGGATCAATCCGGTCCTCGTCAAGAAGGGGCTGTCCGTGCATCTTTCCTATGCGGAGAACGAAACGTTAATCGTACATGCGGACCGCGATAAGCTGCTGCAGGCTCTTCTGAACATCGTCTCTAATGGTGCAAGGCATGCCAGCAAGCATATTTACATTCAGGCGGGCATTGAGAAGGGACGGGTGGTGCTGTCGGTCTCCGATGACGGGGAGGGAATCGCCGAGGAGCTCCTACCCTACCTGTTCCACCGGTTCGTAAAGGGGAAGAATGGGGAATCCGGTCTCGGCTTGGCCATCGCACGGGCGATTGTCGAGCGCTGCGGGGGGCTGATCATGGCTGCCAACCGCAAGGAGGGGGGCGCAGTTATCACGCTCGGATTCCCTCCGTATCGTGCTGCAGGAGCCTGAGCTGAAGCCGCTTAGGGACCAGGCTGCTGATACGAACGGCCCTTGGGAGGTAACGGATAGCCGCTAAAGCATGCATTTTGATCCGAGGGAAGATTGAGGGCGCGTGGAGTAAGCGGATCCGCACGCCCGATTACCATCTATTGACAATCGGAGTGCAATGGGCTAAAATACATACTTGATGATAGTGAACACTAACAATTGAAAGGGAGAGGATGCTTGGGGTGAAGCGTAGTAGTGAATCGATGAGCAACAAAGACAGACTGCTGCTTACGGCAATCGATCTGATGGCCTTGAAGGGATACAAGGGAGTATCGACCAAGGAAATCGCATCCGCCGCGGGGGTTAGCGAAATGACGCTGTTCCGCAATTTCGGAAGCAAGCAGAATTTGCTGGAGACGGCAATCGAACGCTTTTATTACGCCGGGGAAATGAAGCGTGTGTTTGATGAAGAGCTGGTCCGGGATCTGGAGAGCGACCTGCTGCTCATCAGCCGGCGATACCAGGACAGCATGAACCGCAACCGGAAGATGATCCGTATCGTGCTGCAGGAGCCTGAGCTAAAGCCGCTTAGGGACCAGGCACAACGACATCCGAGGCTGCTCAAGGAGCTGCTGGCGGAATATTTCGATCAGATGCAGCGCGAGGGGAGGGCAGCGCGAACCGACTCGGAAGCGGCGGCGTTGTCGTTCATGTGGATGAATTACGGGGCATTCATGAGCAGCTTGTTCGAAGCGGAACCGATTACCGACGGGAGTATGCCGGAGCTTCTGGTGAACGGGATCTCGCTGTTCGCAAAGGCGATGAAGCCGTGAGCCAGCCTCGTGCCCCGAAATTTACGCCAACGGTACAGGAAAAAGCTCGTCAAAACGATGTTTTTTTTACAAGTAATAGATAGTTAGCACTAACTAAAACTAAAGATAAAAGGCAAGAATGAAAAAGGAGGGATTTGCTTATGAAAGAGTCTCTTAATACACGCTCCGGGCAGAAGCCGGTCGGCTTGACCGCAGCTGCCGGTTTTCAGGTCGGGGTCCGCAGAACGTTACCGGTAACGCAGGAGGAGGCATGGCGCTTGCTGACTTCACCCCATGGATTGTCGCAGTGGCTGGGTGAGGTCGAGTCACTGGAGCTTGTCCGGGGAACGGCTTTTGCGACTAGAGAGGGAAACCATGGGGAATTGCGCGTCGTCAAGCCGCTGCACCAGCTTCGGATGTCATGGCAGCGGGCCGGCTGGAGCGCCCCCTCAACCCTGCAGATCCGCCTTCTGCCAACCAGGCAGGGAGGCACGACGATCAGCTTCCATCAGGAGAAACTGAAGGATCTGTACGCGAGGGAGCAAATGAAGGCGCATTGGGAGCAAGTGCTGCACCGATTAATGGAAGCATCCGATGGATTCGGCCGGGAAGAGAATGCCCGTGAGTAGCTTCTGCAGGGCCAATCTCGATGGAACGCCCTTCCTTCTCCCTTAAAAGCCTGTTCTTCAGGCTGGTGATTGCTGGCGCATCCGCACAAAATGATCAATCTTCCCTGACATCGGACGTAAACTATAGAGCGGGTAGATAGAGGATTTTCCCGTTACGAGCAGAATTCTATATATATCCGGGCATGATGGATGATAGCAGGTTCCCTGCATTTACAAAAAAAGAAAAGGCGATGGTGATTGTCCATGGGTATGCAATTTCGGGTTGAAAAAGATTTTCTGGGGGAAAAACAGCTTCCTGCCGAAGCTTATTACGGCATTAATACCGTCAGAGCCGTTGAGAATTTTCCGATCAGCGGCGTGCCGATCCACGCAGAGCTGATCTCTGCGCTCGGGGAAGTGAAGAAGGCGGCAGCCCTGGCCAATATGGAGCTCGGGCTGTTGCCGAAGAAGATCGGCCAAGCCATTGTGGAAGCAGCAGATGAAATTATCGCAGGCAGTCTCCGTTCGGAATTCATCGTGGATTCAATTCAAGGCGGAGCAGGCACCTCGATTAATATGAATATGAATGAGGTTTTGGCAAATCGTGCATTGGAGCTTCTAGGGAAGCAGAAGGCGGAGTATTTTTACTGCAATCCTAACAATCATGTCAATATGTCGCAGTCCACGAATGATGCCATTCCGACGGCGATCCGCATCGCCTCCTACCGTCTGGCTCAGGAGCTGCTCGCGGTGTTCCGGACGCTGGTGGATGGGATTCGGGCGAAGGCCCGGGAGTTCGATGATGTGATCAAAATGGGCCGCACGCATCTGCAGGATGCCGTTCCGATCCGGATGGGGCAGGAGTTCGGAGCGTACGCCAACGTGCTCAGCCGGGATATCGCCCGGATTGATCGTGCCGCGCAAGGGCTGCTCGTCGTGAACATGGGGGCGACAGCGGTTGGAACAGGACTGAATGCAACACCGGCCTATATGGACAGCGTGGTCAAGCATTTAGTGGAGCAGACGGGATTCGCCCTGAAGCAGGCCGAGGACCTCGTCGATGCTACCCAGAATACCGATGCTTACATGGAGCTCTCGGCAGCCCTGAAGGTATGCGCGGTGAATATTTCAAAAATGTGCAACGACATCCGCTTGATGGCCTCGGGGCCGAAGGCCGGGTTGAACGAGCTGAATGTGCCTGCAAGACAGCCGGGCTCTTCCATTATGCCGGGTAAAGTCAATCCGGTTATGGCCGAAGTGATGAATCAGATCGCCTTTCAGGTGATCGGCAACGATCATACGATCAGCCTGGCGTGCGAAGCGGGACAGTTCGAGCTTAACGTCATGGTTCCGGTGGCGGCGAACAACCTGATGCATTCCCTTAAAATTTTGAGAAACGGGATGGATGTGTTCTACAAGAACCTGGTGGTCGATCTGCAGGCTAATAAAGAACGCTGCAAGCACTTCGTCGATACCAGCTACGGCATCATTACCGCATTGAATCCGCATTTGGGTTATGATGTGGCGTCCCGCTTGGTGAAGGAAGCGCAGAAGACGGGCCAGAGCATTAGGGAGATTATACTGGAGCAGGGCCTGTTGACAGAGGAGCAGGTCGAGGTGATTTTGGATCCGTATCATATGACGTCCCCGGGAATCGCGGGCGAGGAGTTTCTGCTGAACCAGTAGACTGCTGGGGAGGCTAAATAACAATGTTTCGGATTACGGGGGAATGGTAAATACAGGCTTGCCGTAAACGGATAGCGCTTGAATAAAATGGCGGTGCAGGCTCATCCTGCGCCGTCTTTTTTTGCGTGGGCTCATCTCCGGGACCTTTATCCGGCATCCGGCACATGGTGAAGGAATCGAAACGGCCAAAAAAAGCCAAGGGCGGAGACAAGCCGTTATGGTATGATAACGTTAGATCCATTAGGCAGAGGGCAGGCCTTAGGGGCTTGTTGGCTTGGATTTCTGATGGTATTAAAGAGCAAAGAGCGATTTTTAAAATAGATGAAACGTAACAGTATTATATAAAGGGGTACGCACTTGTGGAAAATCAATACGGTGAAATCACGGATCGGGAGATAATACAGGATGCTAAGCAGCAGTGCAAAGACAAAGGGATGAATCCGGCGTTTCTTCCATCTCATCCTGATCGATTGGATCCCGAGACATTGGCCGCAAGGCGTGAAAAATACAAAGACTACATCGAAGTTACGCAGACGTTCGTTCGGAAGTTTCTCTCCTCGGGCTCAGGCAATCCGGTCATCATCACCCTTACGGATGAAGACGGGTACGTGCTTGATCTTGCAGGGGATCCTGCCATTATCGAAACGGTGAGAGAACTGGGAATCGGAGAAGGGATCGGGTACAGCGAGCATAACGGCCCAAGCTCGGTGCACCTATGCCTTCGCCATAAGCGTCCGTTCCGGTTAGTCGGAGAAGATCATTATCATCACATTCTCCAGCGGATGGCCTGTTATTCGGCTCCTTTCCGAAGCGAAGACGGATTAAGGATCCTAGGCACGCTTTCCCTCATGACGGATATCGAGTACGAGCATCCGCACCTGCTTGCACTGCTCTGCACAATGGCGGATTCACTCGAGCGCGAAATGTTTACCCGGAAGCAGAACACCCAGCTTCAAACCTTAAATCAGGTGCTCATGGACACAAAGTACCACGGGGTCATCATTACCGACGGCCGCGGGCGGATTCTGAAGATGAACGATTGCAGCTTAAGGCTGCTGTGTCCGGATGATGGCGACCGTTCGAACTATGTGAACCGGCCGATATCCGAGATTCCTGCGATCAGCCGGTATTATGAGGGGGTCATTAACCAGGGGGAATCCTGCATCGGCGCCGAGCTGACCATGGAGCTTGGAGGAGATATTCATCACTATATGCTGGATGTGCAGCCGGTCTACGACCGGGAGGGCAACCTCATCCGCGTGATCGGCACCCTGCGGGACATTACGGAGATGAAGCGAACGGAGGAAGTGCTGCGAAATACGGAGAAGCTGGTCTTTGCCGGACAGGTGGCCGTGAGCATCGCCCATGAGGTCCGGAATCCTCTAACAACGGTCAAAGGGCTGCTGCAGCTGGCCCATCGGGACACCCCTTTGCGTCATTATGATCTGATGATGTCCGAGCTGGAACGGGCCAACCTTATCGTCGGGGAATTTATGATACTGGGCAAGCCCCAGGCGACGGTGTTCAAGCTTGAGGATTGCGGCGGAATCTTGGAGGAAGTGCTCCAGCTGTTCGAGATACAGACCGATTTGAATGACATTGAAATAACCTGCACGCTTGAGCAGAGCGCCACCATCCGATGCGACCGGAATCAGATCAAGCAGGTGTTTCTGAATATTTTGAAAAATGCGATGGAGGCACTTCCTTACGGCGGCCATATTCATGTTCGGTTGGATGTATGGGAGGGGTATCAGCTGATTACCTTTACCGATAACGGCACCGGCATGACGGAGGAGGTGCTTTCCCGGATCGTGGAGCCGTTCCATACGACGAAGCCCGAAGGGAACGGCCTCGGCATGATGATCGTTCACCGGATCCTTGAAAGCCATCACGGGACGATGAATATTCAAAGCGAGGCGGGAAAAGGAACCTCTGTCGAAATCGGGCTGCCGATTCAGGATATGTAAACTATTAGATAGATGTATAATCATGCGATTCTATGATAAATTATCTGGGGGGTTCAGAGCTTTGCAAATCCTATCATCTTGATTATACAGTCTAAAGGGGGACTTATTCTTGGATTGGCAGGATATCCTGTTCAAATTTGTAGGAGGGCTTGGAATATTTCTGTTCGGCATTAAATACATGTCGGACGGGCTTCAGAAATCCGCAGGCGACAAAATGCGGGGGCTGCTGGCGAAGTATACGTCCAATCCGGTGCTCGGGGTATTGGTTGGCATCTGTGTTACGATTCTGATTCAATCCTCATCCGGAACAACAGTGATGGCCATCGGGCTCGTGAATGCCGGGCTAATGACGCTCAGGCAAGCGATCGGCGTTGTGATGGGGGCAAATATCGGTACAACCATGACCGCGTTTATTGTCGGAATCAAGATCGAGGAGTATGCCTTGCCTATTATCGCAATCGGAGCGATCTTTTTGTTTTTCTTTAATAAGAAAAAATTCCAATACATGGGTCAGATCGTATTCGGCTTCGGTGCGCTGTTTCTGGGATTGTCCACCATGAGCGGGGGCTTGAAGCCGCTTAGGGAGCTCCCGGTTTTCATAGATTTCATGGTTCAAATGAAAGACCAACCGTTCTTAGCGCTCCTTGTCGGCGTCGTATTTACGGTTATTGTGCAAAGCTCCAGCGCTACGATTGGAATTCTGCAGACAATTGCCGATGAAGGGATGATCGGCCTGCAGGGAGCCTTGCCGATTCTGTTTGGCGATAATATCGGGACGACCATTACGGCTGTGCTGGCCTCGATCGGCGCTTCGGTAGCCGCGAAGCGAACCGCATTAGTGCATGTCATATTTAACGTAATTGGATCTATCATTTTCATGATCTTCTTGGTACCCGTTCGCGATCTCGTCCTTTGGCTCGGCGAGGGGGTCAACATCCGAATGCAGATTGCTTATGCACATGGTATCTTCAATACGACGAACACGCTGATCTTCTTGCCGCTGATTCCGGTACTTGCCTGGATCGTAACCAGAGTCGTTCCAGGAAAAATGCAGGAAATCGAGTTCAGGCCGATGTACCTGGATGAGCGTCTGCTGGCGACGCCTGCCGTTGCGCTCGGACAAGCCCAGCATGAAATCGTACGGATGGGGCGGTATGCCCGCGAGACGCTGGAGGATGCGGCCGTCTTTTTCTTCACCAAGGACAGCAAGTCGGCCTCGCTTGCGCTGCAGAAGGAGCAGCTCATTAACGAGTTGAACCGGAAGATTACCGATTATATGGTAAGAATTCATCAGTCGAACGGCTTGCCGGCACAGGAGTCGGAGAAGGCTAGCGGCTGGCTGCAGACCGTGAATGATATTGAGCGTATCGGCGACCATGCGGAGAATATCGTAGAGCTGTCGGAATTCAGCATCAATAACAAGGTCGAGTTTTCCGAGCTTGCAGGACGCGAGTTGAAGGAGATGCTTGCAGTTGCTGATAAGGCTGTTGAGCGGGCAATATCTGCCCTGGAGCATAACGACGCCGAGGCTGCGCAGCAGGTGCTTGATTACGAGCGCGATTTGGATGAAATGGAAGCGCGTTTCCGCAAGAGTCATATCCAGCGCTTGAATCAGAATTTGTGTACGGGCAGCTCGGGTGCGGTGTATTTGGATATCCTGAGCAATCTGGAACGCATCGGGGATCACAGCAAGAACATTGCCCAGTTTGTGCTGCATGAGGAGGATTATACGGACTAACGAGCAAACGCTGACCGCTTCATCTTTCGGTCCGAATCGACCGGGATGGGGGTCAGCGTTTGTTATGTTGTGCGGGAAAATCCGGCGTGCCCGGTATTCTGTCATTCTTGTCGAAGAGCCTCCACATAGTTTCCGGGGGTAGTGCCGGTCATTTGCTTGAAATCGTGAATAACAAACGATTGATGTAGCACCGATATCGGCAACCGGCTTTAGCATGTCCGGCTGGCGATGCTTTCCGGCATTACAGCCACGTTGGCTTCTTCACTTGCCAAATTTTTGATAGCAGGTATGATTTAGGTAACCATGCCGGCTTGATTAACTCGAATCGCCGGTGCAAATCGAAAACAACGGGAGTGAAGGATCGTGAGTGAGAGCAGCCGGCTGCAGGTTCAGCAAATTCGCATCGGAGTCATTGGGACGCAGACCATTGTCGATAAAATCATGAAGATCATGGACACCTTCCCGTCCTTCGACCCGGTGCCGCTGGTATTTCAGGAAGAAGATGAAGCGCCTGCCTTGGCTCAACGAATCGGTGATGAGGTGGAGGTATTGTTCCTCTCCGATCCGTTGTCGCAGCGGAAGGTAAAGGAGAGCGGGCGCTTGGCAATCCCCGTTCATTATGTGCCGGTCACCGACGCCGGCTTGTATAAAGCGTTGTTCTCAGCCAGCCAGAAGGTGGAGCTTGCCGGCGGAATATCCGTGGATACGCTGACGGAGACGATGGTCGTGCGCACGCTGAAGGATTTACGCATCCCTTCGGTACGGGCCGTCGTCTATGATGGGCCGGCCTATGCCCCTAAGCAGCACATAACCGCCTTCCACCAAGCCCAGTACGAATCCGGTGCATGCTCCATTGCGTTTACCGGCGTTGAATCGGTCGCCAGGGAGCTGGCCACTCTCGGTATTCCGCATGAATGGCTGCTTCCCTCGGATCAGGATATCGTGGTGTCGCTGGAACGGGCGCTGTTATCTACGGCATCCCGCCGCAGCCGCGAAGGGCAAATCGTGGTCGGCATGATCAATGTCGATGATTTCGGAGCCCAGGCGCTCCGCCGCAGCAATGAGCACGAGGTGCAGAAGCTGAAGCTTGACATCCACCGGCTGGTGCTGGATTACGTGGAATCGCTCGATGGGTATTTGACCCATCTGGGCGGGGATGAATATTTGTTTTTTACGACACGGGGGATTTTTGAGCGGGAGAGCGGCGGGTACAAGACGATTCCGCTGGCCAAGGACGTGAACAAGACCCACGGGATTTCGCTGAGCATCGGGATGGGCTTTGGCAGATCGGCCAGCATGGCGGGGACGAATGCCCGCATTGCCATGCGGAAGGCGAAGGAGGTTGGCGGCAACGCCTGCTTCATCGTCCGGGAGGACGGAACGCTGATCGGTCCGCTGGAGATGGCCGATCCGGTGCAGGAGGTGCTCTCCGTGACGGATCCGGCGCTGATCAAGCGGGCGGAGGATGCGGGGATGACGAGCGCCTATCTGAGCAAGCTGCTGAACCAACGGGCCCGTTCCGGAAAGTATGAGTACAAGGTCCATGAGCTGGCGCATTTGCTGGATATTACGGTGCGGAGCGCGCATCGGCTGCTGCAGCTGTGGACCGACCACGGCCTTGTCGAGATCTCGGGGATCGAGAAGGTGCCCCGGGGAAGACCGAGGCAGATATTCAGGTTTACGTTTTTGGAATAGCATTTGATATGGCTTTGAGAACAGAACGGCGCCTTTTCCGTAATGCAGCGGAGGAGGCGTTTTTTGTGATGGACCGCAGCATCAAAAGTGGATTGGAGCAGGTGGGGCTAAGAGGGTGTCCTAAGCCGAATCGCCGAGCGCAATATGCGGAGTTAAGGGGATAGACGCGGCATATTGCGAGCCGTAAGACTCCGCCTGGATAATTTCTTTTAGCACGCCCGCAACCTTCCATATGATGGAACCGTTAGTAAATAAAATGGAAAATATCCATCGGCAGGGGGGCTAAAGGATGAGAAAGCAGAGTTTATGGATTGCTGTGTTGATGCTTATCGTGTTGCTGGTGAGCGGCTGCTCATCGGGTTCTCGAGCCAAAAGCGAAGGAGGTGCCGCGGGCGCCGAAACGCAAACAACGGCGGCGGATCATGCCTCAAACGCAGAAGGAGATGCGGCGGCCAAAAACGTATCGGAGGTAAAAAGCGATCGCAGTGCCGAGGAACCGGCATCAGCGGACGCCGAGCTCCCGAGTATGCCATCGCCTGCTCAGACTTCCGGCGCAGGCTTTAATTCGCAGGATTTGTCCAACGGGCTCAACAAAAAGCTGATGTACAAAGCGAATATCGTGATGGAGATTCAGGATTATGGCAAGGCGCAGTCTGAAGTCCGGAATATCGTGACGCTTTCGGGCGGCTATATCGTCAATTTCAGCGAAACCCAGTCCACGAGCGAAAGAGGCGGCACGTTTATCGTGAAGGTCCCTGCGAACGGCTTCTCCTCCTTCTTAAACCGTTTGGAGGACATTGCGCATGAGAACCTGCAGCGAAGCATTGAAGGACAGGATGCGACCGAGGAATACGTCGATTTGGAATCCAGGCTCAAGGCCAAGCAAATCATGGAGGAGCAGTACGTAGCCTTCATGAAAAAGGCGACCAAGACGACAGACCTTGTTGCTTTTGCCAACGAGCTGGAGCGCATTCAGTCGGAAATCGAGCAGATGAAGGGCCGGATGCGGTATATTGACCAAAACGTGTCGTATTCCACCGTAGAAATCAGACTTTATGAGACGCCGCAAAAAAAGGCTGCTCCGAACTCGTCCGCCGCTCAGGCACCGCTCGGCCAGCGGGTCTCCGAAGCTTTTCAAGGGAGCATCGACGTGATCACCATCATCGTCCAATGGATGATCGTCATATTGTCCGGCTCGCTTCCCGTCTTGGTCATCGCGGCCCTCGTGCTGCTCATCCTTTGGCTGGTTCGAAAATCGGGGCGCCGGAAACAGGAGGAGGCGGCCCAAAAACGAAAGCTGCTCAATAACGGGCCGACGCTTGAGGAAGGGCATCCGGAAGGGCCACAGGAGAAGGAAAAAGAAAAGAAAGACGAATAACAGCAGGAGTTAAACTTAAGAATACGATGCAGGCAGTCGCCTTGGTTTCAGATTTCTACTGTGCCAGGTTCTATACCGTCAAGAAATCTGAAACCAACAGCGATTGCAGAAACATTTTGCGTGCTTGCCCTAACATCCATCCATTTAAAGACGATTTAAAGATTTGTCTTTATATATCGTCCCCCCGTATGATGAAAGGGAATCCATACGAGGAGGAGATGGAAGGATGTTAACTGTTGCAGAATTAGAGGCAAAGCTTGCGGAGCCTTCGGAACAACTGGTCGCCGACCTGGCGTCATTGGATGGAGATATTATCGTGCTGGGCGTCGGGGGGAAGATGGGGCCGAGCCTTGCGAGACTGGCGGCGAACGCTGTTCGCGAAGGAGGCGGGGGCAAACGGATCATCGGCGTGTCCCGGTTCTCGAACCAGGAGGCCAGACGCGAGCTGGAGGAAGCGGGCGTCCACACGATCTCGTGCGACCTGCTGAACGATGGGGAGCTGCAGCAGCTGCCGGAGGCCCCGAACGTCATTTATATGGCCGGGAATAAGTTCGGCACGACCGGCCGCGAGTATTTCACCTGGGCAATGAATTCGTATTTGCCTGGGAGGGTGGCTGAGAAGTTCAAGCAATCGAAGATCGTGGTGTTCTCGTCGGGGAACGTATACCCTTTCTCCTCGGTAGGGAGCGGAGGTGTTAACGAATCGGTGGCGCCGGAGCCGATCGGCGAGTACGCGCAGTCCTGCCTGGGCAGGGAGCGGGTCTTTGAATATTTCTCCCACCAGAATGGAACACCGATGGCCATTTACCGTCTCAACTACGCGATCGATATGCGGTACGGCGTGCTGCATGAGCTGGCCAAGGCCATCCATGAGGACCGCCCGATTCACCTGGCGATGGGTCACGCGAATATTATATGGCAGGGGGATGCCAACGAGATGGCGCTCCGATCTCTCTTGCATTGCAGCACTCCGCCTGAGATCATTAACATTACCGGGCCGGAGACGATGTCGATCCGCTGGGCGGCACAGGAGCTGGCCAAACGGATGGGGAAAGAGGCGCAGTTTATCGGCACGGAATCGGAAACGGCGCTGCTGAATAACGCGTCGAAGTCGCACCAGCTGTTCGGCTATCCGAAGGTATCCCTGCTGCAGATGATCGACTGGACTGCCGCGTGGGTTCAGGCTGGAGGCGAAAGCTGGAACAAGCCGACACATTTCCAGGAGAGAAAGGGGAAATTTTAAAATGAGCGGACAGACCTCGACAACCGTGCAATTGGCACCTGAAAAATTGGCGGCGCTCCATCAAGGGCTCGTCATTCCGGCTCACCCCCTCGCCTTGGACGAGAACCGTAAGCTGGACGAGCGACGCCAGCGGGCCTTGTCCCGTTATTATGCGGCATCGGGCGCAGGCGGCATTGCGGTCGGCGTGCATTCGACCCAGTTCGAGATTCGCGAGCCGGGCATTGATCTGTACGAGCCGGTGCTGCAGCTGGCGGCCGAGGAAATCGGCAAGGCCAAGTTTAAGCGTCCGTTCATCATGGTCGCGGGCGTCTGCGGCCCGACTCCGCAAGCGCTCGAGGAGACGGAGATCGCCGGAAGGCTCGGTTATGACGCAGTACTTCTCAGCATGGGCGGTCTGGACGGCTGGAGCGAGGAAGACATCCTGAAGCGGACCGAGGCGATCGCCGCTAAAATGCCGGTTATCGGCTTCTACCTCCAGCCGTCGGTCGGCGGAAAGATCTTCTCCTTCGATTTCTGGCGGGCTTTTGCCGAAATTCCGAACATTGTGGCCATCAAGATGGCGCCGTTTAACCGGTACCAGACGATCGATGTCGTTCGTGCCGTCTGCTACTCCAGCCGCCGGGACGAGATCGCGCTGTATACCGGCAATGACGATAATATCGTGAACGATCTGCTGACCACGTACCGTTTTCAGGTCGACGGGGTGGCTGTAGAGAAGGAGATCGTCGGCGGGCTGCTGGGCCATTGGGCCGTATGGACACAGAAGGCCGTCGAGCTGCTGGAGGAGATCAAGGAAGCGAGAAAAGCCGGAAGCCTCTCCAAAGAATGGCTGACGCGCAATGTGGAAATTACGGATTGCAATGCGGCCTTCTTTGACCCCGCGCATGGGTTCGCCGGATGCATCCCGGGGATTCACGAAGTGCTCCGGCGCCAAGGGCTGCTGAGGGGCACCTGGTGCCTGAATCCGCATGAGACGCTGTCGCCGGGACAGGCTGAAGAAATTGATCGGGTCTATCGTGATTATCCGCATCTGAATGACGACGACTTTATTCGCGAGCACTTGGAAGAATGGCTTTCGGACTGATACAATGAGGGCAGAATAGTCGAAAGTGGGGAATCGCGCATGCGGTTTAAAGATGTGTTTTCAATTATCGGGCCGAGTATGGTGGGGCCGTCGAGCTCCCATACCGCCGGGGCCGTCCGGATCGGAAGGGCTGCGCGGCGCATTTTCGGCACGTTCCCCGATCAGGCGGAAATTGTATTTTACGGCTCCTTTGCCGATACCTACCGCGGTCACGGCACGGACCTGGCCGTCGTCGGCGGACTGCTGGATTTTGCCACGGACGATATGCGTATCCGAAGCTCCATTGAGCTGGCTGAGGCGGCAGGCATGAAGCTGACCTTTAAGACGGCGCAGAATGTCGCTTTCCATCCGAATACGGTGGAGCTGAGACTGACCAGCGGAGAGCGTGAAGATCGCATTGTAGGCGCTTCCATTGGTGGAGGCAGCGTTGAGATGCTCCGGGTGAACGGCTTTGACGTCAAGTTCACGACGAACTATCCGGTGCTGCTGGTCTTCCATGACGATACGCCGGGTATGGTGGCGCATATCACCCGGCTGCTCGAGGGCGGAGGCGTCAATATCGCCTATATGGATGTGGATCGCAAGGGACGTGGCGGTGATGCCCTCACCGTCGTCGAATCGGACGAGGCGGTTCCGCTGGAGCTGATGAAGCATATCGAGGGCCTGCAGGGCGTGCACCGCGTCGTATTCGCGGATTTGACGACTGAGGAGGCGGCGTCATGAAATTTTCCACATTGAAGGACATCATTGCCTGCTGCGAGAAGGATCAGGTGACGATCGGGCAGCTGATGCTGCAGGAGCAGATCAAGGAAACCGGCAAAAGCCGGGAAGAAACGTTCAAGCAAATGGCCGATTATTACGGCATTATGAAAGAGGCGGTTCATCGGGGCATTCATGAGCCGGTTCCGTCGAAGAGCGGCCTGACAGGGGGCGATGCCGTCCGGGTTCATGAATATTTGTCAACGGGCGTGCCGGCGCTCGGCACGGATGCCTGCACGGCGCTCGCGTATGCGCTGTCCGTATCGGAAGTGAACGCGTCCATGGGACGGATCGTGGCCACGCCAACCGCCGGCTCATGCGGCATCATTCCCGGCGTGTTCGTCAGCGCGCAGCAGCGATTCGGCTGGGATGACGAGCATCTGGTCATGGGGCTGTTCAGTGCGGGCGCCATCGGATATGTTATTGCCAACAATTCATTCATATCGGGCGCCGAGGGCGGCTGTCAGGCCGAAGTAGGCTCCGCAATCGGCATGGCCGCAGGCGCCTTGACAGAGCTGCGCGGCGGTACGCCGGAGCAGGCGGTTCATGCGGTAGGTCTTGCGCTGAAGAACTCGCTGGGCCTTATCTGCGACCCCGTCGGCGGTCTGGTGGAGATTCCGTGCATCGTCCGCAACGGCTTCGGCGCGGTTACGGCGCTGGCGGCGTCGGATATGGCGCTGGCTGGCGTTCGAAGCGTCATCCCGTCGGATGAAGTGATCGATGTCATGCTGGAGGTCGGCACGGCCATGCCGGCTAAGCACCGGGAGACCGCGAAGGGCGGGCTTGCACAGACGCCGACCGGCAAGAAAATTTTAAAGGACCTCTATGGTAAAGAAGGCAAGAAGCTGCGCGAGAAGGGTGCAAAAGGGAAGGGGGAGTAGCCGGATATGACGCTGTTGAATATCGGCATTATCGGACTGGATACGTCCCACGCGGTTGCGTTTACCCGGCTGCTGAACGATCCCGGACACCCGTACCATATTCCGGGCGGCCGGGTTACGGCTGCGTTCCCGGGAGGGTCGCCGGACTTTCCCCTTAGCGCCGGCCGGGTGGACGGCTTCACGAAGGAGATCAAGGAGCAATTCGGCGTCGCGATTCTGAGCACGCCGGAAGAGGTGGCTGCCGCTTGTGACGCCGTCCTTCTGCTGTCGGCAGATGGGCGGGTGCACCTGCGGCAGTTCCGCTCGATCGCTTCCTATGGCAAGCCGGTGTTCATCGATAAGCCGCTGGCGCTGCGTACGGATGAAGCGAAGGAAATCTTCGCCGCGGCCTCCGGCTCCGGCGTGCCGCTGATGAGCTCCTCCTCGCTCCGCTATGCGGATGCACTCGCCCAGGAGCTTGCCGGAGAAGGCGCAGACGGCATTCTGGGCGCCGACATATCGGGGCCGATGGATGTGCAGCCGACCCAGTCCCACTATTTCTGGTATGGCATTCACGCCGTCGAGATGCTGTATGCCGTGATGGGAAGGGGCGCCAAGGAGGTCACCGCGGTCTCTACGGAGACCGAAGAGCTGATCACCGGCGTCTGGGAAGACGGCCGTATCGGAACGGTGCGCGGGAGCCGGAGGGGCACCGGCCGGTTCACGGCGTTAATCCATCGAAGCGAAGGCAGCCGATTTATCGATGCCGGGGCATCGGATAAGCCGTGGTATGCCAGCCTGCTGGAGCAGGTCATGATCATGTTTACCGAGGAGCGAGCCGTTCTTCCGGCAGAGGAAACGCTCGAGGTGATCGCGTTTCTCGAAGCGGCAGAGAAGAGCAGGCTGAGCGGCTGCAAAGAGCAGCTCAAATGACCGTGTCATTGACGAATTTGATCGGTTGAAACAGGCGCACTACCTCCATTTCGGAGGAGAAAATGAACATCAAACGAACACATGATGTGAGGGATTTCCGGAGGGAAATCCCTTTGTTTTTTGTTCTATTTCTACCGCTTTAGCATTTTCTACACGGCCAAAAAGCCTGATGTATCAAGGGATTCGGCGATTTTAACGTCGGCTTCCGGGAAAAAGTCCAGCTGGATGAAATACGATGGTTTACGAAAACCTGAAAGCGCTTTTATGATGAGGGCGGGTAGAAAATGCAATATCGACTTCAGCCCGATGGCAGCTTTACGAATAGTAAGAAATGTATTCGCGAAAAAGCTGCACAGGACGATAGGACTTGGGAGGGGATAACCGCCTGCAGGAGCATCTAATGAACGATCATCATCCAAACGCATCACGCGGCAGGTCATGACTGAACGAGAATGAAGAAGGAAAACGACGGGGGTAGTATAACGAAGGCATCCTAGAATCCAGTTACTTACGAATATCCAGATTTAGGAGGAGCGCATATATGAGAAAACCAAAACCATGGTTTCGTATGGCACTTGTATTAACCATTATCATGTCGATGCTTGCTGCATGCAGCGGCGGGGGCAAGGGGGCTGCGCCGGAGGCGGGAGGCGGCTCAGGCGAAACACCTGCTCCGGCAGCGCCGGCCGATCCGAACCAATACGGAGATACGGGCGGGCTCACGCTGCCGCTGGTGGATAAACCGACAACCCTTACATGGATGGTGGCGAGCGAGAAGACGGACCTTAATGACTCTTTGCTGGCCAAGGAAATCGAAAAGCGCACGGGGATTAAGATCAACTTTCAAGCGTATTCCTCGGCGACATTCAACGATAAGCTGAAGGTGACGGTCGCTTCCGGCAAGCTGCCGGACATTTTCCACGGCCTGACGCCGTCGGAGCTGAAGAAGATCGGCAAGCAGAAGGCGGTCGTGGCGATCAACGAACACCTTGATATGCTGCCCAATTTCAAGCGGATGTACGTGGACGAGAATCCTTGGGTCATCCCATCCTATGGAGATGAATCCGGGAACATCTATACCTGGCCGGTGGCGAACATCAATCGTGACGTGAACCACGGCTTCCTGTACCGCAAGGATATTTTCGACGAGCTGGGCATTAAGGAATGGACGAATACCGAGGAGTTTTATCAAGCGCTTAAGAAGCTGAAGGAGGCTTATCCGGATTCCTACCCGTACGCCTCCAAGACGAAAGAGCATATTTTCCGCGACTGGGCATACGGCTGGGGCTTAGGCGGGGCCAACTATCCGGTGTATTACGATGAAGCGGCCAAGGTCTGGAAATATGCGACCGTGCAGCCGGAGCATAAGGAAATGCTCGATTTCATGAAGAAGCTGTACAACGAGGGTCTTCTTGATCCGGAATTCATGACCGATACCGACGATTCCTGGACCGCGAAGATGACAAGCGGCAACAAATCCTTCGTTACCTATGACTGGATCGGCCGCCTGGATCTGTTCTACAACCAAGTGAAGGACCAGAACCCGAACTATGATCTGCGTTACGGCAACCCGGTAGGTCCGACGGGCAACGGCAAAACGATTGAGAGCATTACGAACGGCTTCAGCATCGCGGTGGCGAACAATGATAACAAGGAAGCGGCCCTGAAGCTGCTGGACTACTTGACCAGCCCGTCCGGCGCCACGCTGGTGACGATGGGAGTGGAAGGCGAAACATTTAAGCTTGAAGGCGATAAAGCCGTTTATCCGGAGCTGACGGACGTTCCATTGGTGGATATCAGCGTGCTGGAGGACCGCTATGGTCTGTGGCTGCAAGGCTTGTACGTCAATGCCGACAAACGCAGCGTGTATTTCAACTACACGGAGAAGGAGCAGGAAGCCCAGGATAAGCTGCTTAACGGCAACAAATTCGAGCCGCTGGATCCGGTGCTGAACTTCACGGATGACGAAACGGCCACAATTGCGGAAATTCAAACCTCGCTGAAGAAATTGGCGGATGAATTCAACGCGAAGTACATTCTGAACAAGAGCTATGGCGATGCCCAGTGGCAGCAGTGGCAAACGCAAGCCGAAAAGCAGGGCGCCAAGCAGCTTGTCGACATCTTCAATGCCGCTCAGAAGAGACTGGATGAAGCTACGAAGTAAGCATCAACAGATATAAGGCTGATGGCGGCATCCGGGATTCGAAGCCCGGATGCTGCTCATCTTCTTAAGGAGGGAAAGAACACCATGGCAAGTGCAGGGACAGAGATGAAGCCGGCCGCTCCCCGCGGGGGAATCGGCGGACGAATGGTTGCAGCCTTTCAGCATATGAAGCGGGACCGGCAGCTGTTAATTTTGTTTATTCCGTGCCTGTTGTTTTATATTATTTTCCGATACGGACCCCTGTACGGCTTGATTATTGCTTTCAAAGACTACAGCGTGTTCACCGGAATCATGGAAAGCGATTGGGTGGGACTAAAGCATTTCGAGAAATTTTTCAGCAGTCCGGATTTTTGGCTGCTCTTTAAGAACACGCTGCTTCTCGGCGTATACAACCTGATTTTCGGATTTCCGTTTCCGATCATTTTGGCGATTCTCTTAAATGAGGTTAGGGTCCGGTGGTTCAAGCGTTCGGTACAGACGCTAAGCTATCTTCCCTCCTTTCTGTCGGTTGTCATCATCAGCAGTATGATTATCGATTTCCTCTCGCCGAACCAAGGGATCATTAACCAGTTCATCGCGGCGTTAGGCTTTGAGAAAATTTACTTCTTAGGGGAACCAAGCTGGTTCCGGACCATATACGTCTCCTCGGACATTTGGGCGACCGTTGGCTATGAGGCAATCATTTATATGGCAGCGATCGCGGGCATCAACCCTTCCTTGTATGAAGCGGCCAAGGTGGACGGCGCCAAGCGGCACCATATGATTTTTCGGATTACGATTCCCGCTATCCTTCCGACGATCATCATTATGTTCGTGTTGAAGACGGGTTCGATGCTGCGCATCGGGTACGAGAAGGTGCTCCTGCTCTACAGCCCGATGACGTACGAGGTAGCCGACGTATTCTCAACTTACGTCTACCGGAAGGGACTCATGGAGAGCAATTACAGCTATGGCGCAGCCGTGGGCTTGTTTGAAGCCGTTGTTGCGATGATCCTGCTGTTATCCTCTAATTACTTCAGCAAGCGATTGGGAGGCAGCGGACTATGGTAAACAAACGATTCAGTCTTCGAAACGTCTCATTGTTTGGCATCGTGAACACGATCATTCTGACGTGTCTTGCTATCATTACCGTCTATCCCGTGATATATATTACAGCCGTTTCGCTCAGCGCGACGTCCGAGGTGGTGCAGGGGAATGTTACGCTGTTTCCGAAGGGCTTCAATCTGGACGCCTATGCCCAGGTGCTTAATGACGACCGGGTGCCGCGCGCGTACCTGAATACGATCATGTACACGGCGCTCGGTACGGCCATCAACCTGCTCTTAACGGCCGTAGCGGCCTACCCGCTGGCCCGCAAAAACTTCTTCGGACGCAAGTTCTTTTTGCTGGCCATCATCATCACCATGTTCTTGAACCCGGGCATTATTCCGAACTATCTGATCGTCTCGGAGCTGGGGCTGCTGAACAGTGTATGGGCCTTGGTGCTGCCGAATGCGATCTGGACCTTCGAGCTGCTGATTTTGAAGAGCTTCTATGAGAATATGTCGGAATCGCTGCGCGAGGCGGCTGTCGTCGACGGTGCATCCGAATACCGGATCCTGTTCCAGATCGTGATCCCGCTCTCGAAGCCGGCGCTCGCTTCCATCGGTTTGTTCTACTTCATGGGCCACTGGAACAGCTTCTTCATCCCGATGATCTACTTGAACGATTCGGTGCTGTACCCGCTGCAGGTGGTGCTGCGCGATATGCTGATCTTCAGCGAGAACGGCAGCAATCCGAGCCTGGTCGACGCGGCGGCGCTGGCCCCGCAGGCGATGAAGAACGCAACGATCGTATTGTCGATGATTCCGGTGCTGCTGATCTATCCGTTCGCGCAGAAGTATTTTGCCAAGGGGGTTATGCTCGGCTCCGAAAAAGGCTGATCGTGAAGGGACCGGGCCCATGTGTGTTGAATATGAAGGGATGACATCAAGAGAGGTGAATCCATAATGAATCGACTGATCGCCAACAGAGGATTGCTTCAGATTTTCTTCGCTCTGCAACTGGTCATCGGCATCATGTTCATATTCAATTACATCGTGTACAAAAATTCCATCAGCGGGATTTATGACAAGGTGAGCGATAACAATCGCATGGTGATCAAAAACGTCATTCAGTCTTTCGATACCAGCTTCTCCTCCATCAACAACCTGATCTTCAACATTCATGCGCTTTCCTCGGACCGGATTCAGGCGGACAGCGGAGGGCTTGATATGGAGAGGGTGCTAACCCTGCAGGACAACTTGACGAGCATCGTGTCCAATGTGGATATCGTGGAGGACGTGATCATCTCGTTCGATGATCATGATCTTGCCATTACGACCCGGGGAACGAGCAACCTGGATGCCCTCTTTGACAGACGCTACACGTCCCAACGCTACAACTCGATGTTCTGGAAAAACTTCACCCGCTCCGAGCACGAGTTTACGGTATTTCCGGCCGAGGTATACATGGATCAGAGCAGCGGGTACGGGCGCAATCTGATGATTGCGGTGGACAGCAACAAGGTCCGGTTATCGAACAAAAACCTCATGATTCTGATCAACGTGAACAAGCTGCTGAAAGGCATCGACCTGAACTCGATGATCCCCGGCGCTTCGCTCATCGTGCTGGATGCGAACCGCAACGTCATACTGAGCACGGAGAAGGACCTGGATTTGGTGGACATCTTGAATGATGTGTATTTTAACCCGTCCCAGGAAGCTTCCCTGACGCATGGCAATTACGAGTACAATTTCTACAAATCCGACTATAACGGGTTTATCTATATCAACAAGCTGCCGTACAAGTTTCAAAATATCGATTCCGTCACCGACGCCAATCAGTGGATTATGTACGGGGCGATTGTGCTGGCGGTGCTGATGTCGCTGCTGCTCAGCGTTTACCTGTACCGGCCTGTCAAAAATATCGTCAAGCTGCTTGGCGGCAGCACGCTGAAAGGGAACGACTTCGTAAAGATTCAAAGCGGCATTATCAAGGTCCAGCGAGAGAACGAATCGCTGAAGAAGCAAATGGACCTAGTTGATGAAGAAATACGAAGGGGCGTCTTCCTGCAAACCCTTGATGGGCAGAATCATTCGCGGGAGCAGGAAATCCAGATGCAGAAGCAGTACACGCATTTTTTCCAGAGCAGGCATTTCGTGATGGCGGCAATCTATTTGCAGCCGGAAGACAAGCCGGACTCGGAGGGCGGATTCGTGCTGGAGGAGCTGACGGCAGCGATTCGAAGCGATTTGACGGCTCGTTACGAGCATGCGGTTGTGTATCATATCGAGCATTTGCAGTTTGTGGCGCTGATCGGCCTTGACCAGCCCTCGGAGCGAAAGAAGCTGGTGCGGCGGTTCGAGGACTTCCTCGAGGCAGCAAAGCAAAGTTATCTGCAGGCATTCGGGGTTTGGGGATGCGTCAGCCGGGCTTACGAGTCCAAGATCGGCAACTGCCGCGTCGCCTATGAAAATATTAAGGAAGGGCTGCTGTACCGGCATGTGAACGAGGGAACAGTGATTGTCGACACGGAACGCATCCGGTACGTCCCCGAGCTGTATTTCCCGCTTCAGGAGATCGAGAAGCTGAGCAACTGCATGTTGAGCGGTAAGGTGGATGAAGGGCTGCGGATCGTCAATGAGATCATTCAGGAGAACGTCTCACTGCAAATTCATCATCATCAGATGGTCCATATCGCCAAAAGCATGTTTTTCTTTGTCCTGAAGCAGGCGGAATCCTCCGCCGCGGACCGCAGCGAGCTGTTCCAGCTGGAGAGCGCCTTTATCCGCAAGGTCGATCATGCGTTTACGTACAAGGAAATTCAGGATGCGCTGGTTGAAGTGATTCGCGTGGTCGCGAATATGCGCAATCACGATCCGCGCAGCAAGCTGAATCCGGCATTCATCTCTCAATATATCGAGCTTCATTACATGGAGAATCTGTACCTGGACCATATGGCGGAGGTGCTGGATACAAGCTCCAAATACTTCTCGAATTATTTCAAGAAGACATTCGGCGTCAATTACGTGGAGTATTTGAACAAGGTCCGGCTGGCTCATGCCCGGGAATATCTCCGCAATACGGAGCTCAGCATCGCTGAAATCGGCGAGAAGACGGGCTACTCGAATTCGTCCACGTTCACAACGACATTTAAAAAGTATTGCGGCGTCTCCCCGAGCGAGTACCGTAAGGCCTCGGGGAAATAAGGGCTGCAAGGAAGCAGGAGGCATCATATGAAGGCGGTGGCTACGATTCAAGGCAATGTGATCATTGCCGATCTGGAGGAGCCGGTTGATGTGCCGGCGGGGCATGTTCGAATACGCACCGAGTATTCGGCCGTCAGCCCGGGAACCGAAATGACGTTTATCAAAAGAGCTTCGGATCAGCCTGTGGTAATGGGTTACAGTGCGGTCGGGGTGATCGAAGCGGTCGGGGAACGCGTCAGCGGCCTGTCGGTCGGCCAGCGCGTCGCCTGTTACGGTGCGCCTTATGTGCGCCATGCCGAGGTGCTCACCGTTCCCTCGAATTTGACGGCAGCGGTACCGGATGGGGTTGATCCGGAAGAAGCGGCATTCGCAGGTCTCGGAGCGATCGCGATTCATGCGCTGCGGGTGGCTGACTTACGCTTCGGCGAGTCTGCCGTCGTCGTGGGCCTGGGTATTCTCGGCCAGCTGATCGCCCAGATAGCGCATGCGGCGGCTTTCCCCGTCGCCGGATTCGACCTGAATCCGGAGCGGGTGAAGGAGATGCGGGAGTATATCCCGCATGCCTTCGATAGCCGTGAGCAGCTGGAAGAGAGCATCCGGCGCATGACGGGTGGGCAGGGCGTGGACAGCGTTATTTTGTGTGCAAGCGGCCCTGGGGAGGAGCTGATCAACGCCTCGATGGGTTGGATCCGGGACAAGGGGAACATCGTCATTGTCGGCGATTTGACCACCGTGTACTCCAGGGAAAAGATGTTCGTCAAGGAGGCGCAGGTCCTCATCTCGCGGGCAGGCGGTCCGGGACGCTATGATGCGAACTACGAGCTGGAGAACCGTGATTATCCGATCGGCTTCGTACGCTGGACGGAAGGGCGCAATGTCGCCGAATATATCCGTCTGCTTGCGGAAGGAAGAATATCCGTAAGACCGCTTATCTCGCATGTCGTTCCCGTAGAGCAGGCGGCAGGCGCCTATGAGCGGTATGGACCCGGCTCCACTACGCTCGGAACGATCTTTAAATACAGCTAATCAGGGCAGGCTTATAAAATACCGATACGAGGTGAACAGCCAATGAGTCAACATAGAGAGGCGGACATAATTATCCTCGGCGGAGGTCTGGGGGGGTGTGCCGCAGCGTTAGCGGCGGCTCGCAGCGGAAAACGCGTCATCATGACGGAGGCCGGAGATTGGATAGGCGGACAGATCACCAGTCAGGGCGTGCCGCCGGATGAGCATCCCTGGATTGAGCAGTTCGGCTGCACGGCGAGCTATCGCGAATTCCGGGCCAGAGTTCGGCAGTACTACCAATCGTGGTTTCCGTTAAAGCCGGAAGCCAGAGCGAGCGAACACTTCAACCCCGGCAGTGCGCTGGTGAGCACGATCGCCCATGAACCCAGGGCGGCGCTGGCCGTTCTCCGGGATATGCTGGCCCCTTACATCCACAGCGGGAGGCTCGTGATCCTTACGGAGCATGTCCTAACCCAAGCAGAAAGCGATGATGACCGGGTCACGGCCGTTTCGCTGCGGAACGTAAAGTCCGGCAATGAAATTACCCTTACCGGCGGGCTGTTTCTGGATGCCACCGAAGAGGGGGATCTGCTGCCGCTTGCGGGGATCGAGTATGTCACCGGCGCGGAATCCATGGAGGAGACCGGAGAGCCCCATGCGCTGTCCGGCTCGCCCGACCCGATGGATATGCAGGCATTCACTTGGTGCTTCGCCGTAGACTACCTTGAAGGAGAAGATCATACGATTCCGAAGCCGGATAGGTATGACTTTTGGAAAACGTACCAAGCCGATTTCTGGCCTGACCGCATGCTCAGCTGGAGCGGGCTCGTCCCGCATACGCTGGAGCCTGTCACCTACAGCCTGTTCCCGGACGGCAAGTCATTCTCGCTGTGGAAATACAGACAAATTCTGGACCGTGAGCATTTCGCCGCAGGCGCATTTGACAGCAGCGTGACGATCGTGAATTGGCCGCAGAACGATTATTGGCTGGGGCCGATCATCGATGTAAGCCCGGAGGAGCGGGAGAAGCATTTGAAAGAGGCCCGGAGCCTAAGCTTGTCGCTTCTCTATTGGATGCAGACGGAAGCCCCTCGTCCGGACGGAGGAGCCGGTTATCCGGGGCTTCGCCTCCGTCCGGATGTGCTCGGCACAGAGGACGGTCTGGCTAAGGCGCCGTACATTCGCGAGTCGCGCCGAATCCGGGCTGAATTTACGGTAAAGGAGCAGCATGTCGCCAGCGATTGCCTGCCTGATGGAAAGGCAGCGGAGTTCTTCGATTCCGTCGGCGTCGGCTGCTACCGGATCGATTTGCATCCAAGCACGGGACAGCGCACCTATATCGACATTTCGAGTCTCCCCTTCCAAATTCCGATGGGAAGCCTGATTCCGGTTCGGGTGAGCAATGTGCTGGCAGCATGCAAAAATATCGGCACGACACATATTACGAACGGCTGTTACCGCCTACATCCGGTCGAGTGGAACATCGGAGAGTCGGCAGGGTATTTAGCGGCTTATTGCGTGGAGCATGGTCTGAAGCCGTCCGAGGTCCGCAGGGATCCGGAGCGGCTGGAGGCGTTTCAGCAGCTGCTGGTGCGGCAGGGGATCGAGCTGTCGTGGCCATCCATTCACGCGGTCTAAACCAGGGTGGTGCAAGGATAATAGGGCGGTGCAGGTATGATCCTGCACCGCCCCTTTTAGGCTGCAACTATAGACCGGACGAACGAGGCTCCTTTTGGCTTAATATTTAAATAAATAGGACAGAAAGTAATGCAAAGCGGCCACCACCGATCCCGCCAGAACCAGGATGATAATGATTGAGATCGGCATCAGATTCATCGTGATGACATAGAAAAGAGCAACGTTGGCAGGATAGATCAGAATGTAGAGCATACGCCTGAACGCACGATACCTTTTTTGCTTTAAACCCAGCATGGCAGCCTGAAGGATCATGGACAGAAACAGAATAAAGAATGAAGGTGTGAAAAAAAAGGCCGTCGCAATGTCATTGAACAGAACCATTTCGTCATCCGCGGAATAGTTCGGCCAATATGTGATTACGCCGTACAAGGACAGCAGCGCAGAAACAACCAGCCATATATAATAAGGCAACATACCCACCACCTTTATCTTAAGGGCGTTCCTTTTTCGGATACTCCTCGTATTTCCCCTTCGCTATTAACAAACGCTTGGAGCAGTGGATTAGTTCGATGGTTGCTATCATTTTTTTTGAAATTATTGACGGGAAAACAAGAGTAGCGATTACATATTTAACCATTTTAGACTATACTTGGATTACAACGAGATTCTCCGTCACCGTGTCATCCGTTGATGAAAGGTGGTGATCGAAGCGAAATCGGCTGGACAAGCGGTTAGGATAACCGAAGTTTCAATTCGAATCTATGAAGGAGATGTGGTTGATGAAATCAAGCCGTAAGCGAGTCATCCGCAAGAGTGCGCTGTTGTTCTGTGCCGTCCTCCTGATGCTGCCGGCGGGACTGTCCATGGCGGAGAATCAGAGGCCGTTTCCGCAGCATACGACATATACGAGCGGTTCGATCAAGCCCAACCATGTGACGCAGACGGCGATGGACGAAGCCGTCAAGAGTAAGTGGAACAGCTGGAAGGCTTCGTTTCTCAAGCCTGCCGGCACGGGGCAATATTACGTAAAATACAACTCGGCCGGGGAAACCGTATCGGAGGCCCACGGCTACGGGATGATCCTGACGGTCATGATGGCCGGAGCCGATGCCAACGCTCAGACATACTTCGATGGACTGTACCGATATTATAAGGCTCATCCGAGCAACCAGAATCCATACTTAATGGCCTGGAAACAGAACAGCAGCTTCCAGAACATTGAGGGGGCCAACTCGGCGACGGACGGCGATATGGATATCGCATACGCCCTCCTGTTGGCAGATAGACAGTGGGGCAGCAGCGGAAGCATTAACTATCTGCAAGCGGCCAAGAACATCATAGGCGCAATCATGAGCCATGACGTGAATCAATCGCAATGGACTCTTCGTCTGGGAGATTGGGCGACGAGCGGCAGCTTCAATACAGCCACGCGCCCGTCCGATTTCATGCTGAACCATCTGAAGGCGTTCCGGAAGGCTACCGGGGATGCCAGATGGGATCAGGTAATCGACAAAACATACAGCATCATCAACTCCGTTCACGGCAGCTATAGCCCGAATACGGGGCTGCTTCCGGATTTCGTCGTGCTGCAGGGGGGGAGCTATCAGCCTGCGGCGGCCGGCTTCCTTGAAGGTGCGAACGACGGGAACTATTATTACAATTCGGCACGGACGCCTTGGCGAATCGCCACCGACTATTTGATGACCGGCGATACGAGGGCCTTGGGACAGCTCGATTTGATGAACGCGTTCATCAAATCGAATACGAGCCAGAAGCCGGCAAATATCAAGGCAGGCTATACGCTCGGCGGAAGCCCGCTTGTGTCGTATAACAGCGGCGCATTCTACGCCCCGTTCGGCATCAGCGCGATGGTCTCCCAGAGCCACCAAAGCTGGCTGAACGTCGTGTGGACCTATACGGCGAATGCATCGGCCGAGGGATATTACGAAGAAAGCATCAAGCTGTTCTCGATGCTGGTCATGTCCGGGAATTGGTGGAGCTATTAAACTCGGGTCTGCTAAAAACATTTAATTTATAAAAACATAAAACAAAACCCCGACCTCCGTTTGTGGTCGGGATTTTGTTCGTTCATTAAGATCCCATGCTCCGTGCAAGCTTCGGAGAGGGGGATGAGAATATAGAAAGGGCAGGGTTTTCTAAGGAAATTCGGTGGTTCCTTATCCTGGGTCTTTAAGACCATACCGATTCGCTTCGGATAAAATAAATAGAGAAGGGGATTGAAATTGGAGCATCTGCAATGATAATATCTTATATAATATAAAACGTTTTATATTTTAATGAATTAAAATCACCATGGTTCGGGTTTCATGTCACTCTTGTTCGTCCGTTTTGAAAGGGTTTACAAAAAATCAGCGATTGGTTGAAAGGAGCGTCGTATGCGAAAGAACATCATTCGAACTGGAGCTGCCGCAGCTGTTGTATGCGCTTTATTGACGGGAAGCGCCATGGCATTCGGGCAGGGGCCGGAGACGGGGAGCTTAGGCGTGAAAGTGGAGACGGCGGCAAAAAAGAAGGAGCCAAGCGCCCCGGTTTTCCGGGAGGCTTCCGTGCACGATCCCTCCGTGATCAAGGCTGGCGACACCTACTATGTCTTCGGCTCCCATTTGGCAGCGGCCAAATCCAAGGATCTCATGAAGTGGGACATGATCGCTTCCGGGGTAGTTGACGGAAATCCTTTGATTCCGAATGTAACGGAGGAACTGAAGGATACGCTGGCGTGGGCTCAGAGCGATACGCTATGGGCGGCCGATGTGATCCAGCTTGCCGACGGCAAATTTTATATGTACTACAATGCCTGCAAAGGCGATTCCCCGCGCTCGGCGATGGGGATTGCTGTAGCCGATCGGATCGAAGGGCCCTATAAGGATACCGGCATTATTCTGAAATCCGGCATGTGGGGCGAGCCGAGCGAGGACGGCACCGTGTACGATGCAACGAAGCATCCGAATGTGGTGGATCCGGACGTGTTCTTCGATAAGGATGGAAAGCTGTGGATGGTATACGGCTCCTATTCGGGAGGGATCTTCATTATGGAGATGAATCCTGCGGACGGCAAGCCGCTTCCGGGACAGGGCTATGGCAAGAAGCTGCTCGGAGGCAACCATAGCCGGATTGAGGGACCGTACATGCTCTACAATCCGGAGACGGATTATTACTACCTGTATCTTTCGTACGGAGGGCTTGATGCCGTTGGCGGGTACAATATGCGCGTCGTCAGATCCAAGAACCCCGACGGCCCGTTCTATGATGCGGAAGGAAACGATATGAGAGAGGTGAAGGCCGATCCGTCCTTGCCGCTATTCGATGACCGGTCGATCGAGCCGTTCGGCACCAAGCTGATGGGCAACTATCTGTTCAAGCGTTGGATTGGTGATCCGGGAGCAGGCCTGGGAACCGGTGCCGTATCCCCGGGACATAACTCGGTATACTACGATGAAGCAACCGGCAGAACGTTCCTGATCTTCCACAGCCGCTTTCCGCAGCGCGGCGAAGAGCATGAAATCCGCGTCCATGAGCTGTATATGAACGAGGAAGGGTGGCCTGTCGCAGCTCCGCTCCGTTATGCGGGAGAGGAAGCAGTGGACAAAAAGGTAACCCCGAAGGATGCAGCCGGGGAATACAAGCTGATCAACCATGGAAAGGATATTTCCGCAAACATCAAGGAGTCGCAGCCGATCCAATTGCATAAGAACGGCCGGGTGACAGGAAGCGTCTCCGGCACATGGAAAACGAGCGGCAAACAGCAGGTTACGCTGACTTTGGACGGTGTCGTGTATAAGGGTGTGTTTGCGCCGCAATGGAATCACGAGGCGGGGCAGCGGCTCATGACCTTTACGGCTTTATCGCCGGAGGGAACGGCCGTTTGGGGAGCGAAGCAGCCGGAGCGAAGCGATAAGCAGATTGCAGAGGACGTTCGAGCAGACCTGTCGCTCGGTGATCTGAGCGGCATCTTCTACGATTTGACCCTGCCTACCGAGGCGTCAGGCGGCACAACCATCCAATGGTCCACCTCCGATCCGAATGTGATCACCGCTGACGGCAAGGTGACGCGTCCGGCCGCGGGCTCCGGAAATGCGAAGGTTACATTGACTGCCGGGATCGTCAAGGGCAGCTACAAAACCTCCCGCTCGTTCGACGTCACGGTGCTGCAGCAGTCGGCCGGACCGATGCTGCTGAGCTATGGATTCGGTGAGAGTCGAGAGGGCGTCGTGATCGACAGCTCCCCGAACGGATATGACGGGCGGACGCATGGCGGTGTTCAGTGGAATGAGCGAGGTTATCAGGGCGGGGGCATTGATTTTGACGGCAAGAACGGATATGTTGAGCTGCCTAATCTGGTGACAGACACGGACGATCTAACGTTCGCCGCATGGGTGTATTGGAAGGGAGGCGCCCCGTGGCAGCGGGTGCTGGATGCCGGCAGCGGGCTCGCTAGGCATATGTTCCTGACCCCGTCCCAGCATACCGGCGTCCTTCAGTTTACGATTCACGGCGATGGCGGCGACCAAAGTCTCCTTGCTGACGCGCCGCTTCCGGTGAATGCATGGACGCATGTAGCCGTGACTCTTCAGGGCGACACAGGCAAGCTGTACGTAAACGGACAGCTGGTTGCCTCCGGCGATCATATGAAGCTGAACCCAAGCGGGCTGTTGACGACGGAAGCTTACTTAGGCAAAAGCCGGTTTGCGGCCGATCCTTATTTCAATGGAAGCCTGGATGAGGTTCGGATTTATAACAAGGCGTTAACCGAGAGTGAAATTAAGAAGCTGGCTGAATGAGCGGTTGTTATCTTAAACATACTGACGCGTTTTAGTATAGGTTAGATAAACATGCAGTTACACAATGTTAGAAGCAGCGGATAAAAAATCAAAGGGGCCCCGTCACTTGACGGGGCTCCTTTTTGTATTCCGAAAAGCCAAGCGGATGTATAAGCATGGCTGAGCCCGGCCGTTGAGAAAGCCTTTACAAAATCATGCCCCGAAGCCTAGACTAAAAATATAGAAGCAAGCTGTTCAGCAGGGGGAGTGATCTTGTGGTGCGTATCAAGCAATGGGCAAGCCGGCTGAATTCCATTCGCAACCGTATTTTTTTCTCCATACTGCTGTTTTTGGTTATCCCGTTTCTGCTTTCCAATCAGTATTTGGACAAGCCTTTGGAACGAACGATAGAACAGAAGATCGCGAAATCGGCCCAGGATGCACTGGTTCTGATGACCTTCAACGTCCAACTGTTTATGGAGGACATGCTGAATTCAGCTGTCGACATCACGATCAACGACGATACGAAAAGGATGCTGAAGGACCCGGGAGCCCTTAGCAAATATGAAAAGCTCAGGCTGAATGACGTTACGCTCAACCGTTCATTCAGCTCGTATTTTTCGAACACGTATGTTACGCTGTTTGACCGGCACGGGAATTGGTACAGCACCCGCTATCTGGAGGACAGCCTTTATCAGGAGTACATTCATTCGGATTGGTATGAGAAGATGATAAGCACCCCTTACCAGGTCCGCTGGATGTTTAATCCTCAGCAGTTTCTCTACACCGACCGTGAGCCGGTCATCTCCTTGGTGAAAAGTATCACGGAGCTTCAGAGCAATCAGAACATCGGCATGATCGTCTTTAGCGTTACCGAGAAGGACATTCGCAAATATTTGACCGGACTTGAGGGCGAAGTGTATCTTGTGGACAAACAGGGGAATATCGTTTCCAGCCCGAATCGGGAAATGATCGGCACGAGCATCGCGGAAGAATCCTATATGTCCAGTCTGTGGGCCAAGCGCAAAGGACAGGCCGTGGTGGAGAATGAGGACCGGAAATTTATTGTGAATTTTGATACCGTGGACTTGAATGGATGGAAAATCGTGCAGATGGTTCCCTATGACGCCGTCTTCAAAGAGATCTATGATTTACGTAAGGCGAAAGCCCTTATTGTTCTTCTGATCTTTGTTATTTTTGCCATGATTACGCTGTCCATCTCTTACGGGATGTCCAGGCCCTTGAAACTGTTGAAAAAACGGATGCAGGTGCTGGAGGAAAAAGATTTTCATTCCGTATTATCGGTGACGGGGCCCCAGGAAATTTCGTCCCTTATAGAGACTTATAATAAGATGGTTACGGAAATTCGTCAGCTGCTGAACCGGGTAAAGGACGAGTACCAACAGAAGGAAGACATGCGGTTTCGGGCACTCCAGGCACAAATCAATCCGCATTTCCTGCTGAACACGCTCAACAATATTAAGTGGATGGCTTATATACGTAATGACAAGGAAGTCGGCGACATGCTTTCCAGCCTGGGCGGAGTTTTAGAGCAGAGTATCGGGCGAGGCGGCACGCTCATTCCGCTGCGGCAGGAAATTGAGTATATCGACAATTACATTGAATTGATGAAAATGAAGTTTAACGACAAGCTTTCGGTGGAATATGATATCGCGGATGAGCTTTTGGATCAGGAAGTCATCAAAATCATGCTTCAACCTGTGATCGAGAACAGCTTGATCCATGGCATTGAGCCGATGTACGGGGCGGGAAGGATCGTTATCCGGGCAAGTAGACAGGAAGAGTGCTTTCTATTGACGGTGGCAGATAACGGGGTCGGCATTTCTCACGAGAAGCTGCAGGAGCTGAAAACGAGGCTGTCGTCCGGATCCGAAGAGCTGCCTGAACGCATCGGCATTAAGAATGTGCATGACCGGATTCGGCTTCAGTACGGAGATCCGTATGGAATTCATATTCACAGCCGAATCCATGAAGGTACAACGGTATCGTTCTTGCTGCCGGTGAAGAGAATGGAGGAAGGGGTTAACGATGACCTTAAAAGTGATGCTGGCTGATGACGAACTCCTTGTACGCTTAGGGATTAAATCGTTGATCGAATGGGATAAGCACGGTTTTTCCTTTATAGGAGATGCCCCGGATGGCATAAAAGCCCTTGAGCTGATGGAGGAGGAAGTGCCGGATATCCTGCTAACGGACATTATAATGCCCCGGATGGACGGGCTCGAGCTCATCGAAACGGCCAAAAAGCGCTATCCGGATATGCTGTTTATCGTGCTTAGCAGCCATAATCAATTCGATTATGTCCGAAAAGCCATGAAAATGGGCGTTGAGGATTATATCTTAAAGACGTCGTTAAAGCCGACGGAGCTGCTTCAGATTTTGACCGAAGCCTCCCAAAAGATTGAGAAAAACCGGGAGTATACCTTGCCAGACACCTCTGCATCGGAGCAAAGATATTCGCGTAAAGAGCTCCTGTCGAGCAAGGTGCGCGAAGGGCTTCAAACCCCCTTCCCGGTTGGAGGCGAGGTCAATTGGCAGGAGGAAGAGGATCTGCCTCCGGGGAGCTTCATGTTGATTATGCAGCCCCGTCTTTTGCGCGAAGGCGTGGAGGAGCTCTCCGCGATGAGGATGCTGACTCACCTCTTTCAATCAGAGCTGGGGGAACAGCTTGTCTGCAGCCCAATAGAGATGGAGGGCAGGGAAATCGTACTGCTGGTTGCGGAACGGGATCCTGCCGTCGTGACCGAGCTGTTGATCGGCGCATCGAGTCGGATGCTGGGCATTGCATTAAATGTCGGGGTAAGCGGATCCATTGAAGCTTGGCGGGATATTGGCTTTGCTTACAATCAGGCCAAAGACATGCTGAATGAGAACAGGATCAAGGAAACGGCCAGGGAGGATATTAAGCGTCTGCTGGAATTCATGAAAGAAAACTATGCAAAAGACATTTCGCTGAAAACAGCCGCGGACATTATTAACATGAGTGAGAGCTATCTCAGCTTTATTTTCAAGAAGGAGACCGGGACCGGATTCACGGATTATCTCAACAATCTGAGGGTGGATAAAGCAGCCCATTATTTGATGAATTCCCAGATGCCCATTTACGAGATTGCCATGGAGGTCGGATATGAAAATATCAATTACTTCGGCCGAATCTTCAAGAAAATAAAAGGGGTCAGTCCGCAAAAATACAGGGCGCAGTATAAGTGATGGATCAGCGAATGAGATTATCAGAGTCTGCTGAATAGGAGACTGTTTTCTAAGAGAAATGATCTTTTAGAAAGCAGTCTTTTGTGCGTTATACGGGGATGCGCAGATCCAAAAATAATGAACATCGGCACACGAATATGTGAACATGAGGTCGTTATCAAAACATTGTGAATAAAGTCCGTAAATCCGTTCCTGTCCCCCCTTCAGCCCAAACCCTATACTTACTGTAAGCCTTTTCAAATGTGTGAAGGGGAGAACCGAGATTGGAATAAGAAGGGGGAGCACGGCACAATGGGAAAGCATGATTTGAACAAATTCAGAGGTGTCATTGTTGCTTTCTACGGTTGTTATGACGGCAATGGAGATATCGACCCGCAAAGGGTACGGGATTTGGCCCGTTATTATCAGGATGCGGGTGTGAAAGGACTATATGTCGGAGGCAGCAGCGGAGAAGGCATGCTGCAATCAGCCGCGGAACGCAAGCTTGTTCTTGAAACCGTCATGCAGGAGGTCGGCGAAGAGATGACGGTCATTGCCCATGTCGGAGCACCTTCGACCAGGGAAAGTGTAGAGCTGGCCAAACATGCGGAATCCGTAAAAGCTGATGCCATATCGGCAGTCCCTTCCATCTATTACAGATTGTCTCCGGCTAGTGTAGAACACCACTGGAGAGCTATGATCGATAGCACGGCCTTGCCATTCATCATTTATCATATCCCTCAGCTTACCGGATTTCATCTATCGACGAAGCAGTTGGAGAAGTTGTCAGCATTGGATAATGTCATTGGTGTCAAAATCTCATCGGAAAGCACCTATGAGCTGCAGCAATTTAAAGCTGCGGGAGGGGCGGATTTTCTGGTTATGAACGGTCCGGACGAGCAGTATCTGGCAGGACGAAGCATGGGGGCGGACGGGGGCATTGGCGGAACTTACGGCGTGATGCCCGAGCTGTTTCTGAAGCTGGAGCAGTGCATTCAAGAGGGCAAGCTTGAATTGGCGCGCGAGTGGCAGACCAGAATCAACGAAATCATTTCGGAGCTGCTTCAGTTCCCATCGCTATACGGCGGCTGCAAAGCGATCTTGAGGCTTCGCGGGATGGATATCGGGGAACCGAGACTTCCGCTGCTTCCGATAACGGATAGCGATCAGGAAGCGGCAGAACGGCTTCATCAAAAGCTGACGAAATATATTGCACTGGCAAAGGCATAAGGAGCGAGGAACATGACGAGAAAAACGAATCGAACGATGTTCCCCGAACGAGGGCTGATCGTCTCCTGCCAGGCGCTGGAGCATGAGCCGCTCCATGGCGGAGATGCCATGGCCAAGATGGCCAAAGCAGCTATTCAATCGGGGGCGATCGGCATCCGTACCAACGGTGTGAACGATATTCGGGCGATCAAAGAGGCGGTAGATGTTCCGGTCATCGGCCTCATCAAACGGGATGTGCCTGATTCGGATGTTTTCATTACGCCAACGCTGGACGAAGTAGTACAAATCATCGCGGCAGGTGCAGACATAGTAGCGCTCGACGTTACGGACCGGGAGGACCGGCTAGCCACAGCTGCCGAATTGATCGACTTTGCGCATAAAGCAGGCGTTGCTGTAATGGCAGACGTCTCGACCTATGCGGAAGGAATGGCGGCTGAGAAGCTCGGCGCCGATTATATTGGGACGACGCTGTCGGGCTATACGCCGTACAGCACCCAGGCCGAGGGTCCGGACTTGGCTCTGGTGAGCAGCCTTGCCGCTGACGCTCAGGTGCCGGTCGTTGCAGAAGGGCGCATTTGGAGTCCCGAAGAGGCTGCATTGGCTCTGCAAGCGGGGGCAGCCTATGTGGTTGTAGGCAGTGCCATTACGAGACCTCAGCTGATTACGGCGCGTTATGTGGAAGCTGTGCGGCAAGTTATCGGATCGGAGGCGTAAAGATTGAACGAAGGGAGTTCACCTCAGGTATACGCCATAGGAGTAGACGTGGGAGGCACTAAGATTCATGCCGGAATCGTGGACGGGCAGGGAAATGTTCTACATTCGATCAACCTTCCAACACTCGCCGGGCAGAAGAAAGTGCCTGAACGGATTACAGAGGTCATTGAAGCGTTACTGGCCGAGCCCTCGATTAGAGACGCTTATCCTATCCAGGGTATTGGAATCGGGACCGCCGGACAAGTAAACCGCTCCGACGGAAGCATCCGGTTTGCTTCAGAGATTCTTCCCGATTACACGGGGGTCCCCCTGAAGCGGCTGGTCGAGGAGCGCTTCGGCGTGCCGGTTTACGTAGATAATGATGTGAATGTACTGGTTCTGACCGAGAAGACGCTTGGAACAGGCCGCGAAGCTGGCCATATACTCTGCATTGCGCTTGGAACGGGAGTCGGCGGCGCGGTATTTGCCGAGGGCAGGCTTGTCCACGGCGCATGGGGCGGCGCTGGAGAGCTTGGGCATCTTAGCGTGGATTTTAACGGCCTGCCCTGCGTATGCGGGGGCGTGGGCTGCCTGGAGCAGTACGCCTCTGGTACCGGAATCGCCAAGAGGATGCAAGCCAAACTGCTCTCCTTAGGAAGTGAACCGGCTTCACAGGTTGATGCAAGAGAAGTCCTCTCCCGGTGGCAGTCGGGGGACCCGGCTGCGGTAGAAGTCATGGATGAAACGTTCGCTGCTCTGGGCGCTGCCATCTCATCGCTGATCCACACGCTGAACCCTGAAATGGTGGTAATCGGCGGGGGCGTTGCCGAGGCAGGAGAGCCGTTCTTCGAACGAATACGGGAGGAGACGGCCAAACGCTCCATGAAATCTTTTGCGGAAAATGTGAAGATCGTGCAGGCGCATCAAGGGAATTTTAGCGGGATGATCGGTGCTGCGCTTCAAGTGTTTGAGCCTGCTGTCCATTCGGAACAATAAGGGAAGGATTAGCGATGATCATAGGACATAGAGACCATTGGGAGGCAGAGCGTGCATTTGCCCATCCGGTGATACGTAAAGCTGTCGATTATTTAACGTTAACGGACTTTGCTTCGCTTCAGACGGGACAGTATCCGATACAAGGCGAGGACATGTTTGCAAGAATTATTGATTTGAATACCGTTTCGAAGGATGAACGGCTTGCCGAGAAACACGAGCAGTTTTTCGATATCCATTACCTGCTGGAGGGAGATGAAACGATTGGCTGGAGCCTTCAGACAGGAGGCATCCCGTCTCCCGTAGAGCCCTATCGGCAGGATCAGGATGCCGCGCTCTATGGTGACATTCCATCCGAAATGCCCATCCGGTTAACGCCGGGTTCGTATATGGTATTGTTTCCGGAGGACATCCACCGGCCCGGACTTGCCATGGAGGATCCCGGAACGGTACGGAAGGTCGTTGTGAAAATCAATTCGGCGCTGTTCAAGCTGGCGGATTAGTTAAGGTCTAAACGGATTTTAAAAGATTGAGGGGGTATCATTCATGTTCAAGAAACGCTTTCTAGCGATGTTTACCGCATCCGTCATGATGCTTGCACTATTGGCTGCCTGCGGCGGCAAAGATTCGGGGACAAGCGGGGGCTCCGATAAGAACGCAGCGAACGGAAAAGATAATGTTGAGATCTCTTTATGGCTCACGCCACAGTGGAAGGGCGTGTACGATGCTTCCGAGGAGAATGCCGATTATGACAGCTTCTTTAAAGCTGCAGCCGAGAAATTTGCCGAGCAGTACGATAAGTACAACGTGAAAGTGAATGTGCAGGTCATCGCAGGGGACCAGCGTGATGAGCTCCTGAACGTCAACCTGAACGGCGGAACGCCGCCCGATATTTTCTTTGAGAGCGTATTCGCCATGGGAGACTTTGCTCATCGCGGCGCGTTGGTGCCTCTGAATGACATTATTGACGAGGAGTCGAGAAAAGACATCGCTCAAAGCTACTGGGATAACGTAACCTTCGGAGATAATATCTATTTCTATCCGTTCTCCCACAATCCCGGCACACTGGCGTATAACGCAGATATGTTCAAAGCGGCTGGCCTGGAGAACATGATCGGCGGAGAGAACGAGATCAAAACATGGACGCTCAGCGAATACGAGCAAATTTTGGAGACATTGAAAAACAATCTTCCGCAGGATAAATATCCTGGCGCACGCCCTATGGCCTTATTCGGCTTGAATAATCAAGGCGACACGTGGAATCTCGCTTATCTGCGAATGTTCGGCAACAAATTCTTTGATGATGAAGGCAATATTGTACTGGATGATGCGAATGGGGTGAGGGCTGCGGAATGGCTGAAGAAGATTTACACAGGCGGCTATAGCAATCCGGGAGCGGAATCCGTGTCCTCCAACGATGCGAACGCTATGTTCCAGAACCAGAAGCTGGCGATCAGCTTTACCAACGCAGTGCTGTTTAATAATGCCAAGGCCGATATGGAAAGCGGAAAAGCTCCGAAATTTGATATCCGTCTTGCGAATATCCCTTCGGAAAGCGGCGATCCGCTGTCCTTCACTTATGTGGTGGGATCAAATGTATTCAATACCGGTGACGAGAAAAGAACAGAGGCAGCCAAAGCGTTCGTTAAATTCTACTCGACGGATCCTGAGCTTGTGAAAGCCTCGAAAAACAGTATTCCGGTGCGAAGCTCGGTTGCGGATGAGCTGAAAGACCAGTACCCTCTGTTCGCGGCATATGATGCCAACTCGAAGTATTTATTTAACTTTACAGGCAACGTGCCGGGCTACAGTCAGCTTCGCCAAATTCTGTATCCTGAGCTGCAGGCGATCTTCATTGGCGAGAAAGAGCCGGCCCAGGCGGTGAAGGACTACCAGACTCAAGGCAATGCGGTGATTCAAAAGGCGAAGGAAAGCTCTAGCGTGTACAAATAATCCTCGCCCTGATACCGACATTACGATTCAGCGCTTGGAGCTCTTGTCCCTCAAAAAAGGCTCCAGGCCGCTGAATAAGAAAGGTAAAGGATACCCATGAAACTACGTTATCAACCTATAAGAGAAAGCATTACGGGTTATTTGTTTATTCTGCCTCAGTTCCTTCTCTTTCTCCTATTTGCGGTATATCCGATCTTGGAAGGGATCAGGCTAAGCCTATTCCGGGTCGATTATCAGAATGAAACCTTTGTCGGCATGAGCAATTATACGACGTTATTTCAAGATCCCGTCTTTTTCAAATCGATCGTCAACACCGTTATATTCGTGGTATTTATCGTTCTGCTTACAGTCATCTTTTCCTTGTTCGTAGCATCATCCATCTTTGATAAAAATGCCAAATACGTTTCCTTTATCCGGGGGAGCTATTATATCCCGGTTATGGTTTCCATGGTTGTTATGAGTATGGTATGGAGCTTTCTGCTCAATCCGGCAAACGGACTGATCTCCTATTTCACAAGCCAGGTCGGTTCGGGCCATGTCAATTTGCTCGGGAATAAAGCAACCGTCATGCCTGTCATTATTTTCGTTACCTTTGCCACGAATGTCGGTCAGGCTATCATTCTGTATATCGCGGCGATGATCGGAGTGCCGAAGGATTTATTCGAGGCGGCCGAGGTGGACGGGGCAAGCAGGATCAAAGTCATATTTAAAATCCTGATTCCGCTGGTGAAGCCTACAACCATTTATATCACCATCATTAACATTATCGCGGTATTGAAAATTTTCGTCGTCATTCAACTGTTAACCGGCGGTGGACCGAATAACGCCTCGGTAACCATGATGTACTATCTCTACAACAATGCATTCAAATACAACCAGATCGGCGTTGCTTCTGCTGTAGGGGTCATAATGTTCATCATTACGTTGCTGCTGTCCGTTCCCCAGTTGAGAGCGATGTTCAAGGATAAGTGAGGGATCAATATGCAGCTAATAAAAACCGGGAAGAAGCGGGAAAAGTTCGATGTGGTTGCGAATATAATCGTCATTTTCTTTGCGATCCTTAACTTGTTCCCTCTTTATTGGTTATTTACGAGTTCGCTAAAAAACAGCTCGGATGTTCTAAAAATGCCGCCGGACTGGTGGCCTGCCACCATTACCTTCTCCAATTATACCGAAGTATTCCAAAGTCAGCCCGCCTTGCGCTGGACGTTCAACAGCTTGTTCGTAGCGGGTGTAACAACGGTCTTTGTAGTCGTAGCCAGCTCTATGGCCGCCTATGCTTTTTCCAAGCTGAGATTCACAGGCAAAAACGTCATCTTCATTGTGTTCATCTCAAGCTTGATGGTGCCGAAAGAAGTTATGATCGTGCCGTTGTTCCGGATTTCCCAGGATCTCGGGCTCGTAAACAATCTGTTCGGAATGATCTGGCCGAACGTTGCTGCAGCCTTTGGCGTGTTTCTGTTGAAGGGCTTCTTCGATTCCGCACCGGATGCGCTTCGGGAAGCTTCCCGGATCGACGGAGCCGGTGAAGTCCGAACCTTCCTTCAGATTCTGCTGCCGATTGTGAAGCCGGGGATCGGTGCGCTGTTTATTCTGAACTTCGTCCAGGTCTGGAACGACTACCTTTGGCAGCTTGTGATCGGCCAGGATAAAGAGATGAAGACGCTCATGGTCGGGGTTGCAACTCTGATGCAGGATCTCAATCCGAATTTTGCCTACAAAATGGCTGGGGCTACGGTCGCTGCCATACCGATGCTCATAATCTTCATCATGTTCCAGAAATACTTTACAAGCGGCATCTCGATCGGCGCGGTAAAGGAATAATATTGATACCCTCATTTCTTACACGAGAGGAGGCATCCCTTAATGTCCATTAGGCATGGGATGCTTTTTCGTTGGTTTAAGGAATTTCGCTTGTCACCATTAAGACCATGGCCAATACAGAGCATCCATCCCTGCCGGAAAATCGGCGGGGATTTTTTCGGTTGCTTTTTTACATTAAAAAATAACAGTTGACACGAGGCTGATCATCATATATCTTGAAGTTAAGATAAATAACTATATAAAAGTTAGTTGATTAAAAGAGGTGAGTTAAAAGTGAATAAACGTTAGCGAATTTAATTGGATAAATTGTATATGTATGTTTCTGAATTAAGATAATCGATCAACAGGGTCGATCGTTTCTATAAATCATGTAAATAAACTTGGAGGTTTTTATAATGTCAATGGATTTCGGTTTGCTTATTCTTCGTTTGGTCATCGGGCTGTCGTTTATGGCCCACGGCGCACAGAAATTGTTTGGCTGGTTCGGCGGCTACGGTCCGAAGGGAACCGGGGGCTGGATGGAATCGATGGGCATCAAGCCAGGGGTTGCAGCGGCTGTCATGGCGGGTCTGATGGAGCTGGTAGGCGGGCTGCTGCTCGCTGCAGGATTTTTGACCGTGCTTGGAGCAGCGCTCATCACGCTGACGATGCTTGGGGCAATCGTTAAAGTTCACGGAAAGAACGGCTACTGGTCTACTGCGAATGGTTATGAGTACAATCTGCTGCTGATTGCAGCTGCGGTGGCGCTCGCACTGACCGGTGCGGGGACTTACTCCCTGGATGCATTGATCTTTTAATGAAAGAATTTGAGCGGAGGGGGCGTGAAAACAATGAATGATTTGACATCCTTAATCAAAAGCCGGAGATCCGCAAACCGGTTCATCGAAGGCATCGACATCCCGGACAAAACGCTGGACGACATATTTAATGAGGTGAAATATGCTCCTTCGGCTTTCAATCTCCAGCATGCCCGCTATGTAGTGGTAAAGTCCCCGGACCTTAAGGATCAGGTGTACGAAGCCGCCAACAAGCAGCATAAGATCCGGACGGCCTCTGCCGTAATCGTTGTGCTTGGCCATATGCGGGCCTATGAGGATGTTGGACGGATGAACGAGGGCTTCCTTAATCTGGGCATCATCGACAAGCTCGAATATGACCAGACGATTGAAGAGGTCACCCGGTTCTACGAGGAACGGGGAGCGTCCTTCATGCGGGATGAGGCGATTCGCAATGCAAGCTTGTCCGCGATGATGCTGATGCTTGTTGCCAAGGATAAAGGGTGGGATACCTGTCCGATGATCGGCTATGATCCCGAGCTGCTTCGTAAGGTGCTCGGTATTCCCGCTGAATATGTTCCCGCCATGCTGATTGCGATCGGCAAGGAAGATGCCGCGAAGCCTCGTCCGAGAGGCTACCGTAAGCCGGTGCTGGAGTTTGTCAGCTACGATCGGTTTTGAAGATGCGTAACGATTTATGATGCAGCGGACCTTCATATATTCCCGATGGGCTCGGTTGTCCCGGCTCGTGTGAGTAGGCGTGGAAGCCGGAGGGGTCAATGACAGCTATCGCACGGATGAATCCTTTTGTTCATCCGTGCGATTTTTATTACAGTATCAATTAACATTCGCTTTGGGAATGACGATGATGAATATATAGGGATTGACGGAAACCTTACATATACATCGTTGGTTGTCGTTACGAGGGGGTGTACAAGCTTGAATGATCGTATGAGGCGGTATCGCCGTTATGGAGGGCAATTCCTGTCGATTGCGTTGATGCTGATGGCTGCGGCGTGCAGCCAAGAGGGGACGTCGCCTCAGCCTTTGTCCGGCACGGTGCCGGCTCCCGTAGAGGAGCTCTCAACGGCTCGGGCGCAGCAGCCGCCAGCGGAGAAGTCCGAGGTGCAGCGTCCGGCAAACGAGGACAAGGAGCGAAAGGGCACGGCTTCGCAGAGCCTTTCCCCGCAGGAGGACAGCCGGGACCGCATGGCGGTCGATACCGTTCTGAAGATGTTTGAAGCGCTGCACGCGGAGGATCGCGAGGCGTATTTCCGGTATGCGGACATTGCCAGTGTTCGGATGACGCCCTCAAAGCTGGATGTGCTGATTGAGGAAGCAGGGAAGCGCGAGCTGAAACCGGAGCGCTTTCGTGCCTTCGATAAGCACACTCTAGCGGAAGACAGCAGGCGGCTGCTGTCCATCCATTACGGCAGCCAGGTCGAGCTTGTGCTGGAAGAGCTGAGCTATGGGGATCAGAATGTATGGTTTGTCAATGTGTTTCCGGACGGGCCGAAGGTGATCGACCATACGGCGATTTATCCGGGAGCATATGAGCTGGGAAGGGAAGCATCCTTCGAGGAGCTCGTATCGGCAGGCATACAGTCGGCCGCGGAGTACAGGGAGTTCCTGGCTTCCAATTATGATACGCCCCTCTGGACGCCGATTCAGACGGTTTCTCTGCTGTACCAGGCCGCTCAGGAAGGCGACGAGCAAGCCTTTGCAGCCCTGGCAGGGGGAGGCGAGGGGTATTATGCGGAGCTGTATGCATCGGATATGATGCCGTTCGCTGACTGGATGAAGGCCTATGGCAGCGTTCAGGCGTTCCCGCTGGAGCTCTTGCCCCGGGAAAGGGTTGCCGAAGCCTTTCGGGAATCCTGCGACGAGCGGTACGGAGACGCCTGGCAGTTCGTTGCCGCCTGGGAACCGGAGAATGCCGGGGAGAGACGCGGCGCGTATTGGATTTTGACACCTAGCGCGGACCAGACCCGGTATGTCGTCCGGGAAGCTTTTACGGGGAATCTTCAGCTTATTGTTCAGTGAGTCGAAATTGATCGCGATGCATGACTTCATCTGTCTTCGGACACAAGCGATAAGGCTGTCCTCAAGATCCGCGGGATCTTCGGGAACAGCCTTATTGCTGTGCCAATGTTCGATTATGGCTGGAGATTTTGGATCAGGTCCATGGTCTCGTTGATTTTGTTCACCGTCTCAACGATGCCGGAATTTTGGAGATCGGTCACACCATTTTGGATCTGGTCCATATATCCGTTGATGTCGGTCAACAGCGTGTCATTTAGCGCTACAAGCTGCTCGTGTATATCCTGCGCAAAAGCGGGAGCCTCGATCCCGTTAAACTCCGAGATGCGTGTCTTCATTTCTTCGAGCTCCTTGGTCAGCGTCTCTTTGGCATCCGCGCTCGTAGCCGCCTGTTGGGCCAGATCCGGGATGGACTGTGCAAATTGGGAAGCCTCATTGATGAACGTGCCGGCTTCCTTCGTATAATCCAGGGAATTGTTCACGCTGTCCAGCAATGAGCAGCCCGAGAGAACCCCCAGTAGAAGCGTCAGCAGCAAAAATCTCTTGATCATCTCTCATCCTCCTGTCGGCTTGTGCATTCTTATTGTTATATACGCGTGTAAGGGGAATTGGTTCGATATTTTTGAAGATATCAGGTAAACTTCGAAGGATCTGCTGCCTGATATCGCAAGAAAAATTACCGCTAAACGCGGTCTGTCTTCTGTTTAGGTGCATCGATAGATGTTTTTCTTATGGAAGTGACAGGAGACATGAGGGAGGCGGTTTTAATATTTGCTGCACAGGAAGCGGATCATTTCAATCACGCTGGCGAGAATGCCTCTAAGTCCGGCCCCAGATGCCGTCGTTTCAGGCTGCCGGGAAGCTTCAGGCTGTTTGCCTTCGCCAAGGAAGAGGCATCGACCGAAGAGGACGGTCCCGTATTCCCGCAGAGTCGGGCTTTGGCCCTTTCTTTACCGGCATTCGCGAACACGATGTATTCCTTGCCTTCTTCAAAAGTGTCCCAGCCGGTAGGATGGAGCGTGATCGTCCCTTCCTCCAGATCGCCCTTCCACCATTCCGAAACCGAGAAGATATAGGTGCTCTTCATGAAGTCGGAGTTCTCGTCGTAGGAGACGAGGGTTCCGCGGAACACGATATCCGATACTTTGAGCTCTTCGGTGATTTTTCGGGGCTCGGCACAAGATAAGGCCGAGGCTTCGGGGATCGCCGGGCCGGGCCAAAGACCCGCCATCAGGGAAAAGCCGACCAGCAGCTGCAATCCTTTCTTCATCGTAAGCACTCCTTCAAGAATCGATTAGCGATATGCTCATTAGACGATGCGTTGACGCACAGGGTTGCAGCCCGCTTGGATAATCACCGATTTTTCCTATGAATGAGCAGTGCGACGAAACGGCAAAGAACCGCAGGGGTAAAAGACCTCGCGGTTCAGCAGTAACCTTTGATTTAGGGAGCAGCGCCGCGGTTCAAAGCAGCTTTGCGATGTAAGAAGCAGCGTCGCGGTTCGAAGTAGCCGTGCCATATAAGAAGCAAGAATCCTTGCGGGTTCAAGCTGCAGCCCTGCGGCTTAAGGGGCAGCCTTAGGTTGCCTTGCTGTTCCAGAAGCAGCCTCGCGGTTTACGAAGCTCCGTTCTCATTGACGGAGGCTTCATCGGAGCAAGCGCCCTGGGTTTTCGTCTCCTTAAATCTGCCTGGCCTCGAGCCGCTTAGCGACGAGCGACAGCGAATAATTCAAGGTGAAGTAGAGCAGGGACGCAAATACAAGGGCCGGAATGACATAGGAGAAGCTGGATCCGCTTAGAATCTTTACGTTCCGCATCAGCTCCGGCAGCGAAATGATGATGGCCAGGGACGTGTCCTTTATCAGCGATATGAATTGGCTCACCATCGGCGGGGACATTCGGCGCAGCGCGAGCGGGAGGATAACATGCCGAAGCGTCTGCATGTAGGAAAGGCCCGAGGCGCGGGCCGCCTCAATCTGTCCCTTATCGACGGATACGAGACCGCTGCGGACGATTTCGGAGATCATCGCCCCTTCGAAGATGCTCAGCCCGACGACCGCCGCCCAAAAGGTCGGAATGCGGATGCCGGCTTGGGGCAAAATCATGCCGATGAAAAAAATGATCAGCAGGAGCGGCAGATTCCGGATGGCATCCACGAGAATGGCGACCGTCCTCGAGACGAAGGCGACCCTTGCATACCGGACGGTTCCCAGCACGGTTCCGATGATAAAGCTGAATAGAATTGACAAGCCGGCAACCTGTACCGTAATCCAAAAGCCCTGAAGGAGATATCGCAAATTCGGCCAGGAGTATGCGCCGATAAAATCCATCTTGTGCCACCTCCCTTATAGATGAGGATTTTGCAGAATTCCGAGATAGTCAAGTTGCAAGGGAAATCAGTTGCTCTTGGCAAAGCGCCGCTCCATGTAATGAACCGCCTGACTGAGCGGTATGGTCAGCAGCAGGTAGAACAAGGCAACAAGGGTATATACCGGAATCCCCTTGAACGTTTTCAGATTGATGATGTCCGCGTAGTACATCAGGTCGAGACCGGCGATGACCGCCAGCACGGAAGAATTCTTCACGAGATTAATCATCTGGTTGCCGATCGCCGGCAGCACGATTTTGACCGCTTGGGGCAGAATAATGCTCCGCATGGTTTGAATATAGCTGAGCCCGGAGGAGCGGGCCGCCTCGGATTGTCCTGAAGGGACAGCCTGGATGCCGGCCCGGATAGACTCCGCAACGAAAGCGGCGGTGTAGACGATTAAACCGAGCGTGCCGGCGGTAAACGGCTCCATTGCTATCCCAAGCGCAGGCACCCCAAGGAAAAAGAAAAAAACGGTCACCAGCAGCGGAATGTTGCGGATAAATTCGACATACACGGTGCCGACCACATTGAGGATGCGAAACGGAGCGATTCGGAGGACGGCAATCAAAGTGCCGAGAACCAAACTGCCGATCAGCCCGAGGAGGCTTGCCAGCACCGTCCGGCCCAGGCCCGCCATAAAATCATCCCAGTAATCGATCAGGATGCTGAAATCCCACAGGTTCAATATTCCTCACCTCCGATAGGGGATTGAGCTTGCCGTTCGGATAAGACGAAATCGCTCCCTCCCCCGATCAACAAGAGGAGGGGCGCATGCATACAACGGGAACACTTTGCATAAATAACGCTTTGCATGACATGAAAAACGCCTTGCAGGACTTGCAGATTATTCCGGCTTGATGCCCATCCACTGCTCATACAGCCGGTCATATTCGCCGCTTTCCTTCATTTCTTTAAGCAGCTCGTTGACGGTCTTAACAAACTCGGGATTCCCTTTCTTAATGGCCATTCCGTATGGCTCATCCGTAAAATTGCCGCCAACCAGCTCGTAATTCGGGTCCTGCTTTTGCATACCGAGCAGAATGGAATTGTCGGTAGTCAGCGCATCGCCTTGACCTGCCCGGAGGGCGGTGAAGGCATCCTGATAGTTCTCGAATTCCAGGATCTCGGCGTCCGGCGCTTTCTCGCGGATATTTTGCGCAGAGGTCGAGCCTTTAACGGTGAGCACTTTCGTATCTTTGTTCAGGCTCTCCAGTCCTGTGATCGGGCTGCCCTTCTTGACGAGAAGCGATTGGCCGGCCTCGAAATAGACGTCACTGAAGTCGACCTGCTCCTTACGCTCCTCCGTAATCGTCATGGTGGCGATGATAATATCGATATCCCCGTTTCGCAGCATGTCGATTCGCGTTTTGGAGGTGACTTCCTTGAGCTCGAGCTTGGTTTCGTCGCCCAGGATTTTTTTGGCGAGGGCCTTGGCCATATCGATATCGAAGCCCTCCACCTGGCCGGTAGCAGGGTCCTGCAGCCCGAACAGCTTCGTGTCGTATTTCACGCCGGCCACCAGTTTGCCGCGCTTCTTGATCGCCTCAAGCGTGTCAACCTCGCCAGAGCTGCCGCAGCCCGCGGCGATCAGCATGATGATCAGCGACAGCACCGCCGCGCTCCACCTGAACGTTCTGGACAATCTTCTATTCATTCCGGATCCCCCTTCAAAATCAATATTCTTCACGGTATCAATCATTTAGGTCATGAATAATCCCGAGACCAAGGAGCCTCTCGCTTCCTACTCCTGACTAATGATGCAGCAGACGGCTTAGAAAGGTTCGCGCCCTCTCTTCGCGCGGCTGCGAGAAAAACTCGGCCGCCGCAGCGTCTTCAATGATCTTGCCTTCATCCATGAAGACAATGCGGTCCGCCGCTTCCCGGGCAAACCCCATCTCATGGGTGACGATGACCATGGTCATGCCCTGGTGGGCAAGCGAACGCATGACGTCCAGAACTTCGCCGATCATCTCGGGATCGAGAGCCGAGGTCGGCTCGTCGAACAGCATGATTTTGGGATTCATCGTCAGCCCCCGGGCGATCGCCACGCGCTGCTGCTGGCCGCCGGACAGCTGGGAGGGATAGCTGTCCGCTTTGTCCGCAATGCCGACGCGCTTGAGATAGGTCATCGCCTTTTCCGTGGCTTCTGCCTTGGTCATCCCCAGCACCTTCATGGGTGCAAGAATGATGTTGTCGATCACCTTTTTGTGCGGATACAGGTTGAAATGCTGGAACACCATCCCGATATCCCGCCGGAAGCGGTTAATATCGATTCGCTTGTCATGCAGCCTCACGCCGTTTACAACGAGCTCGCCGTCGGTGATGCTCTCGAGCCGGTTGATGCAGCGAAGCAGCGTGCTTTTACCGGAGCCGGACGGCCCGACGATAACCACGACTTCCCCTTGCGAAACGGTCAGGTCGATTTCTTTCAGAACGTGAAAGCTTCCGAAAAATTTGTTGACGCGTTTGAATTCGATCAGCAGAAATCTCCTCCTATTCGCTAAATATTGGATGCAGCCTAAAGCCGGTTGTTGTCCGGCCTTGCCTGCCAGGCTCTTTTTACACTGGTATGGCAAAGGATGCTTGTTCCATACCAAATTCAGAAAAATTTAAGTACCAAGCCGGTGTAACCTGGGCTATAATAGGGGGCGTTCGGAAAAGAGGGGAAATGAATGGAGAAACGCGCAAAACTTACGGAAATCGACCTGGTTCGAGGCTTTGCGATGATGGGCGTGCTGATGGTGCATGCGACATCGTTCGCGACGGTCCAGATGCGCGGGGACGATTTTTTTGGCTTATACAACTTTTTGAACATATTTTCCAAAGTGGGCACGACGACGTTTATTTTTCTGAGCAGCTTCGTGCTGTTCTACAATTACTATCACCGTCCGTTTCGGGGCAAGGACCTTGCCCGGTTTTACCGCAACCGGCTGATGTACATTCTGGTGCCGTATTTCATCTTCTCGGTGCTGTTTTTTACGGTGGCCTGGTACCATCGGGGAGGCGTGACCGACGTCTCATCCATGCTGGATAGCTTCTGGCCCAAGCTGGCCACGGGGAAATCCTATACGCATTTGTATTTTATTTTCATCAACATCCAGTTCTACTTGCTGTTTCCGCTGATACTGCTCCTGCTGAAGCGTTTCCGGCGCTTTGCCGCCGTCTGCGTGCTGGCCGGAATCGTGCTGCAGTGGATCTTCTACTTGGCGAATGATGCATGGTGGCATGTGACGAACCGGAACAGCTGGTCGCTGTCGTTTCTGTCATATTACTTCCTCGGTGCCTGGATGGGAATCTACTATGAGCGCGTCAAATCCTGGCTCACCGATGCCAGGCATGCCGCTCGGCCGCTGCTTCGGAGGCTTGGCTGGGCCGCGCTGTGGACAACGTGGATCGCCAGTGCGCTGGTGCATATCGGGCTGCGTTATAATCAGAGGCTGCATGGGATCGAGGTTCACCCGCTTGTCTATGACGCGTTCTGGAACGTGCATACGCTGACAACGGCGCTGGTCATGATGCAGGTCGCCCTGCGGGTCGGCGGGAAGCGGAGCCTGCTCGTTCGGGGCTTTCGAAGAATCGGGGTGTATTCCTTCGGGATTTATCTCGTGCACCCGCTGGTGCTGCTCGTTTACCGGGACTATCGGCCGAAGACGGACCATTCCTGGCTTTTGCTCGCATGGTATGCTGGCGGACTGGCGGCGGCGCTGGTTGTCTCCTATTTGCTGGTGTACGGCATTCGGCGGCTCGGGGGCTGGACATGGGTCCTGTTCGGCAAACTGCCGGGCGGGGAGCGCAGGGGCTCGGCGGGAATACCGGCTTCAGCTGCTTCTACACCAGGGATTACCAAGGCGGCACCGTAAACATTCGGGATCAGCCGCGGTTCTTTCGCAGGATGAACTTAAGCGTTAAGGCACGTGGACAAGAAATAAGGGGGGCTCCCGGCAGAAGGCATCTGCCAATGGGGAACCACCCTTTTTGTGTCGCACGAACGTACTGCAATTTTTTGCCGATGTCATGCATGCATCTGAAAACGGGGATCCAGAAGAATTGCTTCCGCTGTGTCCTCGGGCCGTTTCAGCGTCGTGTCGTACAGGAACTGCCGGTTCTGCGGCATGGATTCCAATTTGTCCAGCAAAAATAAAGAGCGCTCCAGGGAATCGATATCCCCTCTTGTTGTCAGCCTTTCGGCGATTTTCTCCTTGTCTGCACGCAGCACAGCATATTTTATGCTTACATCCAGGTCGGACAACTGCCCGCAAAACCACTCGAGTTCATCCTCTACGACAAAATCAATCACGATATTCAGTCCTTGCTGCAGCACATTTCGCGTTAAAGCCAGAATGTTCTTCCAAGTTACGCTTAAGCGTTCATCCCATGAAAGCGGCAGCTCATGATGCAGCATATGAAGAAGCAGGTCGGCCTCAATCAGCACACACCGTTCCGCGCGCGCTGCCAATATCTTCGCTGTCGTTGATTTTCCAACGCCGAGCGGACCCGAAATCAAGTACAGCAGGCACGGATTATTCTCATCTGTCAAAGGGATCATCCTTTCCAAAAGCATATGGCTTGAAATTACCAAGGCTTAACGGTTATGCCTTACATAACTGTTCGGCTCAGAGTGGCGTTCTGTTCGCTTGCAGTATACCATGGCCGCCGAAGCAGCGGCACGAAATTTCAGGATGCATCCCTGATTTTCGGCAGCGGGAGGATTCGCCCCCCGGCCATCGTATAGAATTTTGGGTGTTACGCGTTAAGAGCCGAAGGCTGCTTCGCTGCTTCATCGGAAGCGGCGACTGGGAAATCGGCAGTCGGGAGTCAAGTACATTCGTTACAGACAAGAGAGCAGGGAGGATGACATGATGGGATTGAGCGTGAGCGGCAATTCATTGGTAAACGGTTTCATTCGGGCAGACGGCAAACGCCTTGTGAACGGGGAAGGACAAGAAATTTTGCTTCGCGGCGTAGGACTTGGCAGCTGGCTGCTGCCTGAAGGATACATGTGGAAGATGCCCGAGCAGGGAGACCGGCCGCGGCGGATCGAGGCTATGGTAAAGGACCTGATCGGAGAAGAGAAGGCAGCGGCCTTCTGGGAAACCTATTATGAGCGGTATATCGGCGAAGCGGATATCCGGCAAATGGCCGAGCAGGGCTTCAACTCGATCCGGCTGCCGATTAACGCCAGGGTAATCATGGAGGAGGGGCAGCAAAAGCCCTTTCAATTCCACGAAGGCCATCTTCGATTGATCGACCGGGTGATCGATTGGTGCAGGTCCTACCGGCTGTATGTTATTCTGGATTTACATGGAGCGCCCGGAGGACAGACCGGAGCGAATATTGATGATTCGGCGCGCGATATGCCGGAGCTGTTCACAGACCCGCTGAATATCGAGCGTACGGTGGCGCTGTGGCGGATGCTCGCCGAGCGCTACAAGGATGAGTGGATCGTTGCCGGCTATGATCTTCTGAACGAGCCGCTGCCGGATTGGTTCAGCGAGTATAACGACCGGGTTATGCCGCTCTATCGTGAAATAACGGCAGCTATCCGGGAAGTGGACCAGCGCCATATGATCATTTTGGAAGGCGTGCACTGGTCGACGGATTGGCAAATATTCGACGATCATTTTGACGATAACCTCCTGCTGCAATTCCATAAATATTGGAACAATCCGGATACGGAGAGCATTCAGAAGTATTTGGATCACCGGGAGCGATGGAATGTTCCCATCTTTATGGGCGAAGGCGGGGAGAACAACCCTCAGTGGTATACAGGGGCATTCCGGTTGTTCGAGGACCATAATATTTCGTGGAATTTCTGGACGTGGAAGAAGATGGACACAAGCAACTCGCCGTACTCGATCCGCAGGCCGGAAGGCTGGGATAAGCTGACGGACTACCTTGAGGGCGGAGCGAAGCCTTCCCAAGAAGAAGCCGAGGCCATCCTTCAGACGTACTTGGATAACCTTCTGCTGGAAGCTTGCGACGCCTATCCGAATGTATCGCGTTCGCTGTTTCGGCAGCTGCCGATCCAGATACCTGCGGAATTTTACGGCTACCGCGGGGAAGGCGTTTCTTACCACGTCGGCTCGAAGGCAGAAGGAAACATTGGTCTGCGGGTAAACGACGGCGTTCCGATGAGGATGATCACCGGCAAGGCCGAGAAGCCGAGCTACGCGCCGGAAGGCGGAAAACCGTGGGAGGCGGACAATCTGGTTTGCGTCCAGCTGCAGGCAGGCGACTGGCTCGCCTATGAGGCGCTGTGCGCCCAAACGGCTGCGTATCAGCTCGATATCCGGGCGCTGCTTCCGGAAGGAAGCGCAGAGTTAACGCTGCGGATCAGGGACAGGGAGCTGGTGAAGCTGTCTGTCAGCGGCGAAGGGTGGCAGGTGTTCAGGCTTGCTTCGGAGCTAGTGGTTGAAGAAGGGCCGGTCCATCTCGTAATTGGTGTCAGCCAAGGCAGGGTCGAGCTGGATTGGGTGGAGTTTTCTTAAGGAAAGGAAGGAGAGAACCGCTGTGACGCAGAGGGCTTTAATCTCGGAAGGTTTATGCCAGTGGCTGAACGGCCGGGAGCTGGAATCGAAGCAGCATGTCGCAATGATGCTGCTGACCGTAACGGAGGATTTATGGCCGCATACCGCCATGGTCAGCGCCGGGGAAGTGCTGGCGCTAACCCGGAGCACGATCCGGATTGCGCTGTGGCCGGGCACGGTAACGACGGGCAATATTCTTCGTTCCGGCCAAGCCACATTGGTGGCCATTCATGAGGGGGCGGCCCACTATGTCCGGCTTGCGCTTCGCGCACTTCCGGATGTGCAGGACTCCCGCCATCCCCGGCAGCGATTCAGCGCCGAAGTTGTGGCGGTTCGGGAAGACCGGGCGAAATATGCGGATATTCTGTCTGCCGTTACGATCCGGCTGCATAACTCGAATGATGTGCTGGAGAGATGGCGGGAGACGCTGCTGGAGCTTCGGCAATAATGCGATGCCTTCGATGAAGATGCACAGCTGCAGGAAGTCCCCCTAATTTTTAAACCGGGGGGCTGCCTGCTTGGTCTTCAGCGCGGATAAAACGCCGCGATTGCCCGTCAGATCGGGCTTGCGCACCGGTTCATTATGGTGTACGATTATTTTTTTAAATTATTTGCTATGTAAGCGCAGATGTGGTAAGATATGAATATCGAAATCGACCTGAATTCACATATTGTAGAGGGTTGTCATTTCAGATAACCTTGTGCAATATGTGAATTTTTTTATTCCGCTTGCGAAGAAAAAAAGGTCATATAAATATAAATCAAGGAGGATTCCCCCATGCAAACAGGAACTGTTAAATGGTTTAATGCTGAGAAGGGCTTCGGTTTCATCGAAGTTGAAGGCGGAAACGATGTATTCGTTCACTTCAGCGCGATCCAAGGCGATGGCTTCAAGACGCTGGACGAAGGCCAACGCGTTGAGTTCAACATCGTTGAAGGCAACCGTGGACCACAAGCTGAGAACGTTGTAAAACTGTAAGTACGAGCGAGGACTGCCCTTAATGTGTCACATTAAGGGCAGTCCTCTTTTCGTTTTTCAACAAAGCAGGATGTTCAGGGGTCCCTGCGGAGTTGGGCTGGCTGCAGCCGAGCTCACGTTTGCAGGAGGGTTGTTTTTCGATTTCTAACGACAAGCACAAGGAGGAGCGTTATATGTATTCGCGTAAAAACTCGATGGAAAGTATTCCTGAGGAAATTACGGAAGTGTGGGCATGCACGAAGGAAGACTGCAAAGGGTGGATGCGGGACGATTTTGCGTTCGACACGGAGCCTGTGTGCCACTTGTGTCATTCCCCTATGGTCAAGGAAACGAGAAAGCTTCCCCAGCTCATCAATACGAACAAACAGCAGAAATCGCTCAGCAAGGGAATCCAGATTAACGGAAGCAGCAGCTAATACCCAGAGATAGAGCCGGAAGAAGGGGGCTCGGGGGGTTCGCTCACGAATACCCCGATACCTGGAAATTCGGCCAAAACTGATTCATCGGATGGAGTTTGGTTAGGTAATACACATGTCCCTGTCATAGGTTGTCAGATTTTTAGGCAAATCTGCAGGGGTGTAATTATTTAAAAGGAGTGAATCATATTGAACACGCATAGCGAGGTACTCAAGCGCAACATCGACAACATGATCATTCAGGATAACCAAGGAAGCCTCAATGATCAGGAGAAATTCATCATGCAGAAGCTGATGCGCGAGAAGTTTCAGCAAGAGCATGAGAGCAAGCATGAGCAGCGTGAGCAGGAGAAATCGGAGTAACCGAAAGATAGCAGCTTAATATAAAATGAGAACATGAGCGGGAGCGAGCATCAGCTTCCGCTCATGTTTTTTTGTGTGCAATTTTTTTGTCGGCGTTACGGACACGGGATGCCGAGTGAGTCTAGCAAGGCGGATTCCCGAAATCACCCGAAAAATGAGCACCCCGATACGAAATCTGAAACCTTACGAGAGGATGCCGTGTGGGACTACAATATAGCTAAGGATTTGAAAGGGTTTACAAAAATAGAGAGACATCAACCTGGAGGTCATAACCATGCGCAATCAACCCCATGCCGAACCTGCAGCAGAGACCGGAGGGGGCACGGCGCCTGCGCCGCCCCTTGAGGACGGGAGGAAGTTTGCCCGAAGCCGATGGCTCAAGAAGCTTTACAGCCAGCGGCATCTGCAGATCATGGCGCTGCTCGGCGTCATCTGGATGATCATTTTCAACTATATCCCGATGTACGGCGTCATCATCGCCTTTAAGGAATTCAACATCGTCAAGTCCATTGGCGAGGCCCCTTGGGTAGGACTGGAGCATTACAAGGAATTTTTCGCCAACGACGATTTCACGAGCGTCATGCGCAACACGCTCGGGATCAGCTTGCTGAAGCTGTTCATCGGGTTTCCGCTGCCGATCATTTTTGCGCTGTTTCTGAATGAAATCCGGTCGTTTCGCTACAAGCGGACGATCCAGACGATATCGTATTTGCCGCACTTCATCTCCTGGGTTATCCTCGGCGGCATTCTGATGACCTGGCTGGCGGATGTCGGCATTATCAACAAAATCCTGCTTTCCCTGAACGTGATCGATCAGCCTATTACGTATTTGGCCGAGCCGAAGTACTTCTGGGGCATCGTTATTACGTCGGATATTTGGAAGGAGCTCGGCTGGTCCGCGATCATCTACCTGGCGGCCATCGCCAGCATCTCACCGGAAATGTACGAGGCTGCCACGATCGACGGGGCGGGGCGCTTTCAGAAAATGTGGTACATCACGCTCCCGGGAATTAAAGCAACCATCTCCATTCTGTTCATTCTGGCCGTCGGCGGTGTGCTGAATTCCAACTTCGACCAGATCCTGGTGCTCCGCAACACGCTGAATGAAAGCGCGAGCAATGTCATCGACATCTTTGTCTACCATACCGGTTTGCAGAACGGACGCTATTCATACGCCCAGGCCGTTTCGCTGTTCAAGTCGATCATTGCGATCATCCTGCTGCTGATTGCCAACCGGGTTACCAAAAAACTGAACGATACATCCCTGTTCTAACGAAAGGAGGCAGCGGCAAACGATGTTTAAACGCAAAACAAAGGGCGAAGCCATCTTCGACATGTTCAACAATTTCGGCATGCTGATCGTATGCTTTCTGACCATTTACCCGATCTGGTACGTGCTGGTCAATGCCTTCAACGACGGGCAGGACGCCATGCGCGGAGGGATCTACTGGTGGCCGCGGCAGTTCAGCCTGCAAAACTTCGAGGCGGTCTTCCAAAGCTCCGGCATCATGACGGCCATGGGCATTACGGTCGCCAAAACGGTGATCGGCGTATTCGTCCACGTTCTGTTTACGGCGATGGTAGCTTATGCGTTCTCCCGCAAGGGGCTGATCGGCGGGAAACTATATATTTTCTTGGGCACGGTCACGATGTTTTTCGGCGGCGGATTGATTCCGACGTACCTGCTGATCAAGGACCTTAACATGCTGGACAGCTTCCTGGTCTACATCATTCCCGCCATGTTCAGCTTCTTCGACCTCATCATCTTCATGACGTTCTTCCGGGAAATTCCGGACGGGCTGGAAGAAGCGGCGAAGATCGACGGGGCGAACGATTGGTCGATCTTCCTGCGGGTCGTGCTGCCGGTCTCGATGCCGGTCATCGCCACCATCGCCCTGTTCCACGGCGTCTACCAATGGAACGACTATTTCACGGGTGTGATCTATATCAACAACACGGATCTGCAGCCGATCCAGACCTACTTGTACAAGGTCATCGCGCAGTCCAGTTCGAACCAGATGATGGCCCAGGTGCCGGGAGGCATCTCCAAGACGGTGACCTCGCAGTCGATCAAAATGGCGACGATGGTCGTCACGACGCTTCCGATCGTGTTCGTCTATCCGTTCCTGCAGCGCTATTTCGTCAAAGGGATGATGATCGGCTCGATCAAGGGATAAACCGGCATCGGCCGCGGGAGCGCCAGGGCATGAATGCAGCCGGACGGCGCTTCCGGATGGCCGACGGGGCAACCGCTTGGCATGTACTGCCGTAGCAAGGGTAGTTTCTCTTGCCACTCCTGGCAAGGGTTCTATATAATCATATCTCTAAATAAGAAAAGGGGAAAAACACATGAGCAAGATGCTTAAGCCAAAGAGCCTTCTGCTGTTGATGTTCGCGCTGGTCATGGCCTTTACGACAGCATGCTCGTCCGGCGGCGATAACAAAAACGCCTCGGAGAAGGAAGGGGAGCAGTCGCCCCCTGCAGAGGAAGTGAAGCTGACCCAGGACGATCCGGGCTGGAAGGTGGACACATCGCCGATCACGTTCGACTGGTACATCAACTTCGCCTGGTTCCCGAACAAATGGGGAGAAGACATCACCTCTCAATACGTAACCGAGAAAACCGGGGTTAATATCAACTTTATCGTTCCTGCCGGCAACGAGACCGAGAAGATGAACACGATGATCGCCTCCGGCACGCTTCCGGATTTCATCACGCTGGACTGGAACAACGACGCGGTTAAGAAAATGATCGAAGGCGAGCTCGTCCTGCCGCTGAATGAGCTGGCGGAGCAATACGATCCGTATTTCTTTAAAGTAACCGATCCTGGAAAGGTATCGTGGTATACGAAGGACGACGGCAACATCTACGGCTATCCGAACGCGTCCTCTTCGCCGAAGGATTACGAGAAGTTCAGCGACAACATCACGTCCAACCAGACATTCCTCGTGCGCAAGGATATGTACGAGGCGCTCGGCAAGCCGGATATGCGCACGCCTGAAGGTTTCTTGAAAGCGCTTGAAGATGCAAAGAAAATGTTCCCGGACGTGAACGGGCAGCCGCTGATTCCGCTTGGCCTGCACGACTTCCACGAGAAGGGCAACTATTCGCTCGAGAGCTATATCCAAAACTTCCTGGCGATCCCGCTGGAGAAGGACGGCAAGCTGTATGACCGCTCCACCGATCCGGAATACGTGAAATGGCTGAAGACGCTGCGCCAGGCGAATGAAAAAGGGCTGCTGTCCAAGGATATCTTCGTAGATAAGCGTCCGCAAATGGAAGAGAAGATTGCCCAAGGCCGCTATTTCGCGATGCTGTATCAGCGAAGCGACATGGCTAACCAGCAGAACGTGCTCTACGCGAACGATCCGAACTCCGTATATATCGCGGTAGACGGACCGGCCAACTCCAATCTGGACCAGCCGACGCTGTCGGGACCATCGATCTCCGGCTGGACGTTAACGCTGATCTCCAAAGATGTTAAGGACAAAGCACGCGCCATCCGCTTCCTGAGCTATCTGATCTCCGAAGAAGGACAGCGTGACCTGTACCTCGGCAAGCAGGGCGTTACCTGGGATACGATTGACGGCAAGGACCAGTTCCTCCCTGAGGTTGTGGAGCTGCTGAACAGCGACCGCGGCGCGTTTGACAAAAAATACGGCGCGTCCCACACCTTCTGGATGATGATGGACACAAACATGACTCCGGCATGGGCCCCTCCGGCCGTCGAGCCGTTCAAGCAGATGGAAGACTGGACGCGCGGCAAGGCTCACAGCTTCTCGCAATTTGATCAGCTTGATCCGGACGGCAGCTCCGAGGAAGGGATTATTAACGACAAGGTCCTGACCGAATGGGGCAAGACGCTGCCGAAGCTGCTGCTGTCCTCCTCGGATGCGGAGTTTGACCAAGTGTGGAACGATTACTTGGCTAAACGCGAGTCGCTCGGATTTGCGAAAGTGCAGGAATACAGACAGAAAGAATACGAGGAGAATGTGAAAAAGCTTGAGGAGTTCCTGAAATAATGGAAGCAACCCACTTGAGGTGAATGGAAATTAGATGCGAAGGTACCCTATTTCTTTTGATGTCGAAATAGGGTGCCTTTTGGCATGTCAAGCGATATGATAGGAGCATATCCGGCTTGTCGGGGCAGGAAGAGCGTCAGTTCACGATGGAAGCGCGGACGTTAACGAAACAGGAAGTGACCGTCATGAGAAAACGATGGGTGCAGCTAATTTCATCCTTTACCTACTGGGTCGGGCGCAGGTCCATGCAGAGCCGCCTGGTGGCCGCCTATATTTTGATTTTGCTCATTCCGAGCATCATCGTGTCGAACTACTTTTTTCAGCAGATTCGGGATACGTATATCAGCGATGCGCTGAATCAAAACACGTTCCTGCTGGAGACCGAAAAGATGAACATGCAGAGCCAGATCGAGTCGATCGAGATGGCGGCGCAGCTTGCGATCTCCGACCAGTCCATCAAGGATTACCTGCGGATCGAGGAGGAGCTCAGCTCGGCCGCGCTGATGGAGGTGGCGTGGGGGCCGTCCAAGGACATTCAGCGGATTCAGACGAATAACCCCAACATTGCACACCTCCGCTTGTTCACCGGCAATGAGCATGTCATGGAAATGTGGCCGATTATCTTCAAAGAGAGCCGCATTGCCGCGGAGCCCTGGTTCGCCCAGATGAAGTCGCAGGGCGTCAGTGAGCTGTGGGTATTCAATCACCGGGATCCGGATATTCTTCAGCGCTATGCGACAGATGTTCCCGAAGAGCAGCCGAAGGTGTCCCTGATCCGGCGGGTCGGAAGCGGTGCCGAGGACGGGCTTATTCAGGTCGATATGCTGCTTAAGTATTTCGCGCCGAAGACGTTTGGGGGAATTCATGATACCGGCTCGCAGATGGTGATCGTGGATCGGGACGGCCAGTTTTTCATGGATCGCAGGCAGTCCTTCATGTCCAGCCGAGAGGGGCTGCGGGACGAGGTAGAGACCCAGTTCAAGAAGCTCTTACAGGAGGAGACCGATCCGGAATCGGACCGCATCGTCCATTCCCGGTTCAGCGTGGACGGGGCGTCTTACCTGCTTATCGCCGCGCCGGTGGAGCGGCTGCAAGCGCATGTGCTGAATGTCGTTTCCCTGGAGGGGGCGCTGAACAATGTATCCAAAGCGCAGTGGCAGATCATAGCGGCGAACGTGATCCTGATCATTTTGCTGTCGGTGATCACGTATTATTTGAACTCGATTATCTTGAAAAATTTGCGGCGCCTGACCGACACGATGAAGAAGGTGCGCAAGGGCGAGGTTTCCTCCGGTATCGATATCCGGGGCGGCGGCGAGGTCGGCGAGCTTGCGCATCATTTCAATAAGCTGATCCGCACGATTAATGAGCTGATTGCGCAAGGGATCCGGAAGCAAGCCGTCACGAAGGAAGCGGAGCTTCGAACGCTGCACAGCCAGATCGACTCGCATTTCCTGTACAACACGCTCGAAAACATCAAGATGCTGGCCGAAATCGAGGGACAGCGCACGATCTCGGATGCGTTAACCTCGCTGGGCGGCATGATGCGCTACAATTTCAAATGGTCGGGGGAATACGTCAAGCTGAGGGATGAAATCCGCCATATTCGCAATTACATTGACGTTATGAATATCCGGTACGATGAGCCGATTGAGCTTGAGCTTAATATACCTTCGGAATTCATGGAGCTGGAGGTGCTGAAGATGTCGCTGCAGCCGATCGTGGAAAATGCGGTGAAGCACGGTTGGCCGGACGGCTCGGCCGAAGCGAAGCGGATCCAGATCGATGTGGTGGCCTGGGAGGAGGACCGGATTACGATTTACGTGAAGGATAACGGGGTTGGCATCGAAGCCTACCGTCTGGGCAGGCTGCGCGAAGTTTTGCGCACCGTGCATGATGAGGATCTTCCGTCCGGAGATTACGGGCGAGGCGGGCAGCAGGCCGGAGGCATCGGGCTCCGGAACGTGCATCAGCGGATCAAGCTGTTCTACGGGAATGAATACGGCTTGGACGTGAATAGCGAAGAAGGAGGGTTTACGCTGGTGACGATGACGTTTCCGAAGGTGTTGTTAACGGGAGGAGGAGGCGGACATGAGAAATCTGTTGATCGTGGATGACGAGAAGAACATCCGCTTCGGATTGAAGATGATGATCGAGCGGGAGTTCCCGGAGGTGTACGATATCCGGATGGCTTCGCAAGGGGAGGAAGCGCTGCAGCTGCTTCGCGCCCAGCCGGCGGACATCGTGATAACCGACATCCGGATGCCGGTCATGGACGGCATCCGGCTAATCGAGTCGCTGGCCGAGCTGGAAGGAACGGGGGCAGCCAAGCCGGTCGTGCTGATCCTGAGCGGCTATGAGGACTTCGAATACGCGAAGGCTGCGATCCGGTATCAGGTGAAGGAATACCTCCTGAAGCCGATCCGGCGCGAGGAGCTCTTCGCCGCGCTGCGCAAGACGGAGGAAGCGCTGATTCGGCAGGCCGAAGTGGACAGCCGCATGGCCGCCACCGACGTGTATCTTCAGCAGCTGCAGTCTCACCGTCTCAAGGAGCTGCTGGAGCAACCGGAGGATACCGGCATTGATTTGGCGGCAGCGGCCGAATCGATCGGCTTCGAAGCGTACGTCAAGCCGTTTCGGGTGGCTGTCATGAAATATAAGTACGAAGACGGCAATACGATGAACAAGGATGAGCTGAAGCAGCTCGTGGAGAAAATGATGGAATCCGTCGAGGGGCGAATCAGCGCCAGCCTTTTGGACGGCCGGGGGAGGCTCGTGCTGGTCGGCAGCCCGGACGGACAGTTCGAGAAGCTGGCACGGCAGTTTGCGGAGCGGGAGATGGACGGATTATTCGTCGGCATCAGCCGGGAAGGCTCCCGGATCGAGGATGTCCGGATCTGCTATAGTCAGGCGCTCCTGGCGCTCAGCTACACCTTCATTCAACCGAATATCAGGCTGATGAATCATGAGGACATAAACGGCGAGCTGCGCACTTATCCGATGCCGGAGGAGGATATCCGCAAGCTCGGCAATATGCTGGGCACCGGGCGCGACCGGGAGATCAAGACGCTGCTGCTGGATATTTTTCATATCGGGGATATGCCGCATGTGGATATCGCTTATCTGGAGCGCGTGGGCAAGCAGATCAATGAGCAGGTGCTCGATGAGGTGTTCCGCGTATACGGGGAGTCGATGGTCGAGGTGCTCAAGCTCTACCGAAGGGTAGGGACGATGGATAATTACCGTCATTTTCATGCGTATTACCGCAGTCTCGAGCATCTGCTGCTGAGTGTGAACGAATATATTCAAGGCATCCGGTCCGCTCATAGCGAGCATTCCGAGATGAAGGCAGCCATCGCTTATATGGAAGAGAACTACCACCGACCGCTGAACATGGCGATGGTCAGCAATCACGTGTCGCTTAATTATTCGTATTTCAGCGAGGCGTTCAAAGCCCATACGGGCGAAAACTTTGTCGCTTACCTGAAGAAGCTGCGGATCTCGCGGGCCAAGTCATTGCTTCAGGACGGGGCGATGAAGCTGGCCGATATCGGCAAGGCGGTCGGATTCGAGAACACGAAGCAATTCTCGCGCGTGTTCAAGGAGCTGGAAGGCATATCGCCGCATGAATACCGCATGAAGCTGCAGACTGACGCGGAGCTGGGGCGGGGATAGAGAGGTGGAGTCGCTCCGTCCCCAGCCATGCTGAGGATTCAAAGCATCTCGTCATTTAACGTCAAAAAAAGACACCTTAAACGCTCTTCACGGCCACGGTACTTTCCGGGGCACAGACGTCCAGGTGTCTTTCGTATATATGGGATCATGTGGCCATAATCCTTGAAATGCATGGATGTGATTATTTCGAGGTCGTTTCCAGAGAGGACAGCGTCATTTCCATCTTGCGGGTAATTTCTCTCTGCCATTTCACATCGCCAAGCTGGATGGCAAGATTCAGCAGATCCAGGTAATCGTCAATCTGCAGTGAACAACGGCGGGAAGTCGTTTTCATAAGACCATCGGCTCTCCTTTATAATTCAACTTTTCAAGCAGAAAAATGACGGTCATGGAGGTGGCTTTGCCTGCAGCGGATGTTCCAGACCCGCACGGATGTCTGTCTGAGCCCTCCGCGCTTATTGCCCTATAGAACTGCTTGCAGCCACGAGTACAGCAGCCAGGCGGCCGCTGCGTCCATTCTCAGCTAATTCTCACTTGTCCGGTAATGATAATCATTATCATGTAACTACTGTTTATTATAAAGACTTCCCGCGTAATTGCAAGTGATTTTCCTATCTGGAATCAAAATAACATTAACTCATAAAGAAACGCTGCCTGTACTTTCGAGGCGAGATCCCTTCCTGCTTGGTGAAGCAGGAGGTGAAGTAGGCCGCATGGTTAAACCCCACCTCTTCCGCGATGCGGCTGATGCTCAGGTCTGTCTGAAGCAGCAGCAGCTTTGACTGCTCGATCCGGTAGTGCTGCAAATATTCGACGGGCGAGCAGCCGTATTCCTTCTGCATGCAGCGTGCGATATACACCGGATGGAAATTGATCCGCTCCCCTAGCTGCTGCACTTTGAACTCCTCCTTGTAGTGCTTTCGCAAATAGGCGGCGGCCCGATCGGCGCAGGCGGAGGAAGGCGTGGAGATCGGCGCATCCAGGGCGGCGGCAAGCTGCTCGATCAGCTCCTGGAAGACGACCTGCTGCCGCCATAGGAATTTGGCCTGCTGCCCATGCTGGACCAAGGCGTTTAGCGTGGCCAGCAGCTCCACCGCCTTTTCCGGCTGCGGGAGGCTTCCGAATTGCGGGATTTTGACGGAAAAATAGTTCGGTGTCATCGCCTTCAGCTCCACGATGTCTTCTCTTCTCGAAGCATCGCCGGATTCCTCCGCGCTCCATGGCCCCGACGACTGAAAGTGCAGCCAATAATAGTCCGTTTCCTCCGTGCAGCCTCTTGTACCGAAGTGGTGGGTGTCGGGACGCAGAATAAGGAACATGCCCTGCCTGATTTCATAGGGATGGCCGTTCTCGGTCACGTCAAGCTGCCCCTTGACGACGACAAGCAGGTCGAAGATGCCGATGTTTTTACGGTTCGGATGCCCTCCATTCACGGGGGCACGGGTGAGTCCGCTATGAATATAGACCGGCAGCGGCGGAACGGTAAAATTCAGGATCGTCATAAAGAAAGCCCTTTCGTGATGAGTGAGGTTGGATTTTTTATAATTTACGTTCGGATACTGATATTATAACCCTAGTATACCATCTATAATTTGAAAAGGTTATCGCCGTTTGAAGCGAATTTGGCGTGTAACCCTTACATCATGGGTGGAGGTTGGAATGTTGGATAAAGATACAAAAAAATTTACGCTATGGGTTCTGGCATGGCCCATATTTATAGAGCTGTTCCTGCAGTTTTTGCTGGGAGCGGTGGATACATTGATGGTCAGCCGCATTTCCGATGACGCGGTGGCGGTGGTCGGCTTCTCGAACCAGCTGTTCCAGGCGATGACGACGCTGTTCATGACGGTGGCGAGCGGGGCGGGGATTCTGATCGCGCAGAAGATCGGCTCGTACAAAACGGGCGATGCCCGGACGATCGGCATCATGGCGGTGAGCGTCACGACCCTGATCGGCCTGGCGTGCAGCGTGATTCTGTTCGCCATGCCTGAGGCGATTGCTTCCATGCTCCAGCTGCCGGACCGGCTGCTGCCGCTTGCCGGCACCTATATCTCGATTGTCGGCGGGGGGATGGTGCTGATCGCCATGATGGCAACGATGAGCACCGTCATTCGCAACACGGGCAATACCCGCGGGCCGATGTACGTGGCGATCGGCATGAACGTCATCCATGTCATCATGAACTATGGCTTTATTTTCGGCGCCTTCGGCTTCCCGCAGTGGGGCTTGACCGGGGTGGCGATTTCTACGGTGGCCAGCCGGCTGCTCGCGGTGCTGATGCTGCTGTACATGTTCCTGCGCGCGTTCGAATACAAGATCAAGTGGAAGGAGTTCCGGGTGTTTGACCGTCCGCTGTTCGGCGAAATTTTGAAGATCGGCTGGCCGCTCGGCATCAATATGTCCTGCTGGGTATTCTCGCAGCTGGTCATCTACTCGTTCATCGCGCAGCTAGGGGCAGCGGAGCTGGCAGCGCGTACGTACATGAATACGCTGGAATCGTTCTGCTTCCTGCTCGGCTCCTCCATTGCGATGGCGGCCCAGATCCAGATCGCGCATTTGTACGGGGCCGGCCGAACCCGGGAAGCGTACCGGAGCGCATATCGTGCGCTCGGCATCGGCGCGATTTACGTGATCGTAAATGCATTCGTGCTATATATATTCGGTAAGCAGCTGCTCGGGCTGTTTACCGATGACAAGACGATCATTGCGATCGGCGCGTCGCTGCTCGGCATGAACCTGATCCTTCAGCCAGGTAAAATGCTCAATATGGCGCTGGGCAACTCGCTCAATGCAGTGGGGGATACGCGGTTTACGATGTATATCTCCCTCGGCTCGATGTGGATCGTGGCGACGGTCCTGTCCTACGTGCTGGGGATCTATATGGGATGGGGGCTCATCGGCATCTACTCCTGCATGATTGCCGACGAATACTTGCGGGGCGTCTTATCCTATTTCCGATGGCGGGGACAGAAGTGTCTGCGCAAGGCGGAATCGCAGGCACCTGCGGATTCCGTGAAAATGCCGGGGGAATCGGTGGCAGCTGCCGGAGTGTAGGTGTAATAAATGCAACAATGTGGAACATGGATTGTATGTTAAAACGAAAGCAAGACTGCGCTTTGTTTTAATTGGTGGGGTTTGGCCCAAAATGTGTCCCAAAGTCATCGTGAAGACTTTGGGACACTCTCTTTTTCGAGAGGCGATTGCATCAGGCGGGCTTTTTCTTTTATACAATTTAAATCTTCGTATCTGCATAAACCATCGTTTCAACGAATTAGATAAACTCTATCCTTTTCCAATTGGTCAGGATATAAATCCATAAAAGTGTTATAATCCAATTCTTCATTTGGTAGTGAAGAGATAATGTCCTGTATTTCCAATTGTAAGTTGGTATATTTATTGTTATCTAAGATAATGCAGAAGGTAATATCCGTACATAAATGTAATGCTTGAAATAACTCTTTTATTTCTTTAGCCTGATTTCTTTTGGGGTCAGAAGAGACAAAATCGCAGGAGCATTGGTTGGTAATATCATAATAGTACTTCTCTGGATGTTTATGCTCCACACCCTTTGTTATGTCCCTAATATAGATATTCATGTCGATGAATTCCCCGATAATAGAATCCGGGATATTACGATCTACTACAATATGCATAAAATAACACATAGCTGCCTCCTATTTAATATTCCGTTTTTAAGATGAGGTAGACCCTGATCAGTATCTGTTTTGGCGGTATCTGGGTAATAACCGGATGCTATTATTACCTAGAAAGGTACAGCAGCATAGCAGTACCTCTTTTTGCATTTAACTTACATAACAGTTTGAAATTGATAAATGTTACATCCTTGGAGTAAAAAATCTGATAGAACGTGAACATCATTCGAATAATTCTTGGAAAGAACAGATACAAAGTAGGAAAATGGGGGAGGGGGAGAGGGTAGCAGTAATGAGAGATCCTCAAGAAATTTGGTTTTGAAGTTAGGAATTCAATGTACCCCTGTCAACAGCTAAGTTGTTCACTACCAGCCCCCTTAGTTTCCCGCATCCCTGCCTGCATGTTATATTTAGGGGAAACAGAGGATGAAGGAGAGAGTACTGTGTGCAGACATATCGCAACCATTCTCGGGGCGGGACAGGCCGTTGACGTCATGGGTGGAGGACAAGAATGAACACTACCATTTCAGATATCGCCAAAATCGCAGGCGTGGCCAAAAGCACGGTGTCCCGTTACCTGAACGGCGGTTCCGTCAGCGAGGCTACCCGGCGGAAAATCGAGCATGTCATCAAGGAAACGGGCTACATTCCAAACTCCTTCGCCCAAAGCTTGAAGGCCAAGAAGACAAGCATGATCGGCGCGATCGTACCCCGGCTGGATTCCTTCGCCGCATCACAGACGGTGACCGGCATGGATGAGGAGCTGAGGGAGAACGGCTACCAGCTGCTGATTATCAACACAAGCCAGAATCTATCGCGGGAGATCGAGGCCCTGTATGACCTGGCAAGGCAAAAAATATCGGGAATTGTCTTGTTCGCTACGCAGATCACGGAATCCCATCTGACGGCGATCGACGAAATCGGGATCCCGGTCATTTTTCTCGGTCAGCAGCATGAGGATGTCCACAGCATTATTTATGACGATTACACGGCGGGGTATGATATCGGCCGATATATTTTAGCCAAGGGACACCGGGATATCGCTTATTTGGGGGTAACCGAGATGGACGTGGCTGTTGGAGTGCGGCGCAAGCATGGGTTCCAGCAAGCGCTGAAGGAGCAGGCCGGCGCCTCGGCCGATTTTTATGAGAGCGGGTTTAGGATGTCGGCAGCGGTAGAAGCCGCTTCCCTTATCCTGGATAACCGGGACCGGCGTCCAACGGCCATCGTATGCGCAACGGACAATATTGCGCTTGGAGTGATGAAGGCGGCGCATATGCGGGGAATCCGGATTCCGGAGGATATTTCGGTTACCGGCTTTGGGGGCTACGATGTGACCGAAGTGATTCATCCCGGCCTTACGACGGTTAAATACGGCTATGCAGCTGCAGGGCGACTGGCGGCGCGTCAAGTCATGAAGCTTGTTCAAGAGGAATCCGTCGACACCCTGACGGTACTGGATTATGAATTTATCGAGCGCGAAAGCGTTGACAATATCGAATAGAATCGATTATACTCAAAGCATCGGAACCGGTTCCAAAGTGTTGAAGCACTTTGGAACTGCGTCCATTATTTTTACCTCATGTTGGAACCGGTTCCACTACAATGTCGCTGTTGTGATGTTGTTAAGAACAGACCAGTAAGGAGAAGGATATGAACAGAGAACAGAAATACCGCCGCCTGGAACAGGCTTCTCCCGAAGAAATGTCCGCCTTGAGGAAGAAGGTGGAGGATAGCGGCTGGAGGCAGACGTATCACATTCAGCCGATCACCGGCCTTTTGAACGATCCGAACGGGTTTGCTTATTTTGCAGGAGAGTATCACCTGTTCTATCAGTGGTTTCCGCTCGGAACTTACCACGGGCTCAAATATTGGTACCACACGGCATCGAAGGATCTGGTCTTTTGGCGCAATGCCGGAATCGCGATCGAGCCGCAGGATCCCCATGATTGGTATGGAGCCTACTCGGGGAGCGGCATCGTGAAGGACGATAAGCTGCACCTGATGTACACGGGAAATACCAGGGATCGGGACTGGAACAGACGCTCCTTCCAGTGCATGGCCGTCATGGATGCAGCGGGAGCTGTCACCAAGCTTCCGGAGCCTCTCATCGATCATGTGCCTGAAGGTTATACCGAGCATTTTCGCGATCCGAAGGTGTGGAAGGATCCCGATCTGTACCGCTGCGTCATCGGCGCCCAGAGGGAGGACGCCACCGGGACCGCCGTCATGTATGAGTCTCCGGATTTGCTCGATTGGCGCTTCGCCGGGGAGATCAAGACCGGGCTGAAGCATTTTGGCTACATGTGGGAATGCCCCGATTATTTTGAGATGGATGGCCAGGGAGTTCTTCTCTTCTGCCCCCAAGGGATAGAGCCTGATGGGGATCGCTTCCGGAATGTTTACCAATCCGGTTACCTGGTCGGCAAGCCGCTGAACCGGGAGACGCTGGATTTTGAACACGGCGCCTTTCATGAGCTGGACAGAGGCTTTGATTTCTATGCGCCGCAGACGATGGAGGATGATCAGGGGCGCCGGATCTTGGTCGCCTGGATGGGGCAGGCGGAGATCGGCTACCCGACGGATTCGCACGGCTGGGCGCACTGTCTGACGCTGCCGAGGACACTGGAGCTTCGGGACGGCAAGCTGGTGCAGCAGCCTGTGCGGGAGCTGGAGAAGCTGAGAAGAGAGCGCCGCGAGGTACAGGACACTTTAACGAATGAGAAAAAGTCATATGCAGGTGTGAGCGGAACCGCATTCGAGCTGATCTGCGAGTTTGCCGATGTGAACGCCGAATCCGTAGGCATCGAATTTCGGGCCGGTGAAACGGAGCGTACCGTCATTCATTATGACTTCGAGCGGCAAATCCTGACGCTTGATCGCTCGGAGGCCGGCGAGAGGATCGACAGCAAGTACGGCTCGACCCGGTCATGCAGAGTGCAGACGAAGTCCCTCAAGCTCCATTTGTTTGTGGACACTTCCTCGGTGGAGTGCTTTATCAATGACGGGGAAGAAGTGTTTACTAGTCGTATTTTTCCACACCCGGACAGCACGGGCATTCGGTTTTTCGCCAATAACGGCAGTGCCGGCTTGAAGGTAGCCAAATGGGATTTGGCGCATGCCGTAAATGATATGGAAGGGAATGAATGAGCATGGCAGCTAATAACCGCGAGATTGCTAAGCAGGTCGTTGAAGCCATCGGCGGCAGGGAGAACATCGCTTCCTTTGCCCATTGCGCCACCCGGCTTCGCATTATGGTTCATGATCAGCAGAAGATCGACCAGAAGAAGGTCGAGAATATCGACAAGGTGAAAGGTGCGTTTTTCAACTCCGGCCAGTATCAGATCATCTTCGGCACCGGTACCGTCAACCAAATCTTTGAAGAAGTTGAGAACCTTGGTTTGGAGAGCACAAGCAAAGAAGAGCTGAAATCCGAAGCGAAAAAATCGGGCAATGCGCTTCAGCGCGCGATCCGCACATTTGGCGACGTATTCGTTCCGATCATCCCGGTATTGGTCGCTACGGGACTGTTCATGGGGCTGCGGGGCCTCTTGACCCAAGAGACGGTGCTTGCCTGGTTCGGGATGGCGCCGGACGATATTTCGGCTAATTTCCTGATGTTCACCCAGGTGCTGACCGATACGGCGTTTGCGTTTTTGCCTGCCCTTGTCGCCTGGTCGACCTTCAGAGTATTCGGCGGAAGCCCGGTGCTCGGTATCGTGCTGGGATTGATGCTCGTCAACCCGGCTCTGCCTAATGCTTACAGTGTGGCTAACGGGTCCGAGGAAGCCCTTATTATGTTTGGTTTTATCCCGGTAGTCGGTTATCAGGGGTCGGTGCTGCCGGCATTCTTCATGGGGCTGCTCGGAGCGAAGTTCGAGCGTTTCCTGCGAAAGCGCATTCCTGAAGCGATCGATCTGATCGTAACGCCATTCGTCACGCTGCTGGTGATGATCGTTCTGGGCCTGTTTGCGATCGGCCCGATCTTCCACTCGCTTGAAGACGTCATCCTGAGCGCGGTCACGTATCTGCTGGATCTTCCATTTGGCATCGCCGGACTGTTGATCGGCTTCTTCAATCAGATCATCGTCGTGACGGGGGTTCATCACATCTTTAACTTCCTGGAAATCCAGCTGCTGGAGCAGACGGGAAGCAATCCGTTCAACGCGATCGTTACCAGCGCGATGGCGGCTCAAGGCGCAGCCTGCCTTGCCGTCGGCATGAAGACGAAGAACAAGAAGCTGAAGGCACTTTCCCTGCCATCTTCGTTCTCGGCATTTCTCGGCATTTCGGAGCCGGCCATATTCGGGGTGAACCTGCGATATGTGAAGCCTTTTATCATGGGTCTGATCGGCGGGGGCATCGGAGGCTTCATGGCTTCGATCTTTCACTTGAAGGCAACCGGCATGGCGATTACGGTTATTCCGGGTACGCTCCTGTATCTGAACAGCCAGCTGCCGCTCTACATTTTGTGCAACCTGACGGCGATGGCGATTACCTTCGTGCTGACCTGGATGTTCGGCTTTAACGATAAAATGCTGGACGACTTGAAGACGGAAGCGAAATAACAAACACGAAAAGGGTACTGTGACTGCACTGCAGCATGGTATCCTTTTTTTGTCATGAGAAAAAATAATAAATCGAAAACTTTTCGCAGCCATGCCGGGGTATCTTAAGTGATTGGCCAATTGGAAAGGAGGCAGGCGCGGTTGGTACACGACCTGATACAACGATTACAACAGGAATATAGTGACGAGCTGTTTGAACAGCTATACCGGCTGTATGCGGATCGGGCGATCCGAACGGCAACGGCGATTACCGGCAGCGCGGCGAGCGCCGCGGATGTCGTCCAGGAGACCTTTATCCGGGTATACCGCAATTTGGGGACGTATGATCTGAGCAGACCGTTCGACCCTTGGTTTCACCGGATTCTTTATAACGAATGCAACCGTTACTTGAAGAAGCATGCGAAGATGGTGCCTTCGGAAATTTCCGAGGAGAAGGATCTGCCGGCTGAGACGGACACCTACGAGTTTGACAGGCACGGCGAAGTTTATGAGATGGTACAGCGGCTGGATGACGAGCACCGGATTCCCATCGTGCTGAAATACTTGAATGATCTGGCGGAGAAGGATATCGCGGACATGATGGAGCTGAACGTCAATACGGTGAAATCAAGGTTGTTCAAGGCGCGGAAGAAGCTGAAGGAATGGATGCTGCAGAGACAAGGAGGGAGTCAGCATGGGACGTGAGCCATGGGAGAAACAGTTGAAGGACGGCCTGGAAAAAGGGACGGAGGACGCGATGAAGCAGCAGGATGAGATATGGGCGTCGATTAGGGAGCGGATTCACAGCGAGCGCGCATCGCAGTCTTCGGAGCCGGCCGCGGTGCCGTTCGCCCCGCGGAAGACGAAGGCGCGCCGCCCGGGTAGAAAGACGGCCGGCTGGATGGTCGGAACGGCTGCAGCGGCGGTCATTGTGCTGGCCTTGAGCGTCCAAACACCGCCGGTGCAGGCATTTATCGACCAGGTGAAGGAGTGGTTCGCTCCCCAGAAGACGGTGGAGCAGGAGCTGGAAGGCTCGCCGGAGACGAGCGTGGATTCCCTGCATGAGAGCGCCGATTACGTCATCTATATTGACGAAAGCCGGTTCAAAATGATTCAGGGCGAAGGCGTGGACCGGATTGAGCCCGTCCATAAGCCGGAGGATGACCGCTATCCGGAAGTGTACATGGAGATTTCGCAGGACCAGGAAGCGCCAAAGGCGGTATCCGAACGGCTGGAAGCCGAGCTGTCGGATCAGCCGAAGGTAGAGGCGGAAGCCATTCAGGAGCCGGTTAACGGCTTCGAAGTCCGGGCGGTCGGCGGGACGGGCGGCAAGGAATGGAATGATCCGATCGTGCGCTACTATATTTTCGATAACGGACAGGGCGGAAGCTTTGTGGTGAAGCAGCAGTATTTCCTTGAAGCGGCTGAAGGCTACGGGGCGCGTTTCCACAATATGATGAAGGAGTTCCACATTACGACGAATGCCGGTGAAAAACAGGCGGGAGAAGGAGAATAAAGAGATGAGAAATATCAGCTTGGTGCTGGCTGCCGCGTTGGCAGTGTTGGTATTGGGAGGCTGCAGCGGCGGCGCTCCCGAGCAGGTGAAGGAGACGGCAGGTGCAGAGGACACCGCCGGAACCCAAGGCTTGGAGCTGTCGATGCCGTCTGCTGAAGAGACAGAGAAAGCTGGCGAGGAGCAAGCCGAGCCGGCAAGGGATGAGGCGAAGGAAACCGGGCTGGCAGCAGAAGGAACGGGAAAGGGAGAGGAGCCGGCCGCGGAAGGACCAGAGCCGGGAGACTCGTCAGCCTCGGCCGGGAGCTCCCCGGATCGGAATGATAAGGCGAAGGCAGCAGGCGGCGATGGCGGATCGCAGGCTCCGGTTGAGAGCGCTCCCGACGCTTCGTTAAAGGATTTTCCGTTCGTCGGCAAGACGATGGACGACATCCGGGCGCGGCTCGGGGAGCCCAAGACGACGGGCAAAGCCGGCGGCACCGCAACATGGCAGTACGACTTCGCCAAGGAGGGCTACCAGTACCCGGAGAAGGCCGTATCGGTCGATGTCCAAGGCTTGTCGAACGGCAGCATGAAGGAACAGCTCTTTGTGACATTCGGGGAGGATAGGACCGTGCAGTCTGCCTCGCTGTACTACATGACGGACGGGGAGATTATGGAGTATCGGGTAACGGAAGACGGTGCCGTTGAGGAGCCTGCCGGTAGAGATTGAGATTGATCTAAACGGGACAATGGGCGGCGGGGGTTAAGGTGAATAAGATACGGGGCCAACAGAACGAGTGATGTACAATGTACAGAATTTGAAAATTCAAACAAGCATATAAAAACGGCTCGCCTAGTGGCGAGCTTTTTTATGCTGTGAAAATAACATACGTCATTAATGTTATATATAGTGACATGCAAGGTGAACTTATGCAGTCGTAAACATGGTGTTCACAAATCGAAAATTAAAGATAAAAGCCGATTAAAGGGTGATAAACAATGATTTAATTAGATGTAATCGCTTAATTGAAGGAATTTATTATTTGTGATATTAACTAACATAAAATAGAATGAACTCAATAAATACATAGTATTGAGTTAGAGAATATGACATCAGAGGAGCGTGCGATCATGAAGTCCAGAACCAATCACCCTATAGCCGTCTGGAGCACGGCAGCTTTAACCGCACTAGTCATTTCGTTAACCCCGGTCGGCAGCTATGCGGCATATGCCCAGACGGTAACGGAGGTCAAAGGGACGGTTAGTACGCCTGCACCCGCATCGACAGCTGCGGCGCCGGGACGGAATACGACGGTTCCGCCGTTGTCCGAGGCTTCTAAACAGTCGACGCGTCCGAATGTGCTCGTCATTGGAACAGGCGGCACGATTGCCGGGCAGTCGACGGATGCGACCAGCTTCCAGTCCTACAGAGCAGGAACGTTGGCGATTGAGGATATGGTCGGCGAGCTGCCGAACAAGGATAAAGTTGCCGATGTGACGGCGCTCCAGTTCGGCAACTCCGGCTCCAGCGCCTATACGATGGAAGACTTATACGACCTGTCGCTGACGGTGGACAAAGCGCTTGAGACGTATGACAGCGTGGTGGTAACCACCGGGACGGACACGATGGAGGAAATCGCGTATTTCCTTGATCTGACCGTGCAGAGCGACAAGCCGGTCGTCATTACAGGGGCGATGAGGCCGTGGACGGTGATCGGTTCCGATGCCCAGGCCAACCTGTACAATGCCATCAAGCTGGCGGGCAGCGGGCGCACCGCCTCGTTCGGGACGGTGCTGATGCTCAACGACACGATACATCTGGCCCGCGGCGTCACGAAAACCAACGACTATCGTACGGACACGTTCGAGACGCCGATGCTCGGGGCCGTCGGTTACATTGATGAGGAGAATATCCGCATTTACCGCGCACCGCTTCGGGCAACGAAGGCGGATGGCGAGGGCAAGCCGGTGTTCGATCTGAGCAAAATTTCGAAAGTCGATCTCGCTAAGGTGGAGATCGCGGTTTCTTACCAGCAAGCTGGGGGAGGCGCGATTAAGGGCTTTGTCGCCGACGGCACGAAAGGCATCGTCACGGCGGGCACCGGAGCCGGCGGCATCTCCCGTGAGATGAGCGCCGCACGAAAGGAGGCGATTGAGAAAGGCGTTGTTTTCGTAACGACCACCCGCACCGGTTCGGGAAGCGTCTACGGCGGGGGAGAAGGCATTATTTCGGGCGACAATTTAAGCCCGCAGCAAGCGCGGATCCTGCTGCTGCTCTCCCTGTCCTTTACCGACGATTTCAATACGATCAAGGGCTGGTTCGAAACGTACGGTACGCCTGAAGTGTAAACGCGTTGTTGTCTGTTGGCTCGGTCATCCTACTGAACTTATGAAGTTCCTTCCACCATTTTATACACTTGCCGCCAGGGATGCCCTGGCGGACTTTTTTTGTTTGAACACAAAAAAACGCCCCTGAAATGTTCATTAGCAAGCGATGCATTCCAATGAACATTGCAAGGGGCATTGTGAAGTTAGGGGCGAAGCAGCCGATGATATCGATCTTAACGCTCGATATGCTCCTCAAACCAGCGAACGATATGGCTCAAGCGTCTTACCCGCAGATGCGGATGGCCGCTCCGGGACAGATTATGGTCTGCGCCAGGGAAACGGATGAGCTGCGTCTTTCTGCCGAGCTTCTTCAAGGCGATAAACAGCTGCTCGCCCTGCTCGATCGGACAGCGAAGGTCCTGCTCCCCATGCAGAATCAAGAGCGGGGTATTCACGTTCTTCACGTAGGCGAGCGGGGAATGCTTCCACAGCTTCTCCAGATCGTCCCACGGGTTGCCCCAGATCTGGTCATGCGTGAATGTATACCCGATATCGCTGACGCCGTAGAAGGAGATCCAGTTCGAGATCGAGCGCTGCGTGACCGCTGCCTGGAACCGGTCGGTATGGCCGACGATCCAGTTGGTCATGAAGCCGCCGTAGCTGCCGCCGGTTACGCCAAGGCGGGAGCCGTCCACGTAATCATAGGTATCCAGGACATAATCCACGGCTTCCATGAGGTCCTGGTAGTCGCGGCCGCCATAATCTCCCCGGACGGTGTTAACGTGAACCTGCCCGTAACCATGTCCGCCGCGCGGATTAGTGTAGAATACCGCATAACCGGCAGCCGCCAGCAGCTGGAATTCATGCATGAACGTGTGCGCGTACATTGCCTGCGGTCCGCCATGAATTTCAAGCACCGCCGGAACCTTCGAGCCTTCCTGGAAATCAACCGGCTTCATGATCCAGCCTTGGATCGACCAGCCGTCGGAGGTGCGGAACGTGAATGCCTCCGGCTTGCTGAGGTCAAGCTCATCCCACAGCTCCTTGTTGCACTCCGTAAGCCGCTTCTCCCTGCCGTTGTCTGACGAGTAGAGGAACAAATCGCCGGGCTGCAGGGAATCGGCTGCGGCGAATACGATGTTCTCCTCCGGAGTCAGGGCGAATTGATAAACCTCGCGTTCCCCGGATACGACCAGCTCGTAGGAGGAGCCGTCCAGTGCAAAGCGGCCGATGTGCACGCCGCCGTCCTGGCTGAGCTGGAGATATACCGATTGGCCGTCTCTGCTGAACAGCGGCGGCGTGCCCGCCCCGGTACGCATATCGCTGACAGCGGCATGGCCAAGCTGGACATCCATGTCCGGGAAGAGCATACGGGATTCTCCACCCGCTAACGGAACCAGATGAATCTTGGAGAGGGTGGCGAATCCGCAGGACAGATCGCTGGCGAGCAGGAGAACGTGACGGCCGTCCGGCGTGAAAGCGATCGTTCCGATGGATAGCGATCCATCCGTAATTTGGCGGGCGTTGGAGCCGGACGCCTCGGTTACGAACACATCGTTCGTCAGACGGAAGTCCGGATCGGGATCGTCTTCGGAAGCGGTGCTGGCACTATAAGCGATACGTGTGCCGTCCGGCGACCAGGCAAAGGACTGCACATCGAACTCGCCATCCGTCAGCTGCTTGGTTTCTCCGGCCGCAAGATCCGCGACGTGCAGATGAGACCGGCGTCCGTTCCACAACCCCGCGCCATCGGCTTTATATCGGATGCGGTTGTAGATTTTCTCTTCCGGCAGCTTATCCTTCCCGCCTTGCTCCTGCGCTTCTTCATCTCCGCTCTCTTGCGCGGCATCCGCCACTTCACTTCGCACAAGCAGCATCTTGCTGTCCGGCGACCACTTAAAGGCGCTGACGCCATATTTCAAATCGGTAACAGGGCGAGCTTCGCCGCCGCTTGCCGGCATCGTCCATACTTGAGGCTTGTGGTCCTTCTTGCGCAGGAAAGCCAGCTGTTGACCGTCCGGCGACCAAGCCGGGGCGCCATCCGCTTCGCCCGCGGTGAACGGAATATCCTGATCCGCCCCGGCCGGGAACAGCCGGATGTGGGAGCGGTAGCCGTCCTTTTTCTCATTAACGGTCTTATGTACATAAGCAATAGCGCCGCTGGCAGGTGATACGACCGGGTCGTTCACCCAGCTCATCCGGTACAGATCCTCAGGGGTCATCCGTCTCTTTGCAGTCATAAATCATCCTCCAATTCTAGTATATATTAATGCTCATTATCCCAGATAATGGCATGGATTACTAGATGAAAATCGAGAGAATTAGCCTGGTATTTTTCATCTAAAACCGAAGATATCAGGAATATATGACAAAAATGAAGTGGATGCTGATTCCTGCTAAAGATGAATTCACCCTATTAATTATCAGACGGTCAATTTACCCTCGTTATACCTGCGCATTCCGGCCCTGACCCGGATGCGTCTCGGGAGCGTCCCGGGCAATTCGTGAGCCTCTTCTCTTTTTGGTATAATTGAGATAGACTCTCAATTAGGCATTGGTGAAAGCCGGATTCTGAAAGAGAAATGAATCTGCTGGCTTATGCGAAGGCATAGGAAGGCCTAATATCGATAATATGCTTAGGAGGATGCAGGATATGAACGTAAGTGAAGCGATCCGCACGCGCCGCAGTATCGGCAAAGTAAAGCCTGATGCCGTGCCGCAGGAGCTGTTGGAGCGAATTATTGAAGCGGGTACCTGGGCGCCGAACCATAAATTGACGGAGCCTTGGCGATTTTTTGTGATGCAGGGGGAGGGCCGGGATGTACTCGGTAACGCTCTCGGCGACATTCAAGCTGCAGGTGCAGGAGACACCAGCGAAGAAGGGATTGCCGCCGCCCGTGAGTCGGGACGCGCGAAGGCATACCGTGCCCCGGTCGTGATCGGGGTAGCTGTCGAGCCCTCCACGGATCCTAAAGTGATTGAGATTGAGGAGTACGGCGCGGTATTCGCCGCCATCCAGAACATGCTCCTCGAGATCCATGGCCTTGGACTCGGTGCTGTATGGAGAACAGGAGAGCCATGCTTCCACGCCCTTATGAATGAGGCGTTCGGATTGGGCTCGAATGGCAAGATGCTCGGCTTCCTGTATATCGGATATCAGGATATGGAGCCGAAGCAAGGCAAGCGCCAGCCGGCAGCCGATAAAACCGTGTGGCTGAACGGTTCTCAGGACGCGTAGTTTCTCTACCGCCCCCGGACAAAATCCGGTATAATTATCCCTGACTTTGTTGAAGTCCACGGTTCATCCCGCCCCTTGGCGGCGATGGACACGGGCTAGGGGAGTGTAATGGAATGAAGCTTCGTTTTATGGAATGGGATCTGGGCGGCAAAATCATTTTTATCGCCACCTGCCTCGCGCTGGCCTCTTTCTTCTTCAACTGGCTGGATATCGGAATCGCTGCGGAGAACGGGTTTCTTCAGGGCGGGGTGTTTTTTATCGTGTGTTATATCTATCCGTTCGTGAAGGTGGTACGCGGCAAGCGGATGAACAAGATTATCGCATACGGCTTTGCGCTGCTGGCCGTGGTGTTCACCATCATGTACGTGTCGTCCAAGACGATCGAATTCTTCGGGGAAACGATTCGGGGCGCAGCGGCAGGTCCGTATCTGTTCATGGCTGCTTGCGGTCTGCTGACCTTCGGCATTTTCAAGCGTAAATATTGACTGACGGTTCGGACCGCTTGTTAACCCAAAAGCGGGGGCTGGTCTTTGGGGCACTGTTTCTATTTGCCTTGAGATCAGCCCTTTTCGCGTTTTAGCTCCAAGACCTACCCGCGTTAGATATTCCTGAGAAGCACGAAGCAGCTGATGGAAGCGGCGTAGATGATTAATGACACAACGGCGTACTTTTTCGCGCGGGAATTCATGGAAAAGGCGGATGCAATCCCGTTGTTCCAAATGTTGCCTATAAAAAGAATCGCGGCTACCGCAAGTGCGGCGAGCGCAATGACCAGCGTTACTTTCTCCATCCGGCAATCCTCCTGTGTTGTAAGCTTGCCTCCATTGTACATGTCCAAGTTTAAATCCCGTTTAAAGCAAGTTTAGAAATCGCTATGGACGGCGGGTAACGACTAACGTTGAGCGGGATACTTGGAATTTGATATACTGGAGAAAGCGGCGTTAACCGCATGACATTACATAATCAGGAGGGATTTCAGAATGGCCAATCAAGTTTTTACCGATGGACCTACTTTGAATGACGGCGTCAAGATGCCTTGGCTGGGCCTCGGCGTATGGAAGACCAAAGAAGGCGAAGAGGTTATTCAGTCCGTAAAATCCGCCATTGCCGCGGGATACCGCATGATCGATACAGCTGCGATCTACGGCAATGAAGAGGGTGTAGGGCAAGCCATTCGCGAATCCGGAGTTTCTCGGGACGAGCTGTTCATTACAACCAAGGTGTGGAACGACGATCAGGGCTACGAGAAGACGCTGCAGGCTTTTGAAACGAGCCGTAAGAAGCTGGGTCTGGAAGTCGTGGATTTGTACCTGGTTCACTGGCCGGGTAGAGATAAGTATCTGGAGACATGGAAGGCACTTATTCACCTGCAAAAAGAGGGGCTTGTCCGCTCGATCGGTGTGAGCAACTTCCAAATCCGCCATCTGGAGCATATTATCGAGGAAACGGGCGTCGTTCCGGTCGTGAATCAGGTCGAGCTGCATCCGCTGCTCTCCCAGAAGGAGCTGCTTGCCTATGCGCGCGAGAACAACATCGTGCTCGAAGCCTGGAGCCCGCTGATGCAGGGCAATCTGGATCATCCGGTACTGGCGCAGATCGCCGAGAAATACGGCAAGACGACGGCACAGGTCATTCTGCGCTGGGATATTCAGAACGGCGTGATCGTCATTCCGAAGTCAATCAAAGAGCATCGTATCCGCGAGAATGCGAACATCTTCGATTTCGAGCTGTCCGCCGAGGATATGGCAGCTATCGACGGCTTGAACGAGAACAAGCGCTTTGGATCCAATCCGGACGAGTTCCTGTTCTAAATCTGACAATACACAAAAAGAGCGAGGCGCCCCTACAGGCGGCCTCGCTCTTTTTCATTTTCAACATCCGTTCAATGTCCGATCAGCGTTCATCCTCATCGAGCGGCAGCGGATCTCCCTTAATGCCGAGCCGTCCATCGATCACATCCGCATATAGTCGCTTCAGCCAGTTGAGATCGGTCTTCGCATGCTCATACATTCCGACCATCAGATGCTGCGTGCTTCGGGGAACGAAGCCGCGGTGCTCCACATACAATTGATACGCCTGATTGACGCGGTGCTCGGCATCGCGAATCCGGGTCTGAAGGATCGGGCCGAGGGCTTCGGGATCCGCATGTCGGGAGAAGGGCAGCGCGATATAGAGCGGATGGTGCACCGGCTCGATATCCCTGAACTTCTTCAGCAGCAGCAGCTCAAAATGCTTGCGGCCGGCATCCGTGATCCGGTAAATGGTTTTGTCGGGCCGGTTGTCGCTCTGAATCGTTTCTACCGCTTCGATATAGCCCTCCTCGGCCAGCCGGTCCACGGCATAATATAGGGAGCCCAATTGGAGTTTGGTGTATTGGTCCATGCCGCGGTCCTTCATGATGCTGCGAATTTCGTACGGGTGGTAGTCGCCCTCCAGCAGCAGCCCGAGAATCGCCAGCTTCATCGACATAGGCTATGCCCTCTTACGCATTGTTGGTCTGCTTGCCGGGAACGATAACCCGCTCTTTGCCCATCATGAGCACGAAGACAAGAGCAAGTACAGCCGGCACCAGGGCCCACATAAAGGTACGTGCAACGGAATCCGCCAGCGAGCCGATAATCTGCTCCCGCACCTGAGGAGGCATTTGGCTCATCACCTCAGGCGACAGGATGGCATCGGCGCTGAGGTCGGCGCCCGCAGGGGCGTTTCCGCCCAAATCGGCGAGGCGGTTATTCAGGCCGTTGCGCTGTATGATGCCGAATATCGTAATTCCGACCGTCATCCCGAAGGAGCGGAGGAAGGAGTTCGTTGACGTGGCGGCGCCCCGCTTCCGTGCGTCAAAGTTATGGATGGAGGCCATACTGAGCACGGAGAAGGAGAATCCGACGCCAAAGCCTGTCAGCACCATATAGACCGTCAGCAAATAACGCGGGGTTTCCGAACTGATGGTGCTGAGGCAGAAGATTCCTGCAATAAAGCATACCGCGGACAGAATCATAATGTTCCGGAATGCGGCACGGGTTGTCAGCATGCCGCCCAGCTGGCTCCCGACTACGCTGCCGAGCATCATCGGCATCAGGATCAGCCCGGAATTGGTGGCGCTGCCGCCGTATACGCCGCTGACGAAGATCGGGATGTAAATGGTCGCCACGATAAAGGTGGCGCCATAGAACAGGGCGACGAGATTGCTTGAAGCGAACAGGCGCTTGCGGAACATCTGGAACGAGATAATCGGCTCGGCTGCGCGGGTCTCCGCAAACAGAAACACGATGAACAGGACGAGGAAGCCTGCGAACAGTCCCAGAATTTGCGGGGAGTCCCAAGGATAGGTCTGGCCGCCGAGCTCCAGGCCGAACATAAGGCAGATGATGGCGCCGACAAGCGTAGCCGCTCCCGTCCAGTCAATCTTCTGTTTGGTGTGCGAAGGGGATTCCTTGTATGCCGTCATAATGAAGATGAAGGCTACGATCCCGATCGGAACGTTGACATAGAAAATCCATTCCCAGCCAATGCTGTCGGTGATGAAGGCACCAAGAAGAGGCCCCATGATGCTCGAGGTCCCGAAGACGGCGCCGAGCAGGCCCGTCATTTTTCCCCGTTTCTCCGGCGGGAACAGGTCGAACACGATCGTAAAGGCGATCGGCATGAGGGCGCCGCCCCCAATGCCCTGAATGGCCCGGTAAATAATGAGCTGGGTCATGCTTCCGGCCATTCCGCATAAGGCGGATCCGATAAGGAAGACGACAAGCCCGAAGATGAAAAACCGCTTGCGTCCATACATGTCGGACAGCTTGCCGAAGATCGGCGTACCGGCCATGACGGCAACCATATACACCGAGGTTACCCACACCACTTGATCGAAGCCTTGCAGATCGCGAATGATGGTGGATAACGCCGTGGCGACAATCGTATTATCGATTGCGGCCATGAAGATCCCGAGCAGCAGCCCGGCCACAACGAGCTTGATGTTGCTTTGCTGTGCATTCATGATATGTATGCTCCTTTTTTCATATGCAAATCGATTCATATTATTCAAATTTGAATAATACGGTGGTTCTATTGTAGCCGGATTAACAGAAGTTGGCAAGAGGTTAGGAGAGAGGGGAACAGCCCGGTTTTTGCGGAGAAAAAAAGAGCTGCTCAGCAGGGAGCGCGCCCCGCGGAACAGCCCTGGCCGAGCCGATGCTTCCGGATGTTTAGGCCAACCGCTAGGACGGTACGTCTCTAAGCCGGCTCAAGGAATGAGTGCCCTTCTGTAAAAAATCCATTAGCAGTTCATCTGAGGCGATTTCGGATCCAGCTGCATGAATTCGATCCGGTTCCCGTCAGGGTCCTTGGCCCAGCACTGCCAGTTGTGATCCTTGCCCTGCACAGGCTCCACGTCGAGGGGGACGCCATGCTTGCGGAGATGCCCGGCGATCTCATGGATATCGCGGACCTCCAGGCAGAGATGCGAGAAGCCGATCGGCTGCTGCACGTGCTCCGGCTTGTTCCGGCCGCCGTAAAACAATTCGATGAATTGTCCGTCCCTGACCTTAATGTACTCAATCCATGGCCGGCCCTGATCGTCCGGAATATCGAACGCGCGGGTGAATCCGAGAATGCCGCAGTAGAAGTGCAGGGATTTCTCCATGTCGGCCACATCGAAAGCCAAATGGGCAATGCCTTGAATCATGCGCCTATTCCTCCTTAGGGATCCAGGGAGCATTTCAAGAGTAACGGCTTGCATGCGCACCTGGAACGTGAAAATGGACATCGTTTGCCTTCTATTGTAACGCAATTCGAATGCGCTTCCATAATCTTTTTTTCGGGTGGATCTGCCGGTTCTATGGAGAGGGTTTATCCCGGGAAAAATAGCCGAGACCCCAGATTCAGCGGGTCCCGGCTTCATGCGCATCAGTCGTCCGGCGAGTTACTCATGAGCGGGCGCATTACTCATAGGCAAGGCTGTCCAAAATCTCGCTAAGGCTCAGCTCGGCGCAAGCCATCGACGTATCGGCAACGCCGTAATACATCTTCACAACGTCACCGTGGACAAGGGCGCCGCAGGAGAACACAACATCGCCGAAAAATCCGTTCTTCTCATAGTCTGCTTCAGGCTCCATAATCGGCCGGCTCGAGCGGGCAATCACTTTCGACGGGTCGTTCAGATCCAGCAGCAGCGCACCCATGCAATAACGGTGTTCCTTGGTGGCGCCGTGGTAGAGCTCGAGCCAGCCCTTCTCCGTACGGATGGGTACGGCCCCGCCGCCGATGCGGCCGCTGTCCCACATGCCTTCGCGGAGTCCGGCAAGATGCTTGTGGTTGCCCCAATACACAAGATTGTCGGATTCAGCGATCCACATTTCCGGATTGCCGGTGCTTTTGGTGGTCGGACGATGAAGCGCATAGTATTTGCCGCCGATCTTCTCAGGGAAGATCAGCACATCCTTGTTGTCCGGCCCGAAAATCATGCCGTGATGGGTGAAGGTGACAAAGTCCTTGGTGGACACCATCGATTCTCCGATCCCGACAGGGGAGACGGCGGAGAAGTATATATAGTAGGTGTCCCCAATCTGCGTAACCCGCGGATCCTCGATGCCGAACGTCTCTAAGCATTGGGCCGGGTACACCAGGGGCTGATCCTCGATCGTAAAGCGATGGCCGTCCTTGCTCCGCGCCAGTCGAATATAGGACAGGGAGGTCAAATATTCGAAGGATGCGCTTTGACGGACGTTGCGGATGACGCGGGGATCGGAGAAATCATAGCGTTCATCGTCCGTACGGAATTCCAGGATATCGAGATCCCGGGTTCGGGCGTTGAATACGGGGGCCTTCACGATGCGCGGATCGCTGCTCACCGGCCGCTCCGCAACGCGCAGCAGCAGCAGCACTTCGCCGTTATATTCGGCAACGCCCGCATTGAAGGCGCCGATGACCTCAAAGCCCTCGTGGTACGGCTTTACGTCGGCCGGTGTGATCAGAGGGTTCTCCTCGTATCGATATATTTTCATAGCTGCAACCCCAATCATTAAGCAGATTTATAATTAAGAAGCTGAATAACTTCCAGGTTTAAGCATCGATCCGCAATGATCATCAAGCATACGATCATCGTGCAATGATCATTGGAGAACGATCATCAAGCTCAGCAATCAAAATAACAAGTAACAAGCAGCGGCATCAGGACTCAAATCGCAGAAAAGGATCGGGCATGGTGATTCGCTGCGCCTCGGCATCGCTGATTCCCGCGTAGAGGTCTGCCGTTCCGTCGGGCTTGCGCATGAGCCCGCCGCTAAACACGACATCGGCGAGATCGGGACGCTTGGCTTCGCCCGGCAGGAAATCGGCCCGGACTGCGATTAGGGCCATGTCGGAATGCTCACCCGTAGCCGGGTCGAGCGCGAACACCATCGGGTAGTAGTGCCGGTCCCCGGCGTCATCGAAGCAGGCGACGTGTCCGAGCACGCCGATCCGGCCGTTCTTGAGCAGGTGCAGCTCGTTGGCACCTCCCCATTCCGCGTCAATGAACTGATCCGCAAGCAGCGGTGCCTCGTTGACCAGCTCTATGGTCAGGTCGCGCAGCGAGGAGGCGACGGCGTACCCGATTTTGCCCCGGCCGCCCTTCGCTCCTTGCGGCCGGGTAAAGACCGCGATCTCCCCGCCCGGCAGCTCGGCGATGCGCAGATCCTTCATGGCGTCGGGGCCCGTGAAGAACGGGGTCAGCTCATGGAGCGTTTTTCCCTTGTACAATACCGTCCGCCACAGCGGGGCATCCGCCTTGTGGGGGTGCGGGAAGACCTCGACCCCGCCGAGGATCAGCTCCCCTTGAATGAAGGTGAAGAACGGATCCTGCAGGGTAAAGACGGGAGCGCCGCTTAGAGGCGCCCAGCTGCTGTCCGGGCGCTCGGTAAAGAAGCGGATTTCCGAACGCTCGCTGTCCCGGGATTCCACCCGGCCGGCGAGGATGGTCTTCCCGCCAAGCGTGAACGGCGCCGTGATGTTATACACATCCTTGCCGCCGACGCCGGTGAATGACAGCTTCACCGGGTTATTGACGGCTCTCGGCTTATTCTGGTATTCGCGAAGCAGAATCTCGCATGTTTTTATGGTTGAACGGTTCATAGTCAATCCAGTATGCCTCCTTGGGTCAGTAAACGTAAATGATGGGCCCGGCCTCAGCAAGTGGCCTTATTTCAGGCTGAACTGCATGCCTTCCTTGAACTTCTTGCCGAACATGATGAACAGGATGATGATCGGCACCGTGAGCAGCACGGATGCCGCATACAGCGGGCCGGGATAGCTGCCGTACGGCCCGAACATCTGGGACAGGAGCACGTTCAGCGTCAGCATGTCGTCGCTGCGCGCCACGATCATATCCCAGAGCAGCTCCGTCCACCGTTCCATCAGCAGGAACAGGAAGATGACCGCGGTAATGGATTTGGACATCGGTACCATAATTTTATACAAAATTTTAAAGTCTGAAGCGCCGTCCAGCTTGGCTGCCTCGATGAACGCGTCAGGGATCGCCTTGAAGAAATTCGTGTACATGAAGATGGCCCACAGGCTGACCGCCTTCGGTATGATCATCGCCCAATACGTGTCGTACAGCCCCAGCTTCTGAATAATCAGAAAGTTGGGGATCAGCAGGATGATGGCCGGGAAGAACATATGAAAGAGCACGAAGTTGTTCACGGTGTCCCGGCCCCGGAACTTCATCTTGGACAGGGCATAAGCCACCATGATCCCGAAGAGCATCATCAGGAAGGTGGAGGCGATGGACACGATAACGCTGTTCAGGAATGCGTTCGTCCACGGCCGGGCAATGCCGACCTCGCCGCCGGTCAGCAGCCATTCATAGGATTGAAGCGAATATTTGCTCGGAACCAGCTGCCGGTCCACCTGCGACCAATCGGCAAACGAATTGAGCACCATGTACAGATACGGATAGACCATGACCAGGAGCAGCAGGGTTGCCAAGACATAACGGACCGCAAGACGCCGCTTGTTGTTTTTATTAGACCCAACCATTGCGTTTCCCCCACATTTCCAGCACTTTGCGAATTGCGAAGATGGAGATGAACGTTACCAGAGATGCCAGAATGGCGATCGCCGAAGCATATCCCGCTTGCAGATTCGTAAAGGCTTGATTGAAAATTTCCATCTGCCAGGTGTTCGTCGCGAAGTTCGGACCGCCGCCCGTTAGCTGGTACACTTCCGTGAAGATGCCGAAGGTAACGCCAAACGAGAGAATAAGCGTCGTATAGAGGGCAGGATACAGGAGCGGCAGCGTAATTTTCCAAAAGCGTTGCCGGTCCGTGACGCCGTCAATGGCCGCGGCCTCATAGACTTCCTTATCGATGCTCTCCAGTCCCGAAGTCAGGATCAGCGCATAGTAGCCCGTAAATTTCCAGGCCAAAATCAAACCGACGATAAACAGCGCCGAGAGAGGGGAGCCGAGCCAGTCGATCTGAATGCCGAATGTCCCTCTCAGAAATTCGTTGACCGGACTGTTGTAGGACAGGAAGCCTTGCACGATCAGCGATGCGACGACCCCCGAGGACAGATACGGCAGGAAGAACCCGATCAGGTATACGCTTTTGAACCGGGGCAAGCCTTGGATGACGACGGCGACGGCCAGCGACATGGCCGTGACCAGTGGAACGAAGATGATCATGAATTTGTAGGTCACCCAGAAGGCCGCCTGTACCCCAGGCGTTGCCATGGCTTTCAGGAAGTTGTCTAGCCCTACATAATCATATTCCGGGGCAATGAGATCCCAATCCGTGAAGGACAGGTAGAGGGACCACACGAGCGGCCCCAGGAAGAACACCAGTCCGAAAATAAGGTAGGGGCTGGAGAATATCCAGCCCAATTTATCATTTCGCTTATCGATCATGATTGAAGCTCACCTTCAATCGCTTTCTTCATGTTATCCCACCCGGTCTGCGGATCGATTTCACCGCGGATGATTTTATTGAAGGCCTCTTGGCCGATCAGCGTCTGAATCTCGTTAAACTTCGGATTGTCCATTGCCGGCACGCCCTTGGACACCGCTTCGGCGTAAGGAGCAAGCTCCGGCTTCTCCGCGAGGATCTGCTTGAAGCCTTCCAGCTCCGTCAAATCATCGCGTGCTGGCGGCAGATTGGTCTGCTCGAACCATTTCACGTCATGCTCTTCCTTGGAATACACCCATTTCAGGAACTCGGCGGCTGCCTGCCGGGATGCTTCCGGTGCGCCCCGGAAGATGACGAGGCCCTTGGCGTCCGCATAAGTCTTCGCATCCGCAGGGTCCATGCCCTCCGGAACAGGAGGCAGCGTCAATTCATAATTCTCGCCGTACTTAAGCTCCGGATACTTCGTCTTCCACATATCGAAGGTCCAAGGGCCGATATCGGTGAATACGCCGGCTCCGGTCTCGAACGGGTCCGTTGCGTTCTGGGACAGAATGCCGCCCGCTTGGCGAAGCTTATCGACGAAGCTCAGCACTTCGACGCCGGCTTTGTCATCCGCAACCAGGCTGGTTCCCTCGACGAACTTGTTGCCGTCCGAGGCCGCATTGTACAGCAGGAAGAAGTCGAACCAGCGCTTCCATGCGGTCGGATCCGCCAGGTCGGCGCCTTTCGTCCACATGAATTTATCCGGATGCTTCTCCTTCAGCTTGCTCGTGGCATCCAAAATCTCGCCGTACGTACGGGGCGGCTCGTTGTAGCCGATTTCGCGGAGCAGGTCGGTGCGCCATCCGATCAGCATCGGATTGGAATAGATCGGCAGCACGTACTGGTGACCGTCGGCGAATACCCATGGCTTGATCGTCCCCTTCATGTTGCGGGAGCTGACGATCTCTTGGAATTGGGGCAGCTCGTCAAGAGGAATGAGCGCTTTGCTGTTCGACAGCTGGGCCGCGAAGCCGCGATTGATGTTTTCGGCTACCGTCGGCGCATTGCCGCCTGCGATGGCTGCCTGGATGCTGGCTTCCGAGCTTGGCGATTCCTTGATCGGGCTGACGTTGATCTTCACGCCCGGCGTAACGCTCTCGTATTCCTTGGCCATCTCCTGCCAGAAGGCCTGCTGCGGCGGGTTCGGTGCGGCCCAGAACTCTACGGTGGTCGTCCCGTCAGCAGCTTTCCCGCCGCCTCCGCAAGCGGTGAGCATAGTGCCGCATACCAGCGTCAAGGCGAGAAGCATGGCGATTCTCTTTTTCCTCATGTTGACGCATCCTCCTAATTACGTATGACTTTTAAACGGGGAATTGCATGTAATTCTAATTGTAACGTTACAAAATCCAATAAATGACTTGACTGTAAGCGCTATAACCACATTATTATGGATACAAACCCAGTTTGTCAACGCTATGATTATGAAAATTATCGGATTTCGTCTATTGGGTGACGAAAGGTGTAGAATGACTATAAATTTACAATATAAACTAATAACGTTACAATATTAACTGTAATGTTTATGGAGAATCTTTCAAATCTCTATCGGTTTTCGGTATAGTATGATGAGAATCCAATATTTCGATGCGATGCTACTATTATTCTTCATGTAAGAGAAAGGAACGTTATCCTTGACGAAGCCAAAAATTACGATGCAGGATATCGCAGACCGGTTGAACATCTCGAAGAATTCGGTTTCCCAGGCCCTGTCCGGCAAGGCGGGCGTAAGCGAGGAAACGCGCAAGCTGATTTTCCGGACGGCGGATGAGCTGGGTTACGTATACACGGGGAACCGGAAGCGGAGCGCCGATCAGGCGGAACAGGCGGGAGGAACCGGCAGCATTGCGCTTGTTGCGACGGACTTTGCCTTTTCCATGAGAGGTTTCTTCGGGGAAATCTACTTGACGATCGAGAAGGAGGTGCAGAAGAGGGGCAAAAGCTTGCAGATTCAATCGATATCCCAGCAAATGATGGACGAGGAGACGCTGCCGGCCTTCATTGAACAGCGGGAAGTCGACGGGATCCTCATCCTCTCCCACTTGAGCACCGACTATATGAATAAGCTGGTGGACACCGGCATTCCTACGGTGCTGATCGATCATCATCATCCCGACGTGCATGCGGACGCCATTTTGACCAACAACCGCTTCAGTGCATACCGGGCCGTGAAGTACCTGTGTGAGCTGGGGCATTCCCGAATGGGCTTTATCGGGAACACCTCCTTTTCGCCGAGTTATTACGAGCGGCTGGAGGGCTTTCATCTTGCCCACCATGAGCTGGGGCTGGCCGTGAACCCGGAATGGGTCGTTTCGGACGCACTGGAGGACCCGGAGTTCATGGAGAAGCGAATCCGGGCGATGGGGGAACAGCCGACCGCTTGGTTCTGCGTCAATGACGGTCTCGGCTTCATCGTGAATTCGACCGTTCAGAACATGGGGTATCAGGTTCCGGCGGATATATCCATCGTCAGCTTCGATAACGGGCAGCTGTCCAGGCTCGCTACGCCGAAGACGACCACAATGGCCGTCGATCTAGCGCTGTTCGGCCAGACCGCGATCCGGCAGCTGTTCTGGCGGATGGAGCAGCCGGAAGCCCCGTACATGGAGCTTCTGCTTCCTACGACGCTGATTGAGCGCGATTCCACGTCGGCGCCCCGTCCGTAAGCAGGGGGAAGCGAACATGTGCTGCGATTATAAATGATCTAAGGCGTCACGGACATGAGGGCATGAATATGCCGGATAATCAAACCAAAGAGCCTCCTCTCTCGTATCCCAGCATGCGAGAGAGGAGGCTCTTTTGGCTCTCCTTTGAATATAGGGATGGATCGAATGCAAATGGCGTCAGGACTTTTTCGGGGGTGGGCACATTGCCCCTTACGGCTTCCTAGGTTCGATTCGCCGCCGTGATGCTCGCAATTACGACCGTCGCGCCCGCTTCTGGACAGGCACCTCCTTGCGGCCCTGCTTCATCGGCGCTTGGCATAGCGGGCACGCCTTGCCCTCAGAACCCCGGGAGCCGCGGACAGGAGCTTGCCCGGCAGGCTGGATCCGCTGCCAGCCCTTGCAGCCCGCTCCCGTGCACAGCCATACGTTGACGGTTTCCATTTCAACGGGCGGCTTGGGCTCTCGGCGCTCAGGGCTACCCGTGACGGGAACGGTTACCGTAATCGGCTTCCGCTCCCGTGATGCTCCGGCGGAGCTGGCGCCGCCAGCCGTTCGCGATGACCCGGGCCGTCCCGAAGCGACCGGCCTGCGGGCTGTCTCTAAGCCGATCCCGCGGGTTCTCCGGGGGGCGGCCGCTTCCGAGGCTTTTCCGCGCGCTTGTTCGCGCTGCTCCTCGGTAAGGAAGACGTCCCGGAAGAAGCGGGACACGTCGGTTTTACGCCCGCGATAGTAAGCCGGCGAGCTTATGATGAGCTCATCCCGGGCTCTGGTGATCGCAACGTATGCCAGCCGGCGCTCCTCCTCCAGCGCATCCAATGCTTTGTCTTCCTTGTCCGACAACGGGTGGTGATCGTCCAAATGCTCGGCGAGGAGCGAAGAGGAATGGGGCAGAATGCCTTCGCTTGCCCCGATCAGGCAAACCGAAGGGAATTCAAGCCCCTTCGATTTATGAATCGTCATCAGCCGGATCGCATCCGCTTCCTCGTCCCGCTTCATTGCCGCCATCTCCCGATGGATGTCAATGAGACGGTCCACGAATCCGACGAACTCGGAAACCTCTTTGAACCGCTTGGCTGAGGCCTCCAGCTCATCAAGCCCTTCCTGAATCAGCTCCTTATGCAGCGTCAGCTCCTGCCGCTCATCCGCCTCCAGGAACTTGTCATAGAAGCGCCGCCGGATCTCTTGAATGGCCGATACCGGCTCCATGGCCTGCAGCCCTTTAATCAGCTTGGAGCGTTCCCGGATTTGCTCGACCTGAAAGTCTTTCAGGCCGGGATAGCTCAGCAGGTGGGCAAGAGGTCCCTTTTTGGGACGGGGCGCATCCTTCTCCCGGATAAAGGCCATGCCTTTGTCCCGGTTCACATACAAGGTATGGAGCACTCCCTCCATAGCATGAAAATTGCGGCGGTCCAGCGACAGGCGCAGATGGTCCATTACCGGCTTCACGACCCATTGCTCGTAGAACAGCTCGCCATTTTCATAATGAATGAACGGAATATCCCGCATCACAAGCTGTTCGAAAATGGCTCTGCTGTTGCTGGCGGTCCGATATAAGACCGCATAGTCCCGATAGGACCTGCCGCGCTCCCGGACCTCTTCCGTAATATGGTTCAGCAGCAGCTCTGCTTCCTGATCAGGGTCGCCGGGTCGCAAGTACAGCGGCACGCTGCCGCTCTTGCGGGTGGATCGCAGCAGCTTGGGACGGCGCCGCTGGTTGACCCGGATAATTTCGTTGCCGAGCCCGACGATCGAGGAGAGGGAGCGGTAATTGATGTCCAGGGTGATGATTTTGGCATCGGGGTACGTTTGGTCGAATTCGAGAATAAATTCGTTTCGGGCACCGTTGAAGCCGTAGATTGTCTGATCATCATCGCCGACCACCATGAGGTTGCGATGCGGGGCGACGATTAGCTTCAGAAGCTCGTACGGGAGCAGCCCGGTGTCTTGAAATTCATCGACCATGACATACCGGTAGCGTCTTTGCAGCGATGCCAGCAATGCCGGCTCGGTTGTAAGCAGGCGATGCGACAGTACCAGGATATCGTCAAAATCCATCTGGTCGTGCGCCACCTTCCACTCCTCGTAACGGGCGAAGATTTCCCGCTGCTCCACTTCCGCCGGCGTGCTGCCGGGCAGCTCATTCATTCCGGTCATGTTCATCCGGTAAGCGGACCATAGCGAGAGCAGCGTTTCTGCCTCGTAGCGGTCCTGCAGTCCCATTTCCCGGAGTATGCGCTTGATGATGAATTGCTGATGCCTGGCGTTTCCCAAAATTTCCTGACGATATCCTCGCGTTCGGAGCAGGTACAGGAAAAAGGAGTGGAACGTTCTTGCCGTCACTTTGGCCGCTTCTCCGGCTCTGAGCCCGGGAAGGGCCATGATGCGCTCCTTCATCTCGGCCGCGGCCTTGGATGAGAACGTAACGAGCAGGATGGAGGACGGGTCGGCCCTGCGGCAGGCGATCAGGTAGCCGGTGCGGCTGACCAGCACGGACGTCTTGCCGGAGCCTGCTCCGGCAAGGGTAAGCAGCGGGCCCTGCGTATGCCGTACGGCTTGGATTTGGGCGCGGTTTAAATACAGGCCCTGCGATTCCAATCCGCGAAAAAAAGCCGCGTCCGGCGCATCGTGGGCCACCAGATCCCGGCTGTTTTCCAAGGAGGCCAGCTTTGCCAAGGGAACATCCAAGCGGTTCGTGCCGAACGGGCGTTTATAAAAAGGTATGCTAACGGTTGAGGTTGTCATAAGCTTCACCAATCATTTCGTCATCCGATATTTGGGGTCCGATTCAGGCAATCGGAGTTAAAAAACATGCCTATCCAGTTTACCGGATTCGCGGAAATCTGGCAAAGCGTCAAACCAACCGTAAGACCAAGGTGTTTTATATATTAGGGGCAGCTTTGGGTGAACCATACTTTATCGTTAGGGGGTGGTGCTGTGCTGGCTATTATCGTCATTCTGCAGCTAGTCATTATTGCCATACTGTTGAATATGAATGGCAAGCTTAAGCCTCGCGATTATATCGCGGAAGCAATGGAGCGGGATCGCAAAGCGAGAGAAGAGCGGGAGAGAAAGCAGCGGATGGAGCAGTTGGCTTCGGAAAACGAACTGCAGTAAGGGTAGGGCGTTCTCCGCCAAATGATAGGTGTTACCACTGCATGTCCGGATCCAGCACTTTCACCGTACCATCCTTCAAGGCGGCTTCCAGCAGCTCGTTTCGAAGCGCATGTCCGGTGGCAACCACGTCCCGTCCGTCCTCCTTCTGCTTGGCGACAAGCGAGCTCACCAATTTCTCTCTGGATAATTGCTCCTGATACACCGGGGCAGCGTAATCCTCCCAGTAGGTTTCCTCGCTAACCTTCAGCTCATCGATAAATGCAGCATGCTGCTTCTGCACTTCGGCGGGCTGCTCCTGTAATGTCTTCCGCATCCGCTCAGCCTCCCGAATCCCTTCCTCACGGGTTGCGGTCAGCCCTTGTTCATCCGCCAAATGCAGCATCAGCTGGTCGATGACAAGCTCTTTCACAAGCGTGGGGTCATCAGCCGGGGTTGCCGAAGTAAGCTGTAAATGCTCTTTATATCGGGTGAGATCAGCCTCCGTAATGTAAACGGGCCCGATCTGAACCAGCGGCTGTCCGGAAGCAGTATCCACAGTTTCACGTCCTCGCAGCTCTGCAGGATTCGGGCGATCGCCAAAGTAAAGAATCAGGCTGACGATAAGCACGCAGGCAGCAGCAATGCCGAGGAGCATCATGGATGTTCGTTGTAATTTCATAGTAGACCATCCTCTTTGACGGGTATTCGTCAAATTGCCTTTATCTTAATAGACGTTCAAAGCGGACAAAAAGTTATCGAGAAAATGACGCTTTTAGAAGAAAATGTAAGAGGAATTGCGGCCCTGCACATAAAAAAGCCTGAATGCACTTGCCGATCATCCTCTGTGCATTCAGGCTGAATTTGAAATATATAGATCCATCCCTGCAGGAAGGCGGGCGGGGAACGAGCCTGGCGGACCATCCGGCATCCGGCGTCTGTTTTACGACCGCAGCAGGCGGGTCTTATGCGCGTATATAATGGCTTTGTCCGCCAGAAAACCGACATACAGCAGCAGGAACACCGCATACGGGAAGCCGGTGCCGTCGAGGCTTGGGACAAGCCACTCCGCCGTAATGAAGTACAGCAGCGTGAGCAGCACGGGAAGCTGCCGCTTCAGCCGGTATTTCCATACCGACCAGATTACGCCGCTGACCCCGGCGTAGAGAAGCACCAGCCGGACTGCGTCAAGGGCGGACTGCACGACCCTGCGTGCCTCTTCGTTGCCGAGTGCGGCGGCATATTTGGAGGTGCGGCCTTCGAATATGCTCCGGTACAGATGCACCAGCGGGTTGCCCTCGATGTATCTGGAGTCCAGCCATAGGGAGACCAGATTCCAAGGGCCCGGCAGGTATGTCGCCAGCCGATTGAAGAGGGGGATGTTAAGCCACCACGGCGACAGGATCAGCAAATAACCGGCCATAATGAGCAGGGTTCCGCCGGCAATGATGCTGGCCGGGCTGCGGTATTTGATCCAGAACGGAATGAATAAGAGCGGATACAGCAGCGCTTGGAGATTGTAGCAGGCCATTATCGCCGTAAGGGCCCCGGCAGCGGCATACCAGCCGGCCTGCTTCAGCTCGAGCGCACCGATGACGGCGCAGACGAGAAGCAGCATCAGCATCTGCATCGTCGTATCCGGCAGGATCAGCCGTACGGCCCCGTAGGCCGGCCAGAATAGGGCATAGATGAAGCAGCACAGAAAAGCGATCCGCGGATTAAACATATACCGTGACAGTACGAACACCAGATAGACAGAGAACGCATGGAAGATGCACTGGAGAAGCTGATAAATGATCAGCGCCGCATCCATGCTTCCGAGCAGCCCGATCAGTCCTGACATCATAAGCGGTACGCCGGGCATGACGCCCGAAGCCTCTTCGGGGGCTGGCCCCGGATCGCTGATCATGGCCGCGCTTTCGATATATTTCTGTTCGATGACGGCCGTAATGCCTTGAGAGGCTTCGTGGCCGCCGGCTATCACCAGCAGGCATGAAAGGGCCAGAACGGCTCCGATCAGTGACAGCAGCATCCTCCGCTGCAGGCGGTTCAATGTCCAGATGGAAAACAACAGGTCCAACTCCACTCTTTTATAATCTCTAGGGCGTTTGCCAATAATCTATCCTCCTCTATATTAAAGAAAAAAGGCGGAAATAAAAAGGCTCCGTCAGAACGGAGCCCGCATGTTAAGGGAGGGAGGGGGAGGATGGAAGGTTCGTTTACCGCCTAAAAGCCGCTGTGATACTTGCCTGGACTGGAGGATTGATCCTTGGAGGTGCCGTCCCGCTGTTTCTCCTCCCGCCGCTCCATTGCAGCATCCTCCATCGGAATCGGGTCGACATGACGCTCGCTTTCGAACTTGTCGAACAAGCTTTCCTCTTCCGTCGGATATTGCTCGGGATGATCCTTATGGCCCGGACCGTGATCAAGCGGAAGCTCCTTTTTGCGATCAGCCATGAAACTCACCTCATTATTTGTTGGGATACTACCTTTTACCATTTTTCAAGGCATATCAAACATCAAATCAGGGAGAATCAGGCTGCAGAGACCGATTGTCCGTCCATTATGCTAATTGGTTTCCAGACCTGCAGCGGGCTGCTGCTGTCCCGCGATCTTGTCCAGGATGTACTGGATGAACAGTTCAACAAGATCAGGATCGAATTGCGTCCCGGCGCAGCGGCGAAGTTCGTCAATACCCTCCTCGAACGTTTTGGTTTTTTGATAGGGCCGTTCCGTCGTCATCGCATCGAAGGAATCGATAATGGTAAGCATCCGGCACAGCTTCGGAATTTGGCTGCCCTTGAACCCGTGCGGGTAACCGCCGCCGTCATACCGTTCGTGATGCAGCTCGATATACGGAACAAGCTCCTTGAATTTCTCGTTCGTTTCGGCGATGCGCTTGCCCCAGCTGACATGCCGTTTCACGGTTTCCCATTCACTAGCTGTAAGCTTGTCCCGTTTATTGAGGATTCCCCATGGAATTTCGAGCTTACCGATATCGTGGATGAGCGCTCCGAGCACGAAATTGCGCCGTTCGACGCTGTCGAGGCCGAGCACCTCGCTCATATCCATCGCATAGCGGAATACCCGTTTCGAGTGCTTGAACGTATCCACATCCTTATAGAGAAACAGCTTCAGCTGCTGCTCGATATCCCGCGCATCCTCCGCAAAGTCGATCTCGAATTCCTTCTTCTCGCCGCTTCCGTACACATGGACATTGTTCTTGCCCTGTTTCTTGGCGTAATACAGCGCCTGATCCGCCTGCTCGACCAACTGCGATTTATCGTGGATATCGATTCGGTAAGGAGCGATCCCGGACGAGAAGGAGAGGCAGCCGGACGGGAAGATTTCCACGCCGTCGAAATAGGTATCATTCAATTTCTTGCGGAGCCTGTTGATGAATACCTTGGCTTTGCTCTCGTCATACCCCGGCATAAGAAGCGTAAACTCCTCGCCGCCGAAGCGGGACGCCACAACTCCGGCCGCCTTGGCCTCGACCTTCAGGTAATTTCCGAGAAAGCCGAGCAGCATGTCGCCCTTCAAATGTCCGAACTGATCATTATATTTCTTGAAGTCATCAATATCGATCATCGCCAAAGACAAGGGAGACTGACTGGCCTTGGCTTTTTTGATTTCGTCTTCCAGCAGGCTCTCGAAATAACTGTGGTTATACAGGCCTGTCCGCTGGTCCTTGATCGCTTTCTCCTGCACCTCGTTATACATCAGGAACAGCTGCTTAAAGGAGTACGAGAGCATGACGCTGAGCCCGATGAACAGCGTGAGTCCGAAGACGCCGTTATGTACGATCAGAACGGATAGCACCAGGGAAAGGATCAGTGTGCTCAAGTAGACCAGCAGCGTATCCCTGATAAAGGATTTGAGAATATCATATAAAGAGCCTCTGTATAGTAAATAGTAGTAGAATCCAAGCAGAAGCACATTAATGATGAAATATATGAGAAGGGCTGCCAGATAAGCGCCGAAATGATTGTTAAGAATAGGACCTGTCTGCCCTCCGGCGGCTTTGAACACCAAAGAGGAGCCGACGATCATGAGCGTGTAGATGGAGAAGTTGACAAAATGCTTCCAGAACGGCACCTTCCTGTCATAGAGAGCGATTGCGAGCGTGTTAAACAGGATGACGGAAAGGGCGAACGGAGCACCATAGATAAATATGCACGCCAAATAAACGGAGGAATCCATTGATTGCAAGTTGCCTTCAGGAGGGAGCTGGAAGGTGAAATAATTCAATATTAGGGCGGCCCCTAACATGGCATAAACCCATACCCACTGCGAAGGAGCGTAATTTAAAAATTCTCCTTGATGTACGATCATAAAGGTTAAACAGCCCATCAGCGAAATTAACACAAAGTACAGCTGTCCTGATAGCTCTCTGGAGATCTGAGGGCGCTTGAATATGGACATAATGGTTTCTCCTCAATAAAGCATGTTGTTTTCTACACATTTTAAGATATATTACAGAGCAAAACAACGAAAAAGATGTAAAAAAACAGGCTGAAATTTCCAGCCTGTTTCCTTGTGAGATTTTTATTATCCCAATCTGTAACCGGAAGTCAGAGCGACAACGACGGAAGCAACGATGATCGCATTCAGCACGATGCGGGAATACTTGATTTTATCAGTTTTCTTCATAGTTCTCCCTCCTTTCCAGGTAGTATGATGTATGATTAATTTTGCGGTTCCACATGTTCAGTCTTGCCTTGCTTGCGCATAATGTTCTTAACGGCGGCATTCTTACCGGAAGTCATGAGATGGACGATGTAGATGAATATCCCGATATTCATGATAATATCGCCGATGCTGATAACCTGCGTTCTCGGATACGGCGGAGATAATGGAATGATATCACCAAGGAATGCAAGACGCGTAGATGCATCCATGAGATAATGCTTGGTTGTTGCCGTTGCATCCATGAGCATGTCCACATAAACAGGATCCAGTACGGATGCGGCGCTCATCGACACCGGCATTCTGCCGCCGTTGACGGCCATGACGAGGAAGTTAAGGAACACGCCTGCCAGTATGCTGCCGAAGCCCTTCTGATCCCGGTTCATCCATAGGAAGATCATGCCCGCAACGTAGATAAGCATAAATATATATCCGCTCGCGTCTGCCAACCAACCGATATTCTCTTGAAAGCGGAATATGAGCAGCTGCACAATCAGGAGGATCGGGAATATAAGGCCGCCCTTCAGGCGAATCTTGCTGAATTGCTGCAGTCCGTGACGGAAACCGCCCCGAATCAGTCCGACAAGTATTCCTAATATAATACCGTCAAATACCATGATCGAATTCCTACTTTCATCATTCATTACGTCCGTAATAAGAGAGTTCGACAACGGATTGGTAATTCCTGCAACAATATTCAAATTTTGTGGAAAAAATTTCGAGGATACCGCTGAAATGTTGTCCGAAATTGTTCGAATTGCAATTAAATCGCTGAGATTGTTTTCATTATAGCAAAATTAAAGGATAAATCTTCCTACTTTTTTCGTGTTTTTTCCCGCGGAAGCATGCGTAATCATGGACTTTACATACCTACCGGGGGTATAGTACAGTGAAGATGTGTAGGATGAAACGATCGATAGGAGGAGGAGCATCATGAAACAAGTGACGTTAACCGTAGAAGGCATGTCCTGCAACCACTGCGTAAACTCGGTTGAAGGCGCGTTGAAGAATGCCGGAGCTTCGGGCACCGTAGATCTTGCATCGGGCACGGTAAGCATTGAATATGATGATTCCAAGGTAAGCCTTGAGGCGCTGAAGGAAGCCATCGAAGATCAGGGATACGACGTTGTATCTTAAGTGAAGGATAGTGGAACAACCGGAGGCTGTTAGCTTCGGGCTGAATAGAGAAACCGGCTGCTGTCTCAACTGGCGGGCCGGTTTTTTTGCGCTGCTTCCTTTCATATGCTGGCGGGGCGCGGAAGCTTGCGGCTCCAAGTCCAAAGTTACATAATAGATTGAAAGTACCACGCAAGGGGATAATGACTTTTGGTACAACTTTGCATGGCAAGTCTTCCCGGGCGAGCAAGCGCTCTTGCATTGCACTGTATATTGGCGGTGAATGCCGATGAGAGGCAGGCAGTAATTATGCACACGCGGAGCATTCGCCGGGAGGGCGAAATACCTCATACTTCAAAAGCCAAGGAGTGAGAATAGATGATGAACGATACGTTGTCCCTGCTGATGAATCATCGATCGATCCGGAAGTTTACGGACGAGCCTGTGACGGAGGAGCAGCTGAAGACGATTGTGGCGGCCGGGCAGATGGCATCCACCTCCAGCAATGTCCAGGCTTACAGCATTATCGCGATTACCGATTCGGAGAAGAAGAGGACATTGGCGGAACTAGCGGGGAATCAGGCGTACATTGTAGAATGTCCGGTATTTCTCATATGGTGCGCGGACCTGTACCGGCTGAAAAAAATAACAGAGCCGCATGTTGGCGACCAGCCGACGTATGAGGATTCGACCGAAAACTTCATCGTCGCGACGGTAGACGCCGCGCTCTCTGCACAGAATGCCGCCGTTGCCGCGGAATCGCTTGGCCTCGGCATCGTATATATCGGCGGGATCCGCAACAGGATTGCCGAATTTGCGGAAATGCTCGATTTGCCGGAGCTGGTCTATCCCGTATTCGGCATGTGTCTCGGCCATCCGGACCAGCAGCCGGGCCTTCGCCCGCGGCTTCCGGTGGAAGCGGTGCTGCACCGGGAAAGCTACGACCGGGCGGCGATTGAGGAAGCGAAGCGATATGATCAAATTTCCGCCGATTACCTGTCCAAGCGAACGAACGGCAAGAATCGTACGCCTTGGTCGGAGCAGATGGGCAAGCGGCTCGCTGAGCCGGTGAGACTCCATATGAAGGAATTCCTGGAGGGGAAGGGCTTCATGAAGCGGTAGGCAGGCGGCATTACGAGGGCCAGGCATAACTGGACGATACAGCCGCGAGGAGCCCGGATTTCTACTAAAGGGAGTTTTCGTCCGCTTGTCCTTCCAATATCGAATAGGAAAAACCTATTTATCAAGACGAAATCAAGCCGCAGGTGGATTGCTGTTGCAGCCAACCTGCGGCTTTTCGATCTCTCCGGACGACGAAAGCGGACTTCCTTGCATCATTGCCGGCCTAATCGGCGGAGCCTTGCTGGCGGTATTGGCCGGGCGTTACGCCTTCAAGCTTCTTGAACATCCGATTGAAGTAGGAGGGCTGATACCCTGCGGCCTCCGCGATTTCATGAATCCGCAGGTCGGTCGTAAGCAGCAGCTCTTTACAGCGGTTCATGCGCACGGTTGTCAGATAGTCCATATAATTGGTGCCCGTCATCTGTTTAAACGCCTTGCTCAGCTGAGATACGCTGACGCCGGCTTCCATGGCGATCGTATCCAGGGACAGATCCTGCATCCCGTTCTGCTCGATTTGCTCAAGCACGTGTTCGACCAGAGATTTCATGGAGCTGTTGAAATTCTTCGTCAGCTGATCGAGATAGGGCTCGATGATCTCCCTTTGGAACCAGTCCACGCAGGCTCTGGAATCGCGGAGCAGGGACAGCTGCTCCTGCAGATTGGAGAAGTCGTATACCTGGTAAGGATTCAGCCCGGCCTGCAGCATGGAGCGGTGAACGCTGGTCAGCAGCCTCATCAGCCCATGATGGACATGCCACTCCGAGCCGCCTCCCGCCTGAAGGGCCGTGACGAACCGGCTTAGGGAGCGCCGCGCATTGTCGCCCAGCCCCAGATTCAAGGCGTGAATAAACTCCTGCTCCAGCTCCAGCGGAAAGTCGACCCAGTCATTTTTCTGGGACAGCACCGTTTCGGCCTCAAGCACCTGACTGCCGGCATCGAAGGAGCGGTAATGCAGCGCCCGCTTGGCCTGCTCCAACAGATGGGGGACATCGGTCCATTTCCGGCTCGGCCCTCCTAGCACAAGGGTTCCCGTCATGCGCAGCGTATCCCGCAAGGCGCGCATGATCTGATCGCACAATGATTTAATGTCGGCGCGGCCGTCGTTTGGATTGGAGGAGGCCGGAACGATCAGGATGACGCCGAAGGAGCCGTCGAAGAAGTTGATCGGGTGGACGTAGGCCTTCAAATCCTCCGCCAGCTCTCGAATGACATTCAGTGCGGCGTAGGTAAGGAGATGCTGGTCATTTTCCGTTAACGGAATCCGGTCTTCGCCGTGCGTATGCTGCTGAAGGACGATGGCGGCAAACTGTTTACCGGTAATATCGAGCTCCATTTCCTGCAGCTTTGCCGCATATTCGCTCTCGGACAGATGAGCCGCCTGTCCGCTCAGGAACTGATTGATATAAGCCTCGCGAATCGCCGGCAGCGATTGGCTCCACTGGCTCTGCAGCGTGGAATGGGAGAACCGGTACTGCTTCCACTCATTCTCTATGTAATCGAGCTCGTTATACCTTGCGCCAGGCTTGGCTTTATCGCCGCCGATCATATGGAGCATCTTCCGGATCGGACGGTACATGCTCTTGGAGGCATACCAGCTTATTGCCAAGGAAGCCGCAAGCGCAAAGGCAAAGCAGATCAGAATGATATGCGTATACGGCTTTGTCGGCGCGATGATTGCCGATTGAGGCGTACCGGATACATAGGTCCATTGCTGCTGCATCTTTTCAAATTGAACGGTATTTACAAGCAATACATCCTGAGGGATCCGAACCTGCATCCGCAGCTGATTGGAGGTCTGGGCGCCTTCGCTCCCGCGCAGCATCAGCTGCTCCCGGATTGCTTGCATCGCCTCCGGCATTTGGCTGCTCATCCCGGATTCCCCGATCACATGGCCCTGGTCATCCAGAAGGAAGGATACGTTCTCGCTATTTCGGATAACGTGCAGCTTCGACGGGTCAATGTAAATGACGATGGCCCCGTACGGCGTATGGCCGTTAAACGGAAGCCTCATCACGAGCGCATGGGTGGAGCCGCCTTTATTGAAAGGACGCTCAAGATCATGTACCCAGAACATATCGGCATCCCCGTCCATCAGGCCCTTGAAGCTGGCCGCATCCTTCTCACGATCCAGCGATCGGAGACCGAGATCAGGCTCCATGATTTTGTTTTGCTTTTTGATATAGAGGTATACCTGGTCTACAAGAGGGTCGGCATTCTCCACCAGGTTTAACGTATTGAACAGCTCGTCCGTCTCCTCGATATTCGATACGAAGTCCATATCGGACAAGGAAGGCTTGAAATGGGGCTTCACCACCATATTGAGGGCGTATTGGACCAGCTGGGTGAACTGCTCGTCCACTTGCCTCGCAGCATCGACCAGAGTTTCCTCGTTCCGCTGCTGATATTGATTGATCATATGCTGATTGCCCACGTACAGATAAACAGCCGTGATAGCCGAGATGGGAAGGCATGTCAGAAGCACGGCAAGCGCTATGCTTCTCCAATACATAATTCCTTTGAAATCGGTTTCAAGATTTCTTGCCCTCATTGCGTGAACCCCCTGGTTGGTTATAAACGAAATCAAAGGCTTGGCCGAAGTAAGCCGGGACGGATTAAGTATTATCATAACGAATGAGCGGTGTAGTGAAAAGGTCGTATCTGCCTAAATTAACCCCAGGAAAAAAAGTGCAAGAGCAGGAAACGGACATGCCAAACCGCTTGATTCATCAAGCTTTATGCCGATGCAGCACCGATTCGGGGGAGGGGAAGGGCATGCGGAAAAAAAGTGAAATTGCAGGTAATGCTGCAACCGTTTACATTAAGGATGCGTTCCATATGAACGGCAGATCGAAACGAGATGACAAGGCTGAAAGCGAGGGAATATCGATGAAAGAACTGGAGACCGTTCAGATCGAACCGAAGAATAGGAGAGCGAGCAAAAAAGCCTCCGCCTCCGGGAAGTCCAAAACGAAGCGGGGACGGCTGTGGGCGGACATGGCGCGCGATAAATATTTGTATGTGCTGGCCTTGCCGGGCCTAATCTTTTTTATCATTTTCAAATATATTCCGATTACAAATCTCGTCATTGCCTTCCAGGAGTATTCGCCGTACTTCGGGGTGCTGGGGAGCCCTTGGGTAGGCTTTGAGCATTTCATCCGCTTTTTCTCCAACAATGATTTCTGGATGCTGCTGCGCAATACGCTCGCGATTAGCTTTCTGAGCTTGATTTTCTTCTTCCCGGCGCCGATTATACTAGCTTTGATGCTGAATGAGGTTCGGAGCTCCCTTTATAAACGTACGATTCAATCGCTAGTGTATATTCCGCACTTTTTGTCCTGGGTGCTGATCTATGGCCTGACTTATCTGATGTTCTCGCAGTCCGAGGGCTTGTTCAACAAGTGGTTCATGTCCATGAACTGGGAGACGGTCGATATTCTCTCCGATCCGAATTACTTCTGGGCCATGCTTACGGCACAGTCCATTTGGAAAGAGGTCGGGTGGGGGACGATTATTTTCCTTGCGGCCATCGCCGGCGTTGATCCTCAGCTGTATGAAGCGGCCGTCATGGACGGCGCGGGGCGCTTCAGGCGGATGTGGCATGTTACGCTGCCCGCCATGCGCAATGTGATTATGATCCTGCTCATCCTTCGTCTGGGAACGATCCTCGATACGGGATTCGAGCAGATTTACCTGATGATGAATGCGCCTGTCACCCATGTGGCCGAAGTATTCGACACGTATGTTTACCGAGTGGGGATCCGGCAGGGAGAGTTCAGCTACAGCACGGCTATCGGATTATTTAAATCGATCGTCGGCGTCATTATGGTCGTCACCGCCAACCGATTGGCCAGACGATACGGCCAGGAAAGCCTGTACTAGAACATCGAGGAAGACAAGGAGGATGGAAGCATGCATGAGAAAGGATGGAAGACGCGGCTCTTTAGCCTCGTAAATAACGGACTGCTGCTGGTCGTCGGTCTGGCAACGATATTTCCCATTTACTATACCGTGATTCTTTCGTTTACGGATCCGGTGGAGTATTATCAACGAAGCCTGATTTTATGGCCGCGGGTCTGGACCCTGGATGCATACAAGCATTTGCTGTCGAACGGACTATTTGTCAGCTCGATATCCGTGAGCGTATTTCTGGCCACGATCGGCACGCTGCTCAGCCTGCTCGTTACGGGCGGGATGGCATATGCGTTGTCCCGTAAGCGCCTGCGGTTCCGCAAAGCGATGATGATTATGGTGCTGATCACCTTTCTCTTTACGCCAGGGCTCGTTCCGCTCTACCTGGTCGTCCGTAATCTGGGACTGATCGACAGCATCTGGTCGCTCATATTGCCGAGCTTGACCAGTGCATGGTATGTCCTGCTCATGAAGGGCTTCTTCGACAGCATTCCGGTCAGTCTGGAGGAGGCCGCCATGATCGACGGCTCCAATGATATCGGCGTGTTCTGGCGCATCATTCTGCCATTGTCCTTGCCGGCCCTCGTCGCCTTCGGGTTATTCTTCGCGGTCGGGTATTGGAATACATACTTTAACGCGCTGATGTTCATTAACGACCAGAAGATGTGGCCGCTGCAGGTGCTGCTGCAAAATATGCTCGTTGATCCGACAACGATGGGATCAGGCAATGGCGGCGGGTTTGCGTTCCAAGTGAACCGGCAGGTCCCGACCGAAACGTTGAAGATGGCGGCGGTCGTTATTGCAACCGTGCCGATCATGCTGGTGTACCCATTCCTGCAGAAGCACTTCGCCAAAGGGGCGATGGTGGGCTCCGTCAAGGAATGATTCGATATAAGGTTACACATGGATGCACCATCCATCATTTATCATCCATCAGGTTCAGACAGAAGCCCATCCAACTATAAAGGGAGGTCCATTTATGAAAACAATGAACAACAAACCCGGAAAATCGCTTGTTAAGACGGCAAGCCTGCTGCTTTTGGCCAGCTCGCTCCTGCTCGGTGCATGCGGCGGCGGCTCTGGAGGCACAGCCAGCGGCAGTGATGGAGGAAAGGATAGCAAGGAGCCGACAAGCATCACGATTCAGACCCTGAACTATGCGACTGAATTCATTGATAACACGAACCCCCTCTGGAAGGAGCTGGAGAAGCGAACCAACACGAAGCTGAACATCACCTGGCTGTCCCCTTCCACGGCGGAGGAGAAAATTAACGTCATGCTTGCATCCGGCGACTTACCGGAGGTTACGTTCGTTGAATCGATGATGCAGAACCCGCAGCTGCAAAAAATGCTGAAGCAAGGGGTGTTCTGGGATTTGACCCCGTTCCTTAAGGATTATCCGAACTTAAACCGCGAAGAGCTGAAGGAAATGTGGGAGATCACCAAGGTGGACGGCAAGAACATGGTTATTCCGCGCTACTATCCGAGCTACGGCGGCGGCGTGTTCCCGATGATCCGCAAGGATTGGCTGGATGCGCTGGGCCTCGAAACGCCAAAGACGCTTGACGAGTTCTATAACGTGCTGAAGGCCTTTAAGGAGCAGGACCCGAACGGGAACGGCCAGGCGGATGAAATTCCGTATGCGGCCAATCCGGGCGCGCTCGCTTATATTTATAATATTTTCAACGAGACGCAAGGGGGCTGGAAGCTGGAGCCGGACAATACGCTGTCTCCGATCATCACGTCGGATGCGTCGCGGGAGGCTATGCTATGGATCAAGAAGGCTTATGACGATGGCCTGTTCCCTAAGGACTTCGCCATCATGAAGTTCTCGCAGGTTATGGATACGATGCGCAGTGCCAAGGCCGGAGTCGGCGGCATGTCCATGAACCATGCCTGGGTAACCGGCAAAGCCGTAAGGGACGTGGATCCGAAGGCGGATCTCATGCCGCTGGCTTATCTGGAAAATGCGAATGGAGTGAAATACACCCCGTCAGGTTCTCCATATTATGGCGTGTATCTGATTCCGAAGAAGGTTCCTGAAGCCAAGGTGAAGAAAATTCTGGAGTTCTTTGACTACGGCTACAGCGTGGAAGGCAACGAGATGCTGACGTATGGCCTTGAGGGCGTTCATTATAATGTAGAGAACGGCAAGAAGGCGGCGACGCCGCAAGCGGCGATCGATAAGACGGGAGACGGAAACCTGAACAATATGATTCATCTGGTGAGCGACGATATGGCGATCAGCGCCGTGGGGATGCCGGATGAAGTATATCAGCGCAACGTGGAGATCGTAACGGAACGCAAGACGGTCAAGGTGCCGAATCCTTCGGGAGAGCTGTATTCGGAGGCGTATAATAAATACTATCCGGAGATCTCCAAGAAAGTGGATGACATGCGGGTCATGGTCATTACGGGCAAGGAACCGATTGAAGCGTATGATCAGTTGATCGAAACGATCAAGAATGATCCGAAGATGGCGGAAATTACAGAAGAGATGACCAAGGCGTACCAGGAGAAGTACATGAAATAATGTTATAGAGGCGGTTCAAACCTCGTTGCTTAAAAATCCGACGATTGAACCCGCGCTTATACTAGGAAAGAGGCCGTCCGGGCAGAGAAGCATCTGCTCATGGGCGGCCTTTTTTTGTATGAAGGGGCGCGACGTTTCAAGCCGTGCCGGTGATTACTCCGCATCGCAGCAAGCTTAGAGCGTCTATGTGATGCCTCCCTGATGTCTAACACCAGAGATTCTAGAATTTTACATTAAAGTATAAAATATTACATAAGGGAGGCATTTATCATGAAAACGAAGGACGGCATGAAATTTGATATCGAGAGAGAGAGGAACAAGCTTCATAAGATGAAGCAGCGATATCGCGATTTTAATCATCCCAAGGTCCTCGAGCAATCGGCGGTGCTGGACGAGCTGATCAATCAATATAACCGCTTCCTTCGGGAGGACAAGCCGATTGCATAAAGATTGACTTGAAGCAGTTTACCGAAAACGCAAGATTCATAGATTCAGATTCCCTATAACTCCACGAACCGTGGATAGAAATCAGCCGCCGAACTCCTCGAGAAGCAGCTTTACGGTCATCGTATATAGCTCGCTGTTATAATCCGTACAGTCGTGCGGCATTTCGATGCAGCAGCCAGCGCCCCTCCTGTTCGGAAATCCCCTGCAGCCGGGCCCAAGCGGCAGCGACAAGCGCGGTCATCTCCGGGCGGGTCGTCTGTCCTTGGAGGGGACCCTCGAACGGCCACGGGCCATCCGTCTCGGTCATGACGAGCTGCGGAGGATACATTCTCGCGATGTCGCGGATCTCTTCTTCATAAAGGATATCCGGCGTAAAGGAGATATGATAGCCGTTTGCGGCCATCCGGTTTAACGTATCGCAGGAGCCCTTGAACCAATGAAAATGGGCGCGGGCGATCCCGTAGGCTTCAAGCAGACCGCACGCAGTGTCCGCATCCTCATACACGGCGTGCAGGATGATCGGTTTATCGTGCTTCTTCGCAAAGGCGACGAATTTTTCAAGCAGCTCTATATAGGGTGCGTTGTCCCACGAATGTCCCGCCGACTCCGCCTCCAGTCTTGCATAATAGGGGAGGCCGACCTCCCCGACTGCCACCATGTCGTTGACATGGCCCTCCATCCAGCGAAGCAACTCTTCGGTTTCGTTCGGGGAAGGGAGAGGCTGCTCCGGATGATAGCCGAAAGCAGGCCTAATGGTATCCCCGTAGATCCGCGACAGCTCCAGATTGCGTCGGCATGAGGGCAGGTCCATGGATACGGTGATGACCGATCGGACCTTTCCCTTGCCGAGCGCTGACGCTATGCTCTCCTGATCGGCGGGCGAATAGCTGTCCAGATGGATATGGGTATCGATGAGCGGACTTTCCGCGCGATCGAACGGTTCAAGCGGTAATGATATAGAAGATGTCCCGGATGCCATATATGAGTCCCCCTTCGTTCCAGCGTGTCGTGCTCTGTACGCAGGTTATATCAATACGAAGATTATGAACAGAAGCTATTCTTTACATATCCGGCTACGTGCCGGAACCTATAACAGCCGGCCGCTTGCTTCATGCATGCAGCCGGCTGTACAGTCTGAGGAAAATGATCTGGATCAGCATCAAAAGATGACGTTGGCCAGCAGCATGCCAAAAGCAGCCAAAGAACGGCAAGTCAGCATCCTGTAAGCAGGCGGAGAAATCAGCTTTCTGTAAGCAGCGGGTGCTTGTCAATTGCGCTTTTGCTGCTCCTGCCGCAGTACGGCTGAAATCTCGGATTTCAGCTCGATGAAGGACGGATCCAGCAGCAGATCTTCCCGGCGGGGACGGGCGAACGGAACCTCAACCCGTTTCAGAACCGAGCCGGGCCGGGCGGACAGAATATAGATGCTGTCCGAGAGCAGCAGCGCCTCTTCAATATGATGGGTGATCATCAGCACCGAGCGCCGCGTGTCCTCCCATATATCGAGCAGCCAGCGCTGCATATCGCTTCGGGTCAGCGCATCGAGCGCGCTGAACGGCTCATCGAGGCACATGACCTCCTGCGGGCTCATGAGTGCCCGCAGGAAAGCTGCCCGCTGCTGCATACCCCCCGATAGGGTGTGCGGATATGCCTGCTCGAAGCCGCCAAGCCCGGCCCGTTCCATCCAAGTGCGGGCATGGACACGGGCGGAAGCCTTTGAGGTCCCCCGAAGCTCCTCCGGCAGCAGGACGTTGTCCTCAATCGTCCGCCACGGGAACAAGGCCGGCTGCTGCGGCATGTAGGCGATGCGGCCTTTCCCCCCGGTGACCTCCCGTCCCTCCATCAGGATTTGGCCGGCATCTGGCGCAATCAATCCGCCGATGATGTGAAAGAGCGTGCTTTTTCCGCTTCCCGAAGGGCCGATGATGGATACGAATTCCCCGGGAAGCACCTTAAGCGACAGCTCTTCGAGCACATGCACTTCACTGCGCCGCTCGCGGAACACCTTGCGAATCCCCCGGACCTCCAGGGCAGGAGCGGGAGCGGCGGCCGTGCCGCCGGTTGAATGCAAGACGGAATCAGGCGCTTGCTGCGTCATTAGGGCAGCCTCCCTTCTTTTTAAAGATCCCTGATTTCAAACTTATCTGTATCCCCTATCCGAAAGAACCATTCCAAGCATGGGAGCAGCGGTGATGCAACTGGAATTATCCACGAGCTTGCTCCGCCTCCCGGCTTCAATCGTTCAGCTTGACTTATGAAGAGAGAATATGAACATGGCCGAGCCATGCGAATTAATGCTTCCGGTTCCAGCGGATCAGCCGTTTCTCCAATAGGGTGATAACGCCTACCATGAGCAGGCTGAGCAGCACGATAACCAGAATGGCCACGAAGACGCGATCGGTCCGGTAACCGGATTTTTGCAGCATCATATAATAGCCGATGCCCCGGTCAGACCCGATCCATTCCCCGATGACCGCTCCCATGACCGAATACGTGGCCGCGATCCGAATCCCGGAGAAGATGGAGGGCAGCGCGTGCGGGAGCTCCAGCTTCGCGAAGATTTGCCATGGCGTCGCACCCGTCATCTGCATATAATTCATCATCGTGCGGTCGGTCCGTGCCAGCCCGTCGAGGGCCGCTACGGCTACGGGGAAGAAGCAAACGAGCGTAATGACGATGACCTTCGGCAGCATGCCGAACCCGAACCAGATCATGAGGAGCGGGGCCAACGCGATGGTCGGCACGTTCTGGCTTAAGATGAGAAGCGGATACAGGGCTGTTTTGAGAAAAGGGACCCTGTGCAGTGCCAAAGAGAGCAGGAGTCCGATCCCGGTTCCGATGGCAAATCCGATCACGGTTAGCTTCAGGGTAGCCCAGGTGTGCTCCATAAGTCCCGAGGCCCCGGAGATGGCTTCATGCCCGATAGCCGTCGGCGCAGGCAGGATGAATTTTTCGATATCGAACATCCAGACCGCAGCCTGCCACACGATCAAAAAGAAGAGGACCGCCACGACGGGCGGCCATATCGAGCTCCACCAGCTTTTCATGGACGGTATTTCTCCGTAAGCTTGTCCATGCTGATGCCCTGCGGATGATGTGCGATTTTAACTTGGGAGATGATGCTCGGGCTCCCGGCTTTCACCAGCGCTTCATGCATTCGCTCCACGATGCGGAGCAGCTCGGACAGCTCGCCTTCCATCGTCGTTTCCAAAGCATGGACCTCGTATTTGACGCCGGAATCCTGGATTACCTTGATGGCTTCATCCACATAAGGGATGCTGTCGCCGCCGTCCGGCGTACGCGGGATGACTTGAATGCTCAGCAGTGTATTCGCCATGAGTCTCTCGTCCTTTCGTTTATGGTGGATCTCATCTGCACGGCTCTGCACGGCCGCAAAGCTTCACGCAGATGAGATTCGAAGCAGCCCTGTGAAGCCGCGGGGCTTGCTATTCCTATTTATCAGGCAAAAATTCATTCGTAAACGCGCGGTCCGCGTCCAATTCCTTCTCCAGCAGCTTACGCTCAAACATCCAGTCGGCATATCCGGACCAAACCTCGGCCTTCTGCTCGCCCCAGCGCGGCGCGTCATCTTGATAGCGCGGGCTGAGCCACTTCTGGCTTTCCAGCACCAGCTCGGCATCCAGGTCGGGAACAGCCTTCGACAGCAGTGCCGCGGCATCTTCCGGATGTTCTATCGCGTATTGATAGCCTTTGGAGGTTGCGCGCATGAACGCTTTGACAAGCTCCGGGTCATCCGCGATCAGCTTCTCGTTCGTTACGATGACCGGCGTATAATAATCCAGCTGTTCAGAATATTCCTTCACGTAGATCATGTCCAGCGGCTCGCCGCGAAGCTGGGCTTCAATGCCTGTCCAGGCATAATAGATCCAGGCGAAATCAATATCCCGCTTGACCGCCGTAAAATAATCGGCGTCTCCGATGTTCACGATGTTGACCTTGTTAACGTCGGCTCCATCGATTTCCATGATGGATTTCATGACGGCTTCCTCAATCGGAGAGCCCCAGCCCCCGTAGGACTTCCCTTCAAAATCGGCGGCCTTCTGGATGCCCCGATCCTTCGGTGCGGCGAATCCGGACGTATTATGCTGAATGATGGCTGCGATCGAAACCAGCGGCAGGCCCTGCGTCCGGGCCAGCGTTACGCCCTCCTGGTAGCTGATGCCGAACGGTACGTTGCCGGAAGCGACCATCGCATCGGTTCCCCCGGAGCCCGGCTGTACAATTTGTACGTTCAGCCCTTCCTCCTCATAGTATCCGAGCTCCTTGGCCGCATATAATCCGGTGTGGTTCGTGTTCGCCGACCAGTCAAGCATCAATTGAACATCGCGGAGCTTGGCCGGCTGTTCTCCTTCTCCGCCAGCCTCTTGCTTGCCGGGCGCGCTGCCGCCGCTTTGGCCGCTTGCCCCGCAGCCTGAAGCGACCAGAAGCAGGACGCAGGCAAGCAGCAGAGAGAGCCATGTACGTTGTTTCATCGTGTTTCTCCTCTCCTTATATGTCTACTATTTTCCGTATTCACTTCATAACAAAAAACGCCCCGATCGTATCGGAGCGCATGACGGCGTAAGTATATACTGCGGCTAATAAACAGCCGCAATCCTCTGGCTTCCTACGCTGGCATTACCCAGATCAGGTATAAGGGTCAGTATCTGTATGGGATACACTCTCAGCCGGCCGATTCCAGCTCCCCCGGTATTTATGAATTTATGAAGTTACGGGTTGTACTTCCGTTATTATAGACCTACCGGAAGCACCTGTCCAGTACGGGAATGCCCATGCCTGAAGGCGATTTCCAAGCCGATATAGGCCGCCGGGTAATGGTTCTGCCCTGTCCGCGAGAGACCCTGGTGATCCAGGCGGCCCATATCAGCCTCGATATGCAGGCAACCTGAGACCTGTTAGCGCTGGAAAAATTCAATCCATTCGCCTTCCGGACCGTATACGAAGAAATAACGGTATCCGTTCGGCAGCGTGACGATTTCCTCATCCAGATGCGGAACGTCCAGCTTCTTCACCCGTGCATATTCCGCTTCGATGTCGTCCGTGCTGACGGCAAAGTGATGCACCGTTCCCTCCGCGGGAAGGGAGTCGCTGTATCCTTGAATCAGCTCGACCTCCGTTTCATCGCTGCCGTTAAAGCCGAGGAAAGCCAGCTGGATGACCCCGTTCGTGTGCGTCAGACGGTCCTTGAGCTCAAGACCGACCACCTTCGTATAGAAAGCGATCGTTGCTTCCAGATCCCTTACAACTATGCCTACATGGTCCAATCGTCTTTGTCCCATAATACAAGAACCCCTCCCATAAAAATATGCTGAGATATGTAACCAAAGCTACGTTGATATGAAAGAATAATACTACATAAACCCCATGTGTCAAGTGGGAATTGGGTGACTTCCAACCCGGGACCCTTCCGCAAATAACGACCCCGGCGCGGCCTATATGCCTATGAGTATCCAATTGCTGGCGCTTCTTTTCTTTACTTTTCCTCAGGCTAAAAGTATGATTGGATATGGAAACGCTTTAATTCAAAAGACCTATTCATCATGAACGACCAAGCCTACCTTTTGTTTCAGGGAGGGATATGTATGAGCCCGGCTCCATCCGATTCCTTATATATTCGGCTTGCGATTGGATACGCATTGATTCAATGGATATTGGCCTTATGGATGCCGGAGACTTTAATGCTTCACCGCATACTAGCTGTTATGGCGCCTGCAGCCGCATTCGCTTATTTGATCCGGGTGATCGGCAGTCGGTATGAGCAAGGCCATCTTCGCAGGTTTTGGCTTCTGATTGCAGCCGGATTGGCCGGCGATGCCATCGGGCGCATCCTGTATGCGGGTGATGAATGGGCAGGAGGGACGTTTGGCGGCTCGATCCGGCTGGCAGACCTGTTCTGGAGCTTGGAAGCATTCCTGTTCGCCGGCGCTCTGATTTATTTGTTTAGGCAGGTGCAGGGTCCGCTGCGGGGCATTCGGTTTACCCTGGACATCGTCATTGTTGCGGTAACCCTGATCACGGTCGGCTGGGAGTATCTCATCAAGCCGGAGCTGGCGGGCGGAACGGACACCGTCTGGAGGTCTGCCGGGGGAGCGATGCTTTATCCGCTGTGCGGAATCGTACTGATGTTCTTTACGCTGGTGGTGTATTTTAACACCAGGCAGCTGCGCAAGCGGTCGGTTATCTTCCTATGCCTGGGCGGAGGCGCATTCGTGCTGGGAGATGCCCTTCGGATCTTTCTTGACAGCTTCATGAATATGAGAGCAGACCTGTATGTAGATCCCCTGCACAGCCTCTCCGCATTTTTCATCGGCTTTGCGGGAGGACAATCGCCGCCTCGGAAGGGGAGGAGATCCCTATCCGAGAAGAACCCGTGGCCGGCAGGCACCTTGATCGTAAGATACATGCTGCCCTACAGCGTCCTTGGCGGAATGTTTGCCCTGATGGCCCATCGGTTCGGGGGATGGAGCGGTCTGTTTACCGGCTTGACCCTCTGCTTCATTCTCATCTTGATCCGGCAGATCCTGATCCAGGTCGAGAATGACCGCTTGTTCGAAAGGCTGCATGTCAGCCTGCAGAAGAGCGAATCGCTCGCGCACCGCGACGATTTGACAGGCCTGTATAATCGTCGTTATTTTAACGCCAGGCTGTCGGAAGCCTTGAGCGAAGCGGATCGGGCCGGTTTCCGCGTCGGGCTGCTGTATATGGACTTGAACCGGTTTAAACGGGTGAATGACAAGTACGGGCACCGTGCGGGGGATTTGCTGATCCAGAAGGTGGCGCAGCGCCTTCATTCGCTGGAGTCGAGGGGCGTAATCGTATCCCGGCTCGGCGGCGATGAATTTACGGTTATGCTGTATCCGGCCGGAGAGGATCAGGAGCTGATCTGGATGGCGGAGGATATCTGGACGATGCTGAGCGACCCCTATGAGCTGGAAGGAGCCCAAATCTATACCTCGCCGAGCATCGGGATTGCGGTCTATCCCGATCATGCCAAGGATGATCAGGAGCTGATCGGCCGTGCGGATGCGGCGATGTATGCGGCGAAAGAGCGAAAAGCCCGGTGGCATTTTGACGTGGAGCAAACCATGCGGCTTCAGCTTCTTCATAAGAAAGCGGATTAAAGGTGCGATTCCTTGGGCGCAGTCATCGCATTTCAGTTGTTATCGGCAATTATTGTCGATTTTTGCTGGATCATGAGTCGCTTTTAACACGGATATTACGCATAAACAGTAAAATTAGGTCATAAGTTTGATAGAAATCCATAAAATGCAAAGAAATCATATTCTAAATGCCGATAAAGCATAGTGAGAGCTAGCTTGCCAAGGAGGACGAACATGATTTGCGACAATTGCAGCACCTTTGAACCGATTGAGGGCCAAGGAAGAACCGTTCATATGAAGCCTGCTCGGCAAGAGCTTGTGCACTTGCTTGCGCAGAACGGCTACACGGTGCAAGAACACAATGAGAGTTGTGCTGTGAATTATAAGGAACGTTCCGATCTGATCTCCATTATGGAGTGTCTGCAATCCCTTCCGCGAAATCTATGTAATGAGCTGTCCTTCTGCGTTACCGGGGGGGAAGCTCCGAAGACCCGGCATATTTGGACGCCGATGCAGAGGTTTGAGCTGCAGATGGAGCATTATGATATGATGAACGTTATATTACATAAAGAATTTACGAGTTATATGCAGCCGATCGTGGATCCGTCCGAGCAAATTGTTGCCTATGAATTTCTACTGCGTCCGCTTGAGGGCGGAATTCCGTTTAAGCCGCATGAGCTGTTCGAAACGGCCCGCAAGACCGGCTTGCAAGCTTTTCTGGACCAAGCGGCAAGAACGTCTGCGATTGAAACCAGCGCACAATGGCTTCCGAAGGGCGTGAAGCGCTTCGTGAATTTCCTCCCGTCATCGATTTACGACGCCCAGATGTGCTTGCACCATACCTTTCATACGATTGAACGACTTGAGCTTGATCCCGGGGATTTCGTATTCGAGGTGGTGGAAACCGAGAAAGTCGATGATGTGGAGCATCTGCAATCGATCTTCGAGGCTTACCGCAACCACGGAATTTCGGTAGCGATGGATGACGTAGGGGCAGGCTATTCCACATTGGAGCAAATGATCAAGCTGAAACCGGATTATGTCAAGATAGACCGAAGCCTCATCGACGGCTGTGATCGGAATCCAACCCAGCAAAGACAGCTTGTGACCATTACCCATATGGCCCACGAATTCGGAGCGATGGTGCTTGCCGAAGGAATTGAAAGGCGGGAGGAATTCCATTTCTGCCGGGAAATCGGAATCGAGCTGTCGCAAGGATATCTATTCGGGAAGCCGTCCCACCGGCCCCCATGCGGTCCGGAGCCTCAGCTCATTTAACCGAAGCTAACCTGGCGGCTTAACCTGATCATCACGGTTTTACATAGTCTCAGTCTCAGCCTTAGTCAAAACGCATTCTTTCCTAGCGTGCCTGCGGTAAGGCGAACGATCCGTTTATATACAGAAAGACGCTCCGCATATCGATGGCGGAGCGTCTTTCTTTGGTCTGTAATGTGTAATGATGGTTCAGTGGCCGGGTATAGTAAATCCTAGTGCCGTCTTAAGCGCCAGCAAGTCCTACAATCAGTCGGACCTCCAATGATCAAGCTCTCGGCGCTCTTACCTCGCCACGGCCGGCAATGCTGTATTCCTTGCCGCTGACGTTCAGCACGGCAGGCGTGTCAGTCTCGTTAACGATGATCGTTTCCTTATCGTTCACCTGAACCTTCAGGCGGGATCCGCGGAACATCACCTTGAACGAGAAGGAGGCCCAGTGGCCCGGAATGAACGGATTCAGATGAAGAACGCCGTCTCTCACGCGCAGGCCGCCGAAGCCATGCACGACGGACATCCACGTGCCTGCCATGCTGGTCGTATGGCAGCCGTCTTCCGTATCGTTGTTATAGTTGTCGAGATCAAGGCGCGCCGTGCGCAAATACATCTCGTATGCCTTCTCCTGATACCCGAGCTCGCAGGCGAGTATCGCATGCACGCAAGGGGAGAGGGAGGATTCGTGTACGGTGAACGGCTCATAGAAGTCGAAATTGCGGCGCTTGGTCTCCAGATCGTACCGATCGCCCAGGAAGAACAGACCCTGCAGAACATCGGCCTGCTTGATGTAAACCGAACGCAGGATCCGGTCCCAGGACCAGTTCTGATTCAGCGGCAGGTGCGAAGGATCAAGCTCCTTGACCGGAACCAGCTCCTTATCCAGGAATCCGTCCTGCTGCAGGAAAATGCCGCGCTCCGGATCCTCGGGATAATACATTTTGCTGATGATGTCCTGCCACTTGGAGGTTTCGCTGTCCTCGAGCTCCAATTTATCGATCAGCTCGGCATAGCGGGAGGCTTCGTTCTCCTTGACGTAGGCCAGTACGTCCAGCGTATACTCCAGCGTCCAGCTGGCGATCCGGTTCGTGTACCAGTTGTTGTTCACGTTGTTCTCATACTCGTTCGGGCCGGTAACGCCCAGAATCATATAACGGTCCTTCGCAGGCACGTAATTGACGCGCTCCTCCCAGAAACGGGAAATTTCCACGAGAACTTCAAGCCCGTATTGGCCCAGGTACGACAGGTCGCCGGTGTAGTTGACATAGTTATAAATCGCATAAGCAATCGCGCCGTTGCGGTGAATCTCTTCGAACGTAATTTCCCATTCGTTGTGGCATTCTTCACCGTTCATGGTGACCATCGGATAGAGCGCGCCCTTCGTGAAGCCGAGCTTCTTGGCGTTTTCCTTTGCTTTTTCCAGATGCTTGTAACGGTAGATGAGCAAATTCCGGGAGATGCTTGCATCGGCCGTGCTCAGGTAGAACGGCAGGCAGTAAGCTTCGGTATCCCAATACGTGCTGCCGCCGTACTTCTCGCCGGTGAAGCCCTTCGGACCGATATTCAGGCGGTCATCCTCGCCACTGTATGTCTGGTTCAATTGGAAAATGTTAAAGCGGATCGCCTGCTGTGCCGCCACATCGCCTTCAATGACGATATCGCTCTCTTTCCATTTATCGCCCCAGGCGTCAGCCTGCTCCTTGAGCAATTGCTCGAAGCCGGCCTGGGCCGCTGGCGCCAGCACCGAACGGGCTGCGTCAAGCAGCTCGCCGAGCCCGTGGTTGCGGGACGTTACGTTAGCGACATATTTATAGACGGTGACCTCGTCATCCTGAGCGATCTGAACGCGCAGGCGGTTCGCCGCATATTTTTCCTTCTCCACCAATTCCGCTTGCAGGTTCAGCTTCTCGCCGTTTTTCACAATATCATAGGACATGACGGAAGTGACGTGGAAATCGAGCTTTTTGGTTTTGACCGTCAGCGCCGCAGAGCCCTGGGAAGCTTCCTTGAACACTTCCAGCCAAAATTTCTCGTCATAGTTGGCATCCTTGTTCTTCACATCCCCATCGAGGTACGGGGTGATCGTCAGTTCGCCGCTGAAGTTCAGAGGCGTTACTTTGTAGCGGATGGCCCCGATCTCGTGGCGCACGATGCTAACGAAACGGATGGCTTCCACCTTTAATTCCTTGCCGTCCTCCATACGCGCGGTAAAGCGGCGGGAGAGGTAGCCTTCCTTCATGTTCAGCTCGCGGACGAAGTCCTTCACCGTGCACTTGGCCAGATCGAGCGGCGTGCCGTCAACTTCTATGCCGATCCCGATCCAGTTCGTACTGTTCAGCACTTTGGCAAAATATTCGGGATAGCCGTTCTTCCACCAGCCGACGCGGGTCTTATCCGGGTAATATACGCCGGCCATGTAGCTGCCCTGCAGGGAGCAGCCGCTGTAGGACTCCTCGAAGTTGGCGCGCTGGCCCATAAAGCCGTTGCCGATACTGAAAATACTTTCCGAAATTTCATGCGTATGCGGGTCAAAGCCCTCTTCAATAATTGACCATTCATCAAGCTTTAAATATTGTTTCACAATCATCGGCTCCTTTTGATTTTAGGAAAATGGTTGCTAATGCAAAAAATATATGGATGATCGCTGCCGGAGATCGGGGGGAGAGCAACTTTACGTCTCCTGCAATCCGAGCAGACGGTCCACCGTAAAGCCTTCGAGTGAGGAGATTACCAGATTGGCGCGCCCCAAGGTTTCCGGGGATCCGATGCCGACACAGCGCATGCCGGCCCGGATGGCGGCCTCGACTCCAGCCTCGGCATCCTCGAATACGACGCAGCTCTCAGGCGGTACGCCAAGCTCCCGGGCGCCGAGCGTGAAGACTTCCGGGTCCGGCTTAGCCTGCTGGGTCTTCGTGCCGTCGATAATGGCATCGAAGTAGGGAGTGAGCCCCGTGTTGTTCAGAATGAGCATCGCGTTCTTGCTGGCGGACCCCAGCGCGACCTTTATGCCGCGCTCCTTCAGCGACTGAATGAACTCCAGCGCGCCTGGCAGAATTTCCGAGGCATCCATGGAGGAGATATACTCCACGTACCAGGCGTTCTTTTTCGCGGCAAGGTCCTGTTTGGTCTCCTCATCCGGAGAAAGCCCGCCAATCTCAAGCAGGATGTCCAAGGAAGCCATCCGGCTTACGCCCTTCAGTCGCTCGTTGTCCTGCTCCGTGAATTCAAATCCAAGCTTTCCGGCAAGGCGCTTCCATGCGATGTAGTGGTATTTGGCCGTATCAACCAAGACGCCGTCCAGGTCGAATAAGCATGCGGTGATGGGTGACATACAATTCCTCCTCTTGCATAAAATCGTTGAAATGCGAATTAGTGCAAACGTTTGAACCAAACGTCAAAAATAAAGGAAGCACTTGAGGGCTTCTTTATTTTACAAAAATGTTGGTGGCCTGACGGCAAAGCAGCCGCCTGGCTTATGATTTCGGCATCGAGTACATCGATGACTCCCGGATCATCAAGCGATGCGGGATGATATAGCGATGGGGCAGAACCGTCTCGTCATCGTGGCGGATCGACTGGATCAGCGCCTGTGAAGCGGTATAGCCTAGGTTGTAAATCCCGATGTCCACGCTGCTCAGCGGTGGTGTCGACAGCTCGGTCAGCGAAATGTTGTTAAAGCTGATGATCGATACGTCCTCGGGAACCTTGTAGCCAAGCTCGTGCAGGCCCCGAAGCACGCCGAACGCCACAATATCGTCGACGATTACAAGGGCGGTTGGGCGCTCCGGCAGATTCATGAAAAAGGACATGGCGCGATAGCCGCTTTCCTGGAGGAACTCGCCTTCGACAACCCACTCCTTCCGCATGTCGAGTCCGGCATCGGCGAGTGCTTTGCCATAGCCCTTCATCCGGTCCTGGGACACGATCAGGTTAGGCGGACCGCTGACAAAGCCGATCCGTTTATGGCCCAGGGAGATCAGATGCTTCGTCGCATCATACGCCGCCTGGACGTTATCCGTATCGACCGACAGCAGATCCGGATACTTCTCGCTGCGTCCGACCAGCACGAACGGATAATCGTTGGATTTCAGGAAATCGACTACGGCATCGTCCTGCCGGGAATACAGCAGAATCGCGCCATCGACGCGGCGGCCGTTCAGAAGCCGCGATACCGCTTCGACCTCTTCCTTCTCATTGCCGCCCGAGCTGATCAGGACATCGTACCCCGAGCGGTTCGCTTGGGCGACGATCCCGCGGATCAGCTCCATGAAGAACAGGTTGAGAAACAGCTCTTCAGCCGGTTTGGGAAGGATGACACATATGCTTTCCGTTGTTTTGGAAACAAGGCTTTTTGCCATAATATTGGGGTGGTAGCCCATTTCCTCCATAATGTCTCTGACCTTCCGCGAGGTTTCGCGGCTGATTCTCGGGTGATTTGACAGCACCCTTGAGACGGTAGAGGGGGATACGCCCGCTCGTTTAGCGACATCTTTAATCGTCACAGACATAATAGGACCTCCAGTGGAACCGTTTGCGTTTTTTTGAAAACAAGAAAAGGGCAGCCGCTGTTTCTAGAACAGAATGAACTGCTCTTGCGCGAGCCGCGGTGCACCTCTTCATTTCCATGTTGGGTCTGTAAGGCCCCAATTATACAAGGTTCAAGCTGATAATAAGCCGTATTCATGCAATACTTTAAACGGTTTCACACTGTAATATTAACGTTAATCGAAATGCTTGTAAATACGTATCCGGATCGACCGAGCGCAATTATTCACAAACGCAACAAAAATAAAGATATCGGCAGATACCGGAAGAAAACCCCGTTTTATTATGAAAAAACAACCTAAAACAGCATAATTCGGTCTTGTGCAAACGATTTAACAATTCCGTGAAGTAAGGTATGATAAGGGGAGTTGGGGCATTTTCATAAAATGGATATAAGCACAGAGGGATAGTCAGGCTGGGTAACGAAAGAAAATTCAGCATTTGGATTCGAGAATTGTAACCGTTTTATTGGTAAATGTTAGGAAATTAAATTCAAACGTTTGCGCGTTGTTATGAGCGATTTCCGATAAGAGCTCTAACTTTAAAAATAACGACAATACAGGAGGAAGCGAAGATGATGAAGCAATGGAGCAGCAGGCGGTCTTGGGCCGTGTGGTTGAGCTGCGCGGCGCTTGTAAGTGCTCTGCTTGCCGGCTGCAGCGGCAGCGGCGGGACTTCGGCACAGGAAGAAGCCGGATCCACGGCACAGACCGGACAAGAGCAAGGGCAGAATGCCGGCAAGTCGGAGTCTGCCCAAGAGCCGGGGCAAGAAGCTGGCACGAGCCCATCCCAGTCCGCGCAGGCGGAGGTGGATGAACAGCCGTCCGATGTGTATTACGAAATTTTTGTGCGATCCTTCTATGATTCGGATGGGGACGGTGTCGGCGACTTGCGGGGCGTTATCGAGAAGCTGGATTATCTAAACGACGGCAATCCGGACACGACCGATGATTTGGGGGTCACCGGCATCTGGCTCATGCCGATCAATCCTTCGCCCAGCTATCACGGATACGATGTGACGGACTACCGGGCCATCCATCCGGACTACGGAACGCTGGAGGATTTCAAAGCGCTGCTGGCCGAGGCGGAAAAGCGCGGAATCAAGGTCATCATGGACCTGGTCGTCAACCATACAAGCACGGAGCATCCATGGTTCAAGGAGGCAGCCGCCGCTCCGAATTCGCCGAACCGGGATTGGTATGTATGGGCCGAGGACCAAGGCAAGAAGCCGACAGGCTCGAGCGCAGCCGGCAGCGGCACCCCTTGGCATGAGTTAAACGGAGCCCATTACATGGGGACGTTCTGGGGCGGCATGCCGGACCTGAACTTTGACAATCCCAAGGTCAGGGAAGAGATGAAGGATATTGGAGCCTACTGGCTGGAGATGGGGGCAGACGGCTTCCGCATCGATGCGGCCAAGCATATTTATGAGGATCTGATGTCCGACAAGGGCGAGGCCACGACAGCCAAAAATACCGCTTGGTGGCAGGAGTTCCGCAGCCGCATGAACGAGGTGAACCCGGACGCCTACATTGTAGGGGAGATTTGGGACAATTCGGCGGCCGTAATTGCACCGTATCTGGATAAGGCATTTGATTCGGGATTTAATTTCGGTCTCGGCGAAAGCATGATCGGGGCCGTGACGAATGAGAAGGATAACAATCTGGCCTTCACGCTGGAGCGGACATATGGCTTGTTCAGCAAGGTGTCGGGAGGCTCATTTTCGGATGCGGCTTTTCTGACCAACCATGACATGAATCGTGTTATGACCCAGCTGAACGGCAATTTGGATCATGCGAAGATGGCTGCGGGCATTCTGCTCACCATGCCGGGCAACCCGTTTATTTACTACGGTGAGGAAATCGGTATGCTGGGAGCGAAACCGGATGAACAGATCCGCGAGCCGATGATCTGGTCCAATACAGGCAGCGACAAGGGACAGACCACTTGGGAGCCGCTCAAGCATAACCGGGGCGATCAGGTCGAAGGGGTGGTCCAGCAGACGGACCATCCGGGTTCCTTGTTGTCCCGCTACCGTACCTTGATCGCATGGCGCCATGAAATGCCGGCGCTAAATCGGGGAACGATCGAATCGTTTGCCTCCGGCAACGAGAGCGTGATGGCTTACGTTCGCCGGACGAACGACAGTAAAGCGCTAGTCGTCCACAATCTGTCCGGCAAGGAGCAGCGTGTGGAGCTGGCGGGAACGAGCGGCGGCGATCTGTTCAAAGCGCTGGCCAAAACGACGGATGACCGCTCGGCATTAAACGGATCAAGCTTAACGCTGCCGCCGTATACAACCGCTGTATTGGAGTAGCGGCCGTCAGGAAAGCGACAAAAATAGCTGCAGCAAGACCCCCGAGCCTGCGTAAGAAGAGGCTCGGGGGTCTTTTTAAATGCTTGCAATTTCCGGATACCTTCGTGACTTGCTATTAACGGTACGCTTCTAGATATCTTGCGGTTAAGGAGTCTTTGCACATGAACAGATCCCTCGGCTTGCCGGAGAACAGCAGCCGCCCCCCGTCCGAACCCGCGCCGGGGCCGAGATCAATGATCCAATCCGCCTGGCGGATGATATCGAGATTATGCTCGATGACGATGACGGTGCTTCCTTGCTCCACCAGCCGATCGATAACCGATACGAGCTTCTCGCAGTCGGACAAATGCAGCCCCGTCGATGGTTCATCGAGTACATAGATCTTGCCGTGCTTGTCCAGCTCCGCCGCCAGCTTGACCCGCTGCCGCTCGCCGCCCGACAATGTGCTGAGCGGCTGGCCCAGCGTCATATAGCCGAGGCCGGTATCGTGCAGGCGCTGCAGGGCGGGGCGGATGTCCTCCTCCGGGAAGAAGGCCAGCGCCTCGTCAACCGACATCGCCAGCACCTCGCTGACGTCTCTGCCGCGAAGGCGGTACTGCAGAACGTCATCGCGGAAACGGCGGCCCCCGCATGCTTCACAGACGGTGACCAGCTGATCCATAAAGGCGAGATCGGTCGTGATCGTTCCGGCACCGCTGCAGGCAGGGCAGGCGCCCTTGGCGTTAAAACTGAACAGGGATGCGCTGACATGGTTGGCTGCAGCATACAGCTTCCGGATCGGGTCGAAAATGCCGGTAAATGTGGCAATATTGGAACGGTTCGAGGCATGGATGGCGTCCTGATCGACGATCACCGTTTCCGGATAGCACTGCGGGAGCACGTGGTTGATCAATGTGCTTTTGCCCGAACCGGCGACGCCGGTGACAACCGTCAGCACCCCGGTGGGGATCCGAACCGTGACGCCGCGCAGATTGTGCAGGGCGGCGTTCGATATCGTGAGCCATCCGGAGGGTTCCCGGACCTGCTCCTTTAACGATGCCCGCTGCCGAAGATGCTTCCCGGTCAGGGTGCCGGACCCCAGAAGTCCTTCGTAATCTCCTTCGTAAACGATCGTACCGCCGGCAACGCCGGACCCGGGCCCCATGTCCACGATGTGGTCGGCCAACCGGATGACATCCGGATCATGCTCCACGATGAGCAGCGTATTGCCCTTGTCGCGAAGCTGGAGCAGCAGCTTGTTCATGTTATGGACATCATGAGGGTGAAGACCGGTGCTCGGCTCGTCGAAAATGTAGGTGAGATCGGTTAAGCTGCTTCCGAGCTGCCGGACCATTTTGATGCGCTGCGACTCTCCGCCCGACAATGTACCGGTCTCACGATCCATGGACAGGTACCCGATTCCGACCAGCTTCAGCTGTTCCAGCCGGGTTATACAGGCATTCACGATCGGAGCTGCCTCCGCCTCGCGAATATTCCGCAAAAATGCAATCAGCTCATCCGCTTGTATCCGTGAACAGTCGGCGATGGAAAAGCCGTTGATTTTGCAGGACAGCACTTCCTGATTAAGCCTGCCTCCCCGGCATTCAGGGCAGACCGAGCGGGGGGCTACGTCGTTGATCGCTTCCCTGTACAAATGCGAGTCCCGGGAGTCCTTGCTTAAAAATGATCGTTCGATCCGCGGAATGATGCCTTCATAATAAGCGGTCGGCGGCCATTCCGGCGTCGGGTTCGGCGGCTTGAATCCCGATTTGTACAGGAGCAGGTCCCACTCTTCCGGACTGTAATCCTTCAGCTTCCGATCGTTGTCGAATAGTCCCGTGGCCGTATACCGCTTCCAGCGGAAATCGCCGGGCCGGAAGGTCGGGAAGCGGATGGCCCCTTCATTCAGCGATTTTTCTTGGTCGATCAGGCGATCGATCCGGATGACGTTGACTTTGCCAAGCCCTTCGCAGCGCGGACACATCCCTTGCGGATTGTTGAAGGAGAAGACGTCCGAGTGCCCGACGAAAGGCTGGCCGATCCGTGAAAACAACAGCCGCAGCAATGCGTGGATGTCCGTAGCCGTTCCGACGGTGGACCTGGCGTTGCCGCCGATCCGCTTTTGATTGATCAGGATCGCGGCGGATAGATGCTCGATCGATTCGACATCCGGTTCCCCGTATCCCGGAAGGCGGTGCCGGATAAAGCTGGAATAGGTCTCATTCATCTGGCGCTGCGACTCGGCGGCAATCGTATCGAAGACGAGGGCAGATTTGCCGGAGCCGGATACGCCCGTGAACACGGTAATCCGCTTTTTGGGGATGTCGAGGCTGACGCTGCGCAAATTTTTATTCTTGGCACCGATAACGCGAATGACATGGTTTGGATTTGAGGGGGCGCTCTTGTCGGTAATCATGTCCGAACGCATGCTCGATTTCGTGTTCAGGTTGCTGTCTGAATTCATGCCCAATTTCGTGTTTGAATTGCTGTCTGATTTCATGCCCGAGTTCATGTCTGAGCTCATGATTCCTTCTCCTTTCGGGTAACTGTCTTTTTTGACCTGCTTACGGGAATAGCATATCTTATAAACATGACAGTATTTGTCTACTTATTGGCCAGAGCTATTTATTGGCCAGAGCTATTTATTGGCAAAAGCTGCTTATCGGCAAGAGCGAAAAGGAGGAGCAAGCGGTGTCTAAAGCCAAACTGTTGATGGACATCATTCTGTACGTCAATGCCAAACGAAGCTTTACCGCCCAGGAGGTCGCCGATGAATTTGGCGTTTCGGTGCGCACGGCGCACCGTTACTTGACCGAAATCAGCGATATGGGCGTGCCCTTATATACCGAGCAGGGGCGTAATGGAGGCTACCGTACGCTCAGCAGCCGAGTTCTTCCGCCGGTGCTGTTTGATGAGGATGAGGTGTTTGCGATCTTCTTTGCCTTCCAGTCTTTGAAGCGCTATCGGTCGCTGCCATTCGAGCTGAACATGGATTCGGCCGCCCGGAAGCTGCTGGCCGGTTTCCCCGAGGATGCCAAGGAGATGATCAGCCGCTTGGAATCCGTGCTGGCCTTTTGGAGTCCGCGCCGAACGGCGGGGTCTCCGTTTCTGAAGGAAATGATCGAAGCGGCTCTTTACCGGCGCGTTGTGAGGATCGGGTACCGCTCGAAGAACCGTATGAGCGACCGGGAAATCCAGCCGATCGGCGTGTATGCCCGCGATGGTCTGTGGTACATGCTGGCCGCCGAGGGGGAGACGGAAGAGCCCCGTTTGTTTCGGGCGGACCGGGTCGAGTCATGGACTCCGTTGGATCGGTCAGGGGAACTAGATATGACGCTGGAGGAATGGCTCCAGGAATACCCGATCCGTCAGCCGGTCCGCTTGTATGCGGAGCTCACCAGGGAGGGGGCCAGGCAATGCGAGAGCATCCCATGGCTGGAGGATGAGGTGGTTATGCTCGAAGAGCACCGCGGCGTTGTCGACGTGACGGTAGACCGCAGTGATTTTGAATATATAGCCGATGTGTTTGTCCGGTTTGGAACCGAAGCGAAGGTCATCGAGCCTCAGGAAATGGTGGATTTGATTCGGGATAAGGCGAGGCGGCTCATCGCCCACTATGAGCAGGAACGGTCGTAAGGGGCAGCAGGTGTAGCTCTTCCTTTTTTACGTGTTACAATGACAAAGACAGGTGCCGGAGGAAATAATCGCTGCACCCGCATGTTAGCGGATGGAAGAAGCATGGCAGACATTTTGGTGGCGGAAAGGAAGATATATATCCATGAGCGCAAGTATTTTATATATCGAGGATGACCGGGAGATCGGCGGATGGGTGAGTGACTTTTTGAAGGAAAAGGGCTATGGGGTGAAATGGCTGCAGAGCGGAGAAAAGGCAGTGGAAGAAGCTGCCCCATGCGCGGTTGTCGTCTTGGACGTGATGCTCCCGGGGCTCGACGGGTTTACGGTGGGACAACGGCTGAAAAAGGCGTACCCCGAATTGCCGATTCTGATGTTGTCGGCCAGAACGTCCATCGACGACAAGCTCCAGGGGCTGGAGTTCGCGGACGACTACTTGACCAAGCCCTTCCATCCGGACGAGCTGGCGGCAAGGGTCGAGGTGCTGCTGCGCCGTTCTGCTGTACAATCCGCCGAGCCGGTGAGGGTCAAGCATTTGACGGTTTATGAGGGCGAGAACCGGATTGTCAATGAAGATACCGGGGAGGAGATTTTGCTGACCGGCAAGCAGTATCAAATTTTTATGTACCTGCTTCAGCATCAGGGGCGCGTCATGACCAAGGAGCAGATCTATGAATCGGTATGGGGTGAGTCTTATATCGAGGGGGACAAGACGTTGATGGTCCATATCCGTTACCTGCGCGAGAAGCTGGAGCGGGACCCGGCGTCCCCGGAAATTATCGAGACGGTCCGCGGGCTCGGCTACCGGGTGAAGGCATGAAAGGGTGGAGAGCGAAGGGGCGGTTTCGCAAATCCCTGACGAATCGGTATCTGCTGCTCATTTCGGTGGCCATGATTTTCATGCCGATCTTGTTCCCGCTCGCCTCCGTGTTCTACTGGTTCGTCGCCAACACAATCATAGACGCGCCGCCGCATCCCGACAAAAAATATGAGAATGGGGCCGTACTGGAGAAAATGTGGCACCAGGAAGCTGCCCAATTAAAGGGCGCATCGCCGGAGGAGATCGAGCAGCGGCTGAAATCGCTGCGGCAGGATTATCCCGAAATTCAAATGCTGTGGGTGGACAGCGATGGCGAAAAGCGGATTGAGCTCCCGGTACAGCAGGATATGCCTGCGATATGGAGCGCCCAGTTTATCGTGCAATTCATGAAACATTCCGTCGGAGCCGATCCGTTTACGGTGGTCGCTTTTATCGGGGATGAGGGGGCGGACGAGGGCTTCATGGTGATGCGGATTCCGCGAAAATATATTAGCGTACAGGATCCAATCGCGAGCGAGACGACCTTGTACGGTTTGTTCATGGCGACCATGTCCGGTCTCTTCATCCTGGTATCCTGGCTGTTCTTCGTACGCATCCGCAAGCGGCTGCTTCGTCTTCGAAACGCAATGACATCCCCGAATGAAGCAACAGGCATCCCGCAGCCGGTCACGTTGACCAAGCTGGATGAGATCGGTCAGCTGGAGGAGGGCTACAACGATATGGTGGGCCAGCTGGAAGAGGGCCAGCGCCGCCAGCGCGAGGAGGAGGAGCTCCGCAAATCGCTCATTGCAAGCTTGTCGCATGACTTGAGAACGCCATTGACGGTTATACGAAGCCATATTTTCTCGTTGGAGCGGGAGCCGCTCAGCGGGAAGGGCAAGGAATCGCTCTCCCTTATCGAGGCCAAAATCGGCGATCTGGGGGGACTAATCGATAACCTGTTGTCTTATAATCTGCTCACGAGCGGCAAAGTGCAGCTGAACCTGGAAGCGAAGGACGTTCTTAGACTGGTCAAGGAGAGTGCGGCCGCCTGGTATCCGGTATGGGAAAAGGCAGGCATCGAGCCCGACATTGAGCTGCGCGAGGAGCCGCTGATCTGGAATGTCGATGTATTATGGTTCCGGCGGCTGCTCGACAATCTGTTTCAGAATGTCGTGCGCCATGCCCAATCCGGTAAGTATATCGGCATTTACACCGAGGAACGCCAAGTCGAAGGCGGTGGAGAGACCGGAGCGCTGGTCATCTCGGACCGCGGCCGGGGATTCGACTGCGAATCCCATAACAAGGGCGCGGGCATCGGGCTTGCGATTGTAGATTTCTTGACGAAGGAAATGGGATTAAAGTGCGAGGTGGAGAGCTCCGACGAAGGAACGAGGATCACCATCTGGAAGCCGGGAAGCAGCGGCACTAACCCTGGGGCTGGAGCTCTATCCGGGAGCGAAGCAGGTCCAGCTTGAAGTGGACTACGTGGAAAAAATAAGCCGCGCTGACATGCAAGCGGATGCGGGAGCGGGCAGATTATCATGATGACACATTAGCGCCGTATGAGCCGAGAAAGACGAATAATCGAGGTGCGATGGAAGGAGCCGGACGTTTCCGGGTCCTTTTCTTTGTGCCGGTTGCCACCTTACTGCTGCATTTACCGAGGAAAGGCTAAACCTCCCTCCCTTTATTAAAACAATCTCATAATTAAACGAGGGATATACAAGATTACATCCAGGATCAAAGTCGCGTAATTGGATACGTTGTCCAGCTTGGTTCCTCCAGGCCAGTTAATCTTTTTCATGCGAATGACCTCATTTCGAATTGAATTGTCGGGCATATATCCATGAACGGAGGACGATAGCCTGCCTATAGTGCCTATAGAAGCCGCACCACTACCAGCAACAAGCACAGCCGGGACCTTAGGCTGTAACATGTCCTTATCGTGTTGGCTAGCGTCAGCTAGCACGCATTCAGTGATTAAGCCCTAAGTGCACATACGTTAACGAGGGATTGGAAGTTTCAGTAAAATTGGGGTGGTATTTGCGGGTTGCATATCTGATATGCTCGCACCAGCGGAGGGGGAGGAATCGGTCTGGAGAAGCGGAGCGCTCGCCTTTAAATCCGGGAAACAACCTCGTTTAGGATGATCCCGGTTTCCCGGATTTAACAGCGATCGGAAGAACGATCCGCGACCGAAGCGGCCGTAGTTGCACGGGTTTTCTATAGCTGCCAGTGAGTTGCACGAGGAATGTAAGACCACCACACGAAGCGGTGGTGGTTGTCCTACCTATCCCCCACAATGCGATCAAGTGCAGAGTGAGCAGCTGAATAAGAGTTTGAGTGCAACTCATAGAAACCCCGGATAGCATAACTCATATCCGCCGCACCAGCGAAGGGGGAGGAATCGGTCTGGAGAAGCGAAGCGTTCGCCTTTAAATCCGGGAAACAACCTCGTTTAGGATGATCCCGGTTTCCCGGATTTAACAGCGATCGGAAGAACGATCCGCGACCGAAGCGGCCGTAGTTGCACGGGTTTCTAATAGCCGCCAGCGAAGCGGCCGTAGTTGCACGGGTTTCTATTGCCGCCACCGAACATCCATCGTTGCACGAAGCAAGGAGCGCGCTCTGCCCTGATCCGCTTTTTTAAAGAAAATTTAAACTTGCCCCCGACCGCCGTTTAACCTTGACCAAGTACGATGGTTTACGAGGTGATGAACGTGACGGAACTCGTCATTCAAACAAAGGGACTTTATAAAACATACAAAAAACGCGCAGCTGTCGAGGACTTGAATCTGGAGATCGCGCGCGGTGACATTTACGGCTTTCTCGGGCCGAACGGGGCCGGCAAAACAACGACGATTCGGATGCTGCTCGGGCTGATTCAGCCGACACGCGGGGCCATTCATCTATTCGGCAAGGATTTGAAGAGCGAGAAGATGGACATCTTGCGCCGAACCGGCTCGCTCGTTGAATACCCGTCGTATTATGGACACTTGACGGCGGTGGAAAACTTGGAGGCCATCCGCCGGATCACCGGCAGCCCGAAATCCCGTATTGCGGAAGTGCTGGAGATCGTCTCGCTGACGAAAGAGGCAAAGCGCCCGGTGAAGGGATACTCCCTCGGCATGAAGCAGCGTCTCGGCATTGCGGCTGCGCTGCTGAACAATCCGGAGCTGCTGATTCTGGATGAACCGACAAACGGATTGGACCCGTCGGGAATCCATGAAATCCGGGAGTTGATCAAAAACATGCCGCGCCAATACGGCATCACCGTTCTGGTCTCCAGCCATCTGCTGGGCGAGGTAGAGCAGATGGCCGATAAGGTCGGCATTATCCGTGAAGGCCGAATGGTATTCCAGGATTCGATCGACAACCTGATCCGGACCGCTTCCAGCGGCTTCCGCCTGGCGGTGTCGGAGCCGGAGGACGCTCTGCGGCTCGCGCTGGAGCTCGGCTGCGAAGGCTCGCTCAGAAACCATGTGCTCGAGCTGGAATCGATGCAGGATGCCAAGGTGGCGCTGCTCGTCAAGCGGTTGGTCGAGAATCGGCATGCGGTTTATCGGGTCGAGGAAAAGCGGAAGTCGCTCGAGGATATCTTCATGCAAATCGTAGGGGAGGGAACCCGGCCATGATGGTCCGAGCACTATCAGCCGATTGGCTGAAAATCCGGGGCAAAGGCATTTGGTTTCTCGCCGCGCTGGGACCGCTCGGGCTGGTGGCGATGCAGGGCCTAAACTTCGGACTGCGGTATGATTACTTGATGAAGTCCTATGCGGATGATCCGTGGGGCGGATTGCTGGAGAGCGTGCTGTTCTTCGTGCCGATTGCGCTGTTTCTTGGCATCACGCTGGTTTGCTCCCTCATGGCGAACGTCGAGCATCAGCTCAGCTCCTGGAAGCAGCTGCTGGCATTGCCGATTTCACGAACGGCCGTGTTCAGCGCGAAATTCGTACAGGCGTTCCTGATTCTGTGCGTTTCCTGTATCCTGCTGACCCTAGGCACCGCTGGCTTGGGGCTGCTGCTGGGGATGGGCGCCGAGCAGATGCCGTATCTGGATCTGCTGCGGATCGGCTTCGTGCAGTTGTTCGCCGCACTACCGATGCTTGCGCTCCAGCTGTGGCTGTCGCTGACGCTGAAGAATCAGGGGTTGCCGGTAAGCATCGGCATTACGGCATCGGTCGTGTCCATGTTCGCCTTCCAATTTCCGAATTGGATGCCGCTCAAGTGGCCGCTGCTAGCGTATATGGGGCCGGGCGAAGCGAAAGTAATCGGTGCAGGCCTGCTGCTGGGCGTTGTCATTGCTTGCGCCGGGCTGATTCATTTTAACCGGAAGGATGTGGATTGAGATGACGGCCTATACAAGAGCGGTGTCCTGCGAGTGGCTAAAATTATCGAAGTCAAGACTATGGGTGCAGATTCTACTGTGCGCGGCCCTGGTTATGCTGCTTGGCATTGTGGAAGGGTCCTCGAATCCGATCGCGCCTTGGGAAGGGCTGGTCGGCATCATGAGCATCCTGCATGCGATGCTCTTTCTGCCCATCATGACGGGGATCTTCAGCGCAATGGTGTGCCGGTATGAGCATTCGGGCGGAGGCTGGAAGCAGCTGCTGGTGCTGCCCGTTTCGCGCAGCGCGGTATATTTTGCGAAATTTACCGTAGTCAGCCTGCTGCTCGCAGTCGTGCAGGCGCTGTTCCTCGCAGCGGTGCTGGGAGCAGGGATGATCAAGGGGATCGACGCTTCGATTCCATGGGACATGATGGGACGCAGCCTGCTTGGCGGCTGGGTGGCCTGCCTGCCGCTCGCAGCCTTACAGCTTGGCGTGTCCACGGCTTGGAGCAGCTTTGCCGCTCCGCTGGCGCTGAACGTGGTGTTTACGATTCCGAATATGCTCGTGGCGAATTCGGAAACCTATGCGCCGTACTATCCATGGGCTCAGCCGTTTTTGGCCATGATGCCCCAGGGACAGGCCGGCTTCGGAGCGTTCAATCTGCCGTTCGAAAGCCTGATGATGGTCGTGGTCGGCGGGTTCCTGCTGTTCTTCCTCGCAGGTCTTATCTATTTTCAGCGGAAGGAAGTATAGCTCGTAAGGGGGAGGGGACTCTCCAACCGACCGAAGTTGCGCAGACGGAGCCTTACACGACATGAAAAGAGCTGTTCTTGAGGACGCGTCCTAAGAACAGCTCTTATTTTTCCGTGATGGTAATGAACCCTATATGGCGATGGAAATGCCGTTAAACCTTATTGCAAGTTGTTCGCGAATACCGGCAGTTCCACCCAAACAAACGGCGTCGTGGATGCCTTCAGTCCGTACTCGATGATCGTAATGACGGCAATCGTCTCGGCGGGATCGACCGCAGGCTTGCCTGTCTCGAAGAAGTGCACCAGATTCTCGATGAACGCCCCGAAGAAGTTGGAGTTCGCCGTTGCCTGCTTGAAGCTGCCGGAGTCGTAACGGACACCTAGCGTAAACGGGCAATTGTCCCCGAGGTGGTTCACTGCAGCCTGGCGTCCTTCGCCGAAGTCGATCAGCAGGGCGGGAGACTCCACGGTTCCGGTGAACATGACGCGCTTCGGATTCGAGCCCATCAGCTGGACGATCGGTTCGATCTGATGGATGGAATAATTCGAGAAAGCACCGGGCCCCCAGCTGCTGATCGTTTGAATCCCTGCCGAATCAAGCTCGGCATACTCGCTGGCGAAGCGAAGGGCCGAGGTCGAGTACATCGGCGTTCCATGCTTCGCGGCCAGCTCGAACAAACGGATGGCCGTCTTGCGATCAGGCGCAAACGTTTTGTCGATATACGTAGGCTTGCCGGAAGCCAGCGGCAGCTGCGACAGCTCCTCATGGTACTCGGGATTGTCCGGGGACAGAACGATCAGATAGTCGCTTCGTTCAACGACTTCCTCAATGGAATGCACCTGCTCGATCCCGTTCTCCTTGCACCAAGCTTCATTGGTGAGGCCGCCTTCTTTGTCCTGTTTGCCGTAGGCGCAGACGACTTTCATGGTTCCGTTGCTTGCCTGCTCAATCCAACCGGGATATTTATTCGCATGGAACTGGTCGAGATGCAGATCGACAAATCCGATTTTTTTCATTAAGCCTATGCCTCCCTGACGTTTCGAACTGGGTTAGTTGCTGCTTTGGGCTACGGGCTGAAGCGATACCTCTGCTCCCTTGTCGGACGAATCATAGATCGCCTGGATGATCTGAGAGGACAGAATGACCGTATCGATATGCGATGGCTGCTTCTCCCCGGTCTGGATGGAGCGGATGAAGCCATCGATCTCATTCTGGAACATGTTGCCGATATTGAACTTCGGCGTCGTTTCAAGCAGCGCGCCGTCCTTCGCGGTATAGAAGGTGAACTCCGCCCCGTATTTCAGCCGGATGCCGCCTTTGTCGCCCAGGAAGTCGATGAACATTTCTTCGGCTCCGATATTTTGCGCCCATGCCCCGTTCAAGGAGATCGTAGGACCCTCCGTCCGAATGAGGGCTGTAACGAAATCGTCGACGTCATACGTGCCATCGTATTTCGGCGGACCTGCCCACATCTTCAGGAAGGTGTAATCCTCCATATCCTTGCCGAGCTTGCAGTAAGCCTGGCCGGAAACGGTTTGCGGCTTCGGATCGCCGGTACAGTACATGACGACATCCAGGAAGTGAACGCCCCAGTCGATCAGCGCGCCGCCGCCGGCGATCGCCTTCGTCGTAAATGCGCCGCCGAGACCCGGAATGGAGCGGTGGGCACGGAAGCTGGCATAGACGTGGTACAGCTCGCCGAGCTCGCCGTTTTGGATCATGTTCTTGATACGGTTAACGCTTTCATTATAGCGGTTTACAACCCCGATATTGAGCGTCTTGCCGGTCTCGTGCTGAACCTTCTGCATTTCAAGTGCCTCGGCATAGGTCCGTGCTGCAGGCTTTTCGCATAATACATGCTTGCCGGCCCGCAGGCTGTCGATGGCGATCGAGGCATGAACGTCATTCGGTGTGCAGATGGATACAGCGTCAACCTCCGGATCGTTCAGCACTTGCCGGTAATCCGAAACGGCTTGGCCGCATTCATATTTGGAAACGGCAGCCTCCGCCCGGTCCAAGGCAATGTCACAGAAGTATTTGATTTCAGCATCTTCGTTGGCTATGTAGGCGGGAATATGGGCGCTGTTCGCAATCGTGCCGCAGCCAATGACGGCAATTGTAATTTTGTTCATCGGTTCTCCTCCAAAATCGTGGATTTGGTAAGGCCTGCATAATTATGACGCCGAGTTGAACTTTCATTCATTTCTTGCACAGAGTATATCATGTGCTGCATCCGTTCGGATTTCACTATTGTGTTTATTTATTGGATTATCGTTCAGGTTAGGAAAACAACCCTTGCCATCTAATAGGCGTTCTTCTTATAGTAAGCCGGGGTGGTGCCGGTATATTTCTTGAAAACGCGGCAAAAGTAGGGCAGCTCGTTAAATCCCACCTTATAGCATACCTCCGTGACGGTCAGCTCGGGCTGCGCGAGCAGTCTCATCGCCATGCGGATCCGGTAGTTGGTCACATACTGGCTGAAGGTGCGGCCGGTCACCTCTTTGAAATGCCGACAGAAGTTCGTCCGGGACATCATCGTGACGGCACACAGCTCCTGCAGGCTGAGGGGCTTATCGTAATGGTTATGGATAAACTCGATGGACTCCATAATGGGCTCGCGATACTGGTTGTTGGGACCCGTCAATCCGCCGGCCCCGTTCTCCTCCAGCTCCCGGCTCAGGATGCCAAGCAGCTTGAGCAGATTCGCCTTAAGCAGCAGCTCAAAGCGGGGGCCTCGCCGCCCGAATTCGGCAAGCATCTCGGTCATCAGCTCCCTGACGGCAAGATCACTGTTGCTGGAGAGCATGATTTTGAGCGGGATTTTGTCTTCAGGTACCATGAACGACTCGATAAAGGCTTGGTCGAACCCGCCGGATTGTTCCGTGCGGGCATGCAGATGCTCGTTAATGAACTCGGGCATAAACTCGCAGCCGAGCACTTCAAGCTCTTTTCCTGGAAGCATTTCAACCCTGTGCACGCTGTAGGGAGGAAGGACGAATATGCTGCCCTGGGTCATCCGGTATTTCTGGCCGAATAGGGTGTGGTCGAACTCTCCCCGGCTGATGTACCAGATTTGGAAGTAGTCGTGCATATGGTCCGACAGGCTGCCGAATTCCTCGGTAATCCGGTATATTTTGCACGGCAGGCCGCTGATCATCTCCAGCTCCGACGTAAAGTAGGCGACGCCCCGGCGGGTGCATTCGGCAATATCGGGCTTGATCCAGTGAATGGCCATCTCGTTGTCCTCCTGAAACATATCTTCGCTGAATTTGATAGTTCATCATATATACTATTCATAGCATAACGGATTCATGGCATGAAGGAAGAGGGAATATTTATTTCGATCAAGTAATATGGGATAGAGCTAAAGTGCAGCTCTTAAATATAAAGTCATAAACTGCTCTGCCACGTCCCCAAATGGGGTTAATGCCAAGGGATCTATCAGAAGCTTATAGCGGGAAATTCTAGCGTTCAAGTAACGGAAATGAAAGTTGACCCAGGGGAACTACAGTATAATTGGAGAGACAAAGTAACCGGTGGGAGTGACGCGGCGAAAGGAGATGACGCCGTGTCCCTTCTTGAGTTGACGCTCAAGCTTTTGGGGGAATGCTGAAGCTGGCCGGGATTATGACTGGCCTGAATGCTTTAGTTAACGCCCGGAAACGATCGCGGCCAAACAAGCAAAACCACCGGGAAAGAGGTTGGCGCCAAGCTATCCGGTGGTTTCTCATTGAATTGTGAAATTCCCGCCGTGGTCGCCCGCCGGCCTTTGTTAGAAGTCGCGATGTGTCCAGCATCGCGGCTTTTTAAATTTACGCATCTTTAACCAAAGTTATACGACAAAAGCTTGAAACCAACACAGGCAATTCAATGGATGAGGCATGCCCGTTCCTTCTATCAGGGGCCGTCAATGGCGTTAATAGGGTTGCCGGCGGCTGAATTCGTCCAGCATCTGCGCTTTGATCTCCTCAATCGGAAATTGCTGGGGGTAGGTGGAGATCATGAGCATGATGCCTTGGAGCGTAGAGGAAAAATAAAGCGAGCGCTTGCGCGGTTCAGGAACGCCGAGCTGCTCGAAAATCCTGCATTGGAGCTCGAACTGCCGGGCTGCTTCCTCTACGAGGAGCCTGCTGTACTTGATCAGCTCCTGGTCGGCTTCGGGCTGAGTCTGGAGATGGAGGTAGAACCGGTGCTCCTCCGGCTTTTGATAAACGCTGTCGATGGCATGCCCGATAATGAACTTCAGCTGCTCAATAGGCTCGGCGAGCGCCGCCGCATCCTGCAAGACCTGCGCGATGGCCTCGACGCGTTCCGTTACCATCGTGGCGAGCAGCTCCTCCTTGCCTTGAAAATAATTATACATCAGGCCTTTGGAAATCCCGGCATGGCGGGCTACATCGCTGATGGAGGTGGCATGGTAGCCTTGGCGGATAAACAAATCCATTGCGGCTTCCAAAATGTTGGCTTTCGCCATTTGTCGAATGCGTTCGTTCTCGCTAGGTGTCCGCGGCATGAATCCTTCAGTCCTCCACAAAATCGCTAATATGCTGAGATACGGCTTCAGGATGAGTCAGCGTGACCATGTGATCGGCCCCTGTCATCCTGATGAATCGGATGTCCGGCACGCGCTCGAAGCTTTCGGCGACCAGCAGGTTATCCGGCAGCTCCTGGTCCCCGATGATGAATAGCGTCCTGGCCCGGATCTCTTCGAGCCGCTCGTAAGCAGGCGGCGCCGGCCAGATCGGCGCAAAGGCAGCGGCAGGCCACGTAAAGGTACGCATGAAATGACGGCGCAGCATGTCAACCATAAGCTCCCGCTGGGGGCTGCTTCTAGCAACCTTGTAGGAAGGGGCGCCGATCGAACGCTCAATCATCAGCTCTACATCCGGTGCGGCCTCGTCCACATGTTTCATATAGTCCTGGAATTCATCGGAATACGGATAGCCGGATAAGGCGGGTGCGATCAGGACTAACTCCGATACTCTTTCAGGATAATGGATCGCGAATTCGGTGGCAATCTGGCCGCCCATGGAGTGGCCGACGATGGCGGCCTGCGGAAGGTTAAGATGGTCCAGCAGGGACAGCACATCAAGAATATAATTGGGCTGCTCGACAGGAGAAGGGGAGTTGCCGATTCCTCTACCGTCCATCGTAATCACTTGAAAGCGATGTTGGAGCAGCGGCGTGATAAGGCTCCAGTCCCGCGAATCGGCGCCGCCGCTGTGAATCATCAAGATCGGCTTTCCGCTGCCGTGTATCTCGTAATACAAATCCATGTGAATACCCTCCATTCATTTTCCGAAATATGGATCGGCCGATGCGTTCATTTTATTATTGATTGACCGGTTAGTCAATAGAAAAAACGGAGGAATTCGAGCTTTATGCAGGAAAGCCGAGAAACGAAATCCCCGGCATTAAAAAAGCTCCCCCGAGCCGTAAGCCACGGCGTTCGAAGGGAGCTGCTCTTATTGTAGAATATCAATTATTGCTGGGCCTTCAAAATCGCAAACCCGTACGCAGGCAGCTTCACGGTCAGCTGGCCTTGCTTAGCGCCGAGCGGTTGACCGTTCCACAGGTTGGTCCATTGCTGATGCTGGACAGGCAAGGACAGGGTATTGCCGGCTTTATCGTTGTTGACCGCCACGATAATCGTTTCGTTGTCGTCCTCGCGCAGGTAGGCAAGCTTGCCGCCGTTCTTCTCCGCCTGCAGGAACTTGAAGGAGCCTGTGCGCAGGGCCGGATGGGATCTGCGAAGCTTGATGAGGGTCTGGTAGAACGTGAACAGGTCCTTGTCGTGCTTGGTCTCATCCCACTCCATGCATTTGCGGCAGCCCGGGTCGTGTCCGCCGTCCATGCCGATTTCGTCGCCATAGTAAATGCAAGGGGTGCCGAAATAAGTGAATTGGAACATGGCCGCAAGCTTCATCAGGCGCTTGTCGCCGCCGGCCTGCGTCAGCAGTCTCGCGGTATCGTGGCTGTCCAGCAGATTGAACATCACTTCGCTGGCCTGTCGCGGATAACCCGCAAGCTGCTTGCCGAGCATGAACGAGAACTTCTCCGCATCCGCGGTGCGGTTAATGAAGAAGTCCAGCACTGCATTCGTGAACGGATAGTTCATGACCGCGTCGAACTGGTCCCCTTCAAGCCAGATGGAGGATTCGTGCCATACTTCACCTAGAATGTAGGCGTCAGGATTGGCTTTTTTCACGACCTGACGGAATTCGCGCCAGAAGCTGTGTCCGACCTCGTTCGCAACGTCCAGACGCCAGCCGTCGATACCAGTCTCTTTAATCCAGTATTCGGCAGCCTTCAGGAGATAAGCCCGCACCTCCGGATTTTCCGTGTTCAGCTTCGGCATGAGCGGCTCGAAGGCGAAGGTATCGTAGGTCGGGATGCCGTCAACCACTTCAAGCGGCAGGGAACGGATATAGAACCAGTCCTTGTACTTTGATTTTTCGCCGTTCTTTTGCACGTCCACGAATGGCGCGAACGTTCTGCCGGAATGGTTGAAGACCGCATCCAGCAGCACGCGGATCCCCCGGGCGTGACACAGGTCGACCAGCTTCTTCAGCGTATCTTTATCCCCGAACTGAGGGTCGATTTCCAAATAGTCTTCCGTATCGTATTTATGGTTGGTCGTTGCTTTAAACAGCGGCGTGAAATAGATCGCGTTGACGCCCAGCTCGCTCAGATGATCCAGATGATCGATCACCCCTTGGAGGTCGCCGCCGAAGAAGTTGTTCGGCGTCGGCTCTGCGCTTCCCCACGGCAGGGCGCCTTCCGGATCGTTGCTCGGATCGCCGTTTGCGAAACGCTCAGGGAAAATCTGATAGAATACGGCGTCCTTCACCCAAGCCGGCGGCTGGAATACGTCATCCGGGTTGATGAACGGGTATTCGAACAGGCGATCCGGATTAGCCGGCGGCTCCGTGAGGAAGTCGTATTCCGTCATCCAGCGCTTCTCCTGTCCCTTTTGGAGCAGGAAGCCGTATTTCAGGCGGCGGTACGGCGGCGTAGCCTCGCACTCCCAATAGTCGAACAGCTCATCCGAAGCCAGCTTGGTCATCGGAATGTATTCCATCGTCTGATCCCACATGTATTTATCGCCGGCAAGCGCGTACACCTCGGTGAGGTCATCCTTTTTCGCGCGGATTCTGAGGTGAACGGTCGTGCCGTCGTAGGCGTAGGACCAGTTTTTGCGCGGACGATGATAAATGGCTTCCAAGAACATCGATAAATTCCTCCTTTGATTGACAAAATTAAAAAAGGCACATCCAGGACTAAAAAATAGCCGAGGTTGTACCTTTTGTAAGTCAGGGATTTTGCAAAATCCGATTCCAGCTGCTTCAGGTATACAATATACAGACGAATTAGACCGTTTCACCTCTATATTGTTGATTGAAAACCGCTCTATGGATTTGTGCAAAACCTCAAGTAAGATAACATTGCCTTTAAATTATGAATGTGATGACTCTGCTAAAAATATACCATGCGCTCCGCAACGATACAAGCCCTAAGCCAGGAGCAATAATGAGATTCAGCAGCCGATCATAGTACCGAACCTGTGCCGGATATGGGTATGATTGCGGGCTTCGGGGGCATGAATGATGCTATAATTAGAAGAAGAGGGACGAGCATGAACGGATAAACGTTAAAGGGGATGACAAGGAATGCAGTACGACGATCAGGTGAAGAACCGGGTAAAGCGGATTGAAGGACAGCTTCGGGGGATATTGAAAATGATGGAGGAGGCGAAGGACTGCCGGGAGGTTATCACGCAATTAACGGCTGCCCGTACGGCGATCGACCGCACGATCGGCGTCGTGGTCAGCGCCAATCTGGTGGAATGCGTGCGCAAGGCTGAGGAGGACGGCGAGAATACGGAGAAGCTTGTTCAAGAAGCGGTGAATCTCCTCGTCAAGAGCAGGTAGTCCTGCCGGGGCATTCCCCAAGCAGGGGCATGGAGAATTGGGGCTGCGCTGCGTCTTAAACGGTAAATTTGCATCAAGCTGATTTATGAAATGGATCAGGATCGGACAAAATGGGTAAATGAATGTAATGACTTCATAAAGGAGGGTACTCATATGTCTGTCAATGAGCAAATTATACTGGCCAAGCGTCCGCAAGGGATGCCGAATCAGGCGGATTTTGCGTTCGAGGAACAGCCCATGCCTGTTCCGCAGGCCGGCGAAGTGCTGGTGCGGACGGTGTATCTTTCGGTTGACCCGTATATGCGGGGAAGAATGAGCGATGCGAAAAGCTATGTCAAGCCCTATGAGGTGGGCGAGGTCATTCAGGGCGGCGCGGTCGGCCAGGTCATGGAATCGACGCACCCGGGATTTCGGGAAGGCGATTTCGTTGCAGGCAACTGGGGCTGGCGGCGGTACGCGGTCGTGAGCTCATCCACGCTGCGCAAGATCAATCCGGAGCTGGCTCCCGTATCAACCGCGCTGGGCGTGCTCGGGATGACCGGCTTGACGGCGTATTTCGGGCTTCTCGACATCGGCCAGCCTCAGGCCGGCGAGACGGTCGTCGTCTCCGGGGCCGCCGGAGCCGTCGGCATGATCGTTGGGCAAATTGCCAAGATAAAGGGAACCCGTGTGGTCGGCATTGCCGGGTCGGATGAGAAGATAAGGTATTTGACGGAGGAGCTCGGCTTTGACGCGGCCCTGAATTATCATTCGGAGACGTTTGAGGATGAGCTCCGGGAGGCTTGCCCCGATGGGGTGGACATTTACTTCGATAACGTCGGCGGGGAGGTTTCCGATGCGGTGCTGCGCCTGATTAACAAAAATGCCCGCATTCCGATTTGCGGACAAATTGCGCTGTACAATCTGGAGAAGCCGGACACCGGTCCGAGGATTCAAAGCCTGCTGCTGACCAATACGGCCTTAATGAAGGGATTTCTCGTCGGCGATTATCAGAGCCGGTATAATGAAGCGCTGCACGAATTGGCCGAGTGGCTGCGTGACGGAAAGATTAAGCATGCCGAGAATATCATCGAAGGCTTCGAGAATACGCCGGAGGCGTTCCTGGGGCTGTTCAGCGGGGAGAATCTCGGGAAACAGCTGGTGAAGGTAAGCGAGGAGCAGAATTGATCCATTGGAACCGACCATCCGGCAAATAGAAAAAGAGTGGCGGCCGCACAAGGCTTGGCTCAAGGGAGCCCTTGCACCGTGCGGATCGGCACTCTTTTTTCGCGTCTTGTTTAAGCTCACATGGCCGCTTCGGGGCCTGTGATTTGCTGATACTGGCGGTACATGGAGATGCGCCAATGTACGATCATTCCGTATGCGAGCAGGAAGAACAGCGCCGCCGTCTGCGGAATGGAAATATGCTGCTCGATATACCCGTGCAGCAGAAGCCGGAAGGCCAGCAGGCCAAGCAGAATGTAGACAAAGCTGCGTGACTTCTGCATGAAGATCTGCCCGTCCACCTTCTCGAACCGGGTGCTCCGAATGAGCGGGTAGGAGAAGATAAACCAGCCGACAAGAAAAGCGATGATCCCCCACCAGATCGGGATTCGCACCTGCTTCTCCACGAACATCAGAAACCCCGTGCTCATCGCGAGCGGCGGGATAATGATCTTCTTCACGGTTACAGGCCGGTGGCTGGCCTTCATCCGGATGAATATCACCGTTAATGCCATGACGAGCATCGCGACCGTGGAGCCTATTTGAAGAATTGGGGAATTGAAATCAACCACAATTCAGAACCTCTTTCCCTAAGTAAGATGAGATGGCTATATTCTGTTCCTTGATTATAGCACATTCTCATGACAGGCAAAATCAGGGGGGATAGAAGCCGGCCGGTGAAGAAGCAGGCGCTGGCCAAGCCGTCCGTACGCCGGCTTGTGAGACATCGAACAGCGGCCATCATCGTCCGGCGCCGCCTGACAGCACCCGAAAAGGGCGATGGAAGGTTAATGCTGTCTGCGCTGAGCGCTGAGCCCCTGGATGAATATCTCGATCATGTACGCGAGGGTATCGTCCAGGGACAGATTCATGGCGAACTGGCCGCCGCGTTCCAGGGAGGAAAAGCCGTGGCACAGACTTCGGAGCGTCCGCACCGCATGCAGCGCCCCGGCTTCTTCGAGTCCGTAAGGAGCGAGCACCAGCAGCAGCAGCCTGACAATCTCATCGCCGATCTGCTTCGTGTCGGCCTGATCCGGCTGGATCGGCTGAAGAGCGGCCTCATATAGGCCGGGATGCGTTCTGGCGAACTCGACATAAGCGATGCAAACGTGTCGAAGAGCCTCCTCGCCGGAACGGCCGGCGACAGCCTTCAGCAGCCGGTCATGCAGAATCTGAAGGCCATACTGCGTTAAAGCGGCATGCAGGCCGGGAAGTCCGTCGACATGGTTATAGAGCGACGGCGATCTGACGCCGAGCCGGCCGGCCAGCGCGGCCAGCGTAACGGAATGGAAGCCGCTGTGGTCAGCGATCTCCGCCGCAGCCTGCAGGAGCTGGTTGCGATCAATGCCGGGTCTTGGACTCATCGTGCAGCCCTCCCGATGCGCCTATGCGCCTCTTCAATTGCACGCTGCATGCGCGCCTCCGGCTGAATAATCATCGGACCATGTCCGACGGCCAGCACGGCAGGCTGAAGCGCTGCATGGGCAATCGCGGTCGACAGAGCCAGCTCCTTGCTCCAGGTTGCCATCGCCGGAAAAGGGAACCAAGGCCGGAGCACGCCGGAGACAGCCAATCCGCCGCGGGTCTGCCAGGCGTCACCGGCGATCAGAATGCCGCTGCGCTGGTCCAGAAACGCCATATGTCCCGGCGTGTGGCCCGGCGACGCGAGCGCTTTAAGCGAGCCGACGCTGTCCCCGTCCTCAAGCAGCACATCCGGTACCGTCTTTACCGCTTTAGGCTTAGGCACGCCGCCTCGGATCGCGGTTTTCGGCTCGCCCGGGAGCAGGTCCCGATGGCCGGCGAGCAGCTGCGCATCCCGCCGGGAGATATACACGGCGGCTTGAGGCAGCGCCTTCTTCAACCCGTCGAGGGCACCGATATGGTCATCGTGGGCATGGGTTAACAGGATGCGCGTAATCGGCTTTCCGATAGCCGCCGCGGCTTCGAGGATTCCTTTCTCGGAGAACGGCATGCCGGCATCGATCAGCGTCAAGCCGTCATTTTCTTCAACGAGATAGACATTAACGGGAAATAGGCGGGGCAAAAACGAAACTTGGGTAACCTGTTCGATCGTGCGGGTTAACATGAAATCAATCCCCTCTCGCTCATAAACTAATTATGTTAGTAAAATAACTAATGATATTAGTTTTAGCAAGCCCAATTTTAAATATTTCTTGAACATGAATGTTCCATCACTAGAAAACGTGTAGTTTTACCAAAATTTGAGTGCAATTTTATAATAGATGCGTTACCATAAAGAATAGATATTACGGAAAAAAATGTAGATTATTTTAAACTTTTACGCAAAGGGTGAGAGGGCGGACGAGATGGACTTTTTCAAGCGTATCGTTCTGTTGATGCTGATGTATGCCTTCTCGGCAGTGCTGCTGTATGTGGCAAGCGAGCATGCGCCGTATCTGCTTCCGGTCATCTGGTTTTCGGCGCTCTTGCTGTTGCTGTGCGGGGTTGCCTACTTAGGATATCATTATTTATATAAGGGCCGCAGAAGAAGCTGACAGATGGCCGTATGATTCGCCTGTCCGACCGCCGGACAGGCTTTTTTGCTGTTTTTTTCAAAAAAACAAAACGATTTCCGATGCTGCACGGTCTTTATTATTAGTGAGGAATTTGCTGGAACCCAAAAAGCGACTTTCAATCAGCAATAAATGAGCGAAAACGGTCTAGTTGATCTCTTGATTGTACCCGGGAGCGGCTGAAATCGAACTTTTGCAAAAGCCTGTAATATGGCTTTTTACAAAACTGCAGGATTAATGAGGGGAAGGAACGACGGATGGACGAGAAAGAGCTTGCGCTGGCTGCATGCCGGGGGGACGAAGAGGCGTTTTACATGCTTGTCGCAAGGCACCGAAGGCGGTTATACGGGATCGCGTACAGCTATCTGCATAATGAGATTGATGCGCTGGAGGTATTACAGGAGACGGTGTGCCGGGCATGGATGAAACGCCGGAAGCTTAAGCGGCCGGAGGCGTTCGTTCCTTGGCTGATCCGGATCTTGATTCATTGCTGCATCGATGAGCAAAAGCGAAAAGCGCGGACGGTGCCGGTGGAGAAAGTGCTGGAATCGGGGACGGTATTCGAGATGATGAATGACAGCAAGCTGGATCTGGAACGTGCGTTAAGCCGGATGAAGCCCAAATATCGGCATGTGCTGATTCTTAAATATTATCAAGACATGACCGTACCCGAAATCGCCGACATTCTGGACTGCCCTGAGGGCACGGTAAAAACGCGGATCCATCAGGGACTAAAGCTGCTGCGGCAGAAAATCGGGGAACCGGGGGGTGCCTTATTCCATGTTTGAGAAAGAAGAACGGTTGCTGGCTGACATGAAGGATGAAAAGGAGAAGGAATCCATGATGGTGCCCGATGAGGCGCTCGATTCGGCCATTCGGGGCGGGATTCGGGCGGGGGAGCGGAGGCGGAAGAACCGGTATCGTCTTCGCGCTGCTTCTGCCGCGGTCATCGCTGCCGCCGCCGTGCTGCTGCTGACTCTTTGGGGAGGCGGCAGCCCGCCGGGGCCATCGCCGGAGCTCGCCCAAGGACCGTATCCGCCGCTGACAGGGTACGATCTTGCAGGGGATATTACGGCTCAGACGGCGAATCGGCACGGCTTGATCCAGCCGGTGAACCAATCCGAAGCATCAGGCGAGTATACGGTCACGATCCATGGTGTGCTGACGGGACCAGAGCGGCTGCAGGTCTTCTACACGCTGGAGAATCGAGCGGACCGAAATGCCATGGTGCTGAGGGAAGAGCTGAGGCAGCCGGACACCGGCAAGAAGCTGTCCTACGCCTCCAGCACAGGGGGGGATCCGCTTGTGAAGGCTGGAACGTGGGCGAGGCAGGTAAATTTTTATTTTGAGGAGAGCACGCCAATCCCCGAAACAGTCACCCTCGACATCGCGGTGGCTCCGTATTCCACGAATACGATGTACAGCACAAAGTCACCGGATGAGAAGGTCATGGAGATGGACCTGAAGCTTGATCTGGAAACGATGAGACGGTTTACAAGCACCGTGCCGTTAAACCGAGTGATTGAAATCCAGGGGCAGACCATGACGCTTAAGGAGGCCGTGCTGTCACCGGCGGGCATCACAGTGAAAGCGAATATTCCGAAGCAAAATTCGATGAAGGTATCCGGATTGTTCCAGCCTAATATCGAATCCCGCAAGGACGGTTTCTCCGCCGTGCAGCTCGGCAATTCCCTGACGTGGCTGCCGGGTGCCGAGGGGGACATGACGTATTTTTTTGAGAGCAATGCACTTGATCATCCGGATGGACTCGTGTTGAAAGCTGGAGGGATGCAGGCCGTAAACCGGGGAGATATGCAGGTCGTCGTGGACGTTGAGCGGCGGAAGGTGCTGAGCTCGCCGGAGAATCGTATTCAGTTCGGAGACTACACGAAGAGCAAGGACAAATATACGCTATCGCTAAAATATGAAGAACGCGATTTCAATCATGGAGCAGTCTCCATCGACTCCCTGGGTTTTACGGATGGGAAAGGGAAGCGGCATACATTTAAAGAGCAGGAAGGCTCCCGGTCCACTTCGGAATCGACCGGAGTGGACGGATACTGGAGTACGACGCTATACCTGTATCTGGAGCCCGAGGATTACCCGCAGCCGTTGACCTTTGACGTCAGCAGCTTTCCCGGCGTGATCGAGCAAGCGATCGAGGTGCCGATCCCGTACCGGGATTGAAGCGGCCATTCAAAGTCCGGACCGCATAGGTGGACCCGGTGCAGCTTGGAAGCTCCATCCTGCCGACGGTGCAAGGAAGGCCCGCCCCAAAATGAAGAAGCCCTCCGGGATCTCCCGGGGGGCTTTTGTATCGTTAGTTCCACCGATCTACTTCCTGCGTTCGGTCGGCGAGCTTCCTTCCGGACGCTTGGCGTCGAACAGCTCGATGAGCGGTTTGGGCACGCCGTTTAGCAGCAGCCACTGCCGCAGCGTTTCAATAGCCCGGACGTGGCCGTTCCCCTCATCCTTCCAGGTCAGCAGCTCGGCGACTTTGATCACCAGGAGCGTAAGCTCGAGCTTGTCCTGTTCGGACTGGTCGGCCCGAACCTTGTGGAAGATGGCCTCCTTCTGCCAATCGAGCAGTATTTCTTCCCCAATGGTCGGCCGCATGAGGGAGTAGCTGTGCTCGCAGTGCGGGCAGTGAACCGTCGTGAACGGTTCTTCATGGAAATGGGCCTCTACTTCGCCGCCGCACTCGCGGCAGCGGAAGGTGACGTGTACTTCACTATTGGTCAACATGTCTTGGATGCCTCCTTCGAAGAGAACGGTACCTATCCTTACCCAAAACTTGGAGGAGGTGACCCACGCGGGCCAAGACGTGCGTCCGTACGGCACGGAAAAAACGGGTCATCCAAGAGAGTATTTTGCATAAAAGCCATTTCCCCTGGATGCCCGTACAGCTTCAATCGGCCAAGCACAAGTCCTACCGTCTTGCACCTTCCCGGACATTCGTTAACACGTTATACAAGAAAACCACAATACCAAGCGTCACCAGGACTCCTCCTACTGCGATCACCGGTTCGACGGATTCGGCCCCGTTCATCAGGAGGAACAGTCCGATCATCATAATGGGCAGGCCGATGTTATGCAGCCAAAAATGAACCTTCCCCGCGGCTGACTCCGCTGCGGCAGGGAACACATAGTAAACGATCCCTGCGAGAGCCAGAGACGCCCAGCCGAGCAGGTTGATGTGCGCGTGAATCGAGCTGTAGGTATAGCTGTGGGAGATCGACATATACATGCCGAGCAAAACGCCGATCACAAAATAGACGGCTGCAATTTTGATGAGTTTGATTCCCATAACAGGCCCCCTTCATGGATAACTACTATGGTATATGTCCATTTCAGTGAAGTAGAACCGAAGGAAGGGGGAGGTTATAACCCAAATAGAAAGCCGGCGACTCCGATAGGAATCGCCGTTAAGCACGTGCCCGGTTCATAGTCCGGGCAATCCAGGTTTAATACAAATGCTGCTACTCCACCTCGAGCACATCATAGATCATCCACTTGCCTTCTGACTTTGTCAGCCAGTACAGATAGGTGGTGGACAGCATATCGCCGTCGGCATCATCGCTCTCCTCGATATACAAGACCGCGTCCTCCCCGTCGAAGAAGAGCGGATGGGTTACCTCGTCCTTCAGGTTGAAATTGAGCTCGTCGAAAATGCCGTCATCGATGCTGCTCTGGAACAGCTCATAATATTCGGAGTTCGGGTGAATGACAGACATCAGCAGCTGGCCATTCTCGGTGTTAAAGCCTTTGTACTGGGTATCGATCACGTCCTGAATCGCCTTCAGCTCCGCTTCAGGCACGTTGGCCCGGGACTCAAGGAATTCGTCGGAGACGTTGTACTCCTGCTCGTACTCTCCCGGGAATGCAAGCTTCCAAGCGCCGGAGGCGTCCTTCTTGAAGTAGTTGTAACTGTAGATCGTAGAATCCCATGTAAAGGGACCCGATACGCGCTGGACGGTCGTGGCCACGAACGCTTCAGCCGTTGTGCCCGCAAGCGTAACGTCCGCTATCTTGCTGGATACGTTAAGGTCAAATTGGAATTGATCCTTATAGTATTCCTCAAGTCCGGCCAGAAGCGGGGATTGCGGATGATATACCGTTTTGGCCTTAGCGAGATCCTTGGCATTCTCGGCTGCGTCCAGCGTGCGGTACAGCTTCTCGATATCGGCTTTCGCCTTCATGGTCGGCCCTTGGCGGTCGATCTTGATCGTCCGCGCCTTGGCATCCCATTTGACCGGCAGGCCGGTCGCTTCCGCGACGAACCGCAGCGGAACGAGCGTGTTGCCTCCTTGCGTAAACGGAGCGCCCGGAAGCTTGCTTTTCACGCTGTTGACGTAAGCTGAGGACTGGCCGAGCGTCATCTGCAGCTTTTGGTCGATATATGTTCCCGTAATTTGCTTCTTGGCGCCATCCCATCCAACCGTGTAGTTCAGTGCCTGAAACAGCGGCCGGAATTGGACGTAGGTCACCCCGTTCTTCATGACCGGCGGGGCCTGAAACTTGATTTCCTGGCCGTCCAGATACACGCGGATACGGGTCTGCTCCTTCGCCTGAACGGCTTGGGCTGCACCGCCGAGCAGCAGAAGGAAGGCGATGGCCAGAAGGCCGATTTTTTTGTACAAGTTACTGTCATCTCCCTTATCTAATGATAGAATAGAGTAGTAATCGTGGTAATCGTACATGATAAAACCAGCTCCGGCAATACTTTTCTACGGAACTAATATATGGAATGCCCTGCCTTCTTGGCTGACCCCGTTTTTTGCCCGAGTAACGGTAAGACCGGGGCTGCATTGGGTAATACATAGTGAACGAAGAGGAACGCCGGTGGATTTGCTTTTCGTATCCAATGATAAAGGAGTGGATCACATGACAGCAGGACAGGAACTGATATTTTACATAGGAACATATAATTCCGAGAAAGAGAATGCCATTCATTGGGGAGCGATGGACCGGAATACGGGAGAACTGAGGCTGCTTGGCGGTACCGCCGGCATCGAGAATCCGACCTACCTGGATTTTGACGAGTCCATCTCGGTGCTGTATGCCGCCAGCGAGGTCGGCGAGAGCAAGGTGGCCGCGTACTCTGCGAATCTCGTAAACGGTGAATTGACCATATTGAACGTCCAGCCTACCGGCTCGTCCGGCGCTTGTCATGTGTCGCGCACGTCCGACGGTAAATATCTGCTTACGACGGGGTACAGCGACGGGACTATTTCCGTGCTGGCTTTGGAGGAGGACGGGAAAGTGGGCGAAATCGTCTCCAAGATCAAGCACAGCGGACGCGGGCTTCGCGATGACCGCCAATCGGAGGCGCATCCGCACTCGGTGTTTGAGGACCCGCATCATAAATATATCGTCGTGAGCGATCTCGGCATGGATGACGTCAACTTATATCGGCTGGACGAAGGGAAGCTGGTGACGCACCGCGAAATCAGCCTGCCGCCGGGTTCGGGTCCGCGCCATGTGGCCTTCCATCCGAGCGGGAAATGGGTATACGGCACCAATGAGCTGAACAGCACCGTAACGGCGTATGCTTATGATGCAACGTTCGGGGATTTGAAAATTCTTCAGCATGCTTCCACGCTGCCGGAAGATGTCGTGATGGACAACAACACATCCTCCCATCTGCTGGTAGCCCCATGCGGCCGCTGGCTGTACGCTTCCAACCGGGGTCACGACAGCATTGTCCAGTATGTCATCGACCAGGATACCGGCATGCTGAGAGCCGTGAATTGGGTTTCCTCCGGAGGGAAAACCCCGCGCCACTTCAATATACTCCCGGGAGGGTTTCTGCTTACGGCGAATCAGGACAGCAGTCTGGTGGCGAGCTACCGGATCGATCCGGAAACCGGAAACCTGGTATCGACCGGCTATACGCTGGAGGTTACGCGTCCGGTATGCATCTGCCCGGTAGAAAAAGCGAAGGCAAAATCGAAGGTGATTTGAGGATAACATATAGCAAGAAGATCCCCGAAAGACGGGGATCTTCCTTCCCGAGCATAGATTAAAGGGGCAGCCATCACCGTCTGACGGTGCGGCTGCCCCTTGCTGTGTCTGCTTTTTAGCTTCGTTAGATCTCCCCGCCAATGATGACGGGCGGCCGGTCCTTGGCCAGACGAAGGTTATCGTGCAAAAATATGCTTGCCGATCTGCACCGTCTGGGGCCTGGACCAGATCCAGGTGCTGGTCGCCGTGACCGGATTGAAATAATAAAGCGACTCGTAGGTCGGATCCCAACCTCGCACCGCATCAAGGGCCGCCATATAGGCGGTTCGGTTCGGCGTCAGCCAATATTGGCCGTCATCTACGGCCGTAAAGGCGCGCGGCTGGAATACGACTCCCCTAATGTCATTCGGAAATTCACTCGACTGTATACGGTTCATGACAACGGCTCCGACCGCGACCTGGCCTTTATAAGGCTCGCCGCGGGCTTCGCTGTAGATGATTCTGGCCATAATGTCCATTTCGGACTGGTTCAGCGTATATTTTTTCAGCTGTCTCCAGGTCTGCGGACCCGTGATGCCGTCGGCAGGAACGCCGTACTCTTTTTGGAAACGCAGGACGGCTGCCTTGGTGTTCGGTCCGTATTTACCATCGAGCGGCTGGGTATAGAAATCAAGCGTTTTCAAGCGATACTGAAGATCCCATACATCTCCGTTGGCGCTGCCGGGCTTTAACGTGGCTGCTGCCTGGACGGGCTGCGCGAGCACCGGGATCAACAGAAGAATGCTTAAGATAAGAGCAGAAATGATTTTCCGCAAATTCGTTCGTATGATGATCATCTCCTTTCGGGTTGAATTATAAGGACGGAAGCGGCGGCGTACAACCATCAGGATCTGGAAAATCGCGTAACGGCGGGAGATTTGCCATGAAAAATGGTGCTTTGGACCGAGCATAAACTTGCTGGATTTTATTCAAAAAAAGGTTTGACAGCAGCACCGGGACTCATTAGAATTACAGATAACAAACTAAACAGGTAGGAATTATTATATATCGTTCTCACCGTACGGACGGAGGAACGCTCCCAGGCATGAGGCAGGGCCCTAAGGTCGAACAGACCGGGTTCAACGCTCGCTTCATGCTGCCGAGCCTTCCTCTGTCTTTTTTTATGGCGTCGTCCTGCAGCCTGTTTAGTAAATACGAGTTCAAAAAGTCGGTTTTTCAGCACCGAGAAGGTTGAATGAAGTTAGGGACTGAGAAGTGGAGCGTACGTTTTGGGTACGTGAGCATCGGAAGGCCCGGCTGAATTCAAGATTCGATGCCGAGTTACTTCTTGACTGACTTCGTGATCAAAAGGCGACTTTTTGAACAACCTCTGTAGAGAAAAAGAAGGGAAGTGGTCTGGTATGAAGAAAACGTTGAAAATAGGGGTTCTGGCAGGATTAACGATGCTGCTGGCCGTCATGCTCACGGCATGCGGATCGGGCACGCAGGGCGAAAGCAAGAATGCGGCGGATGGAAGTACGCCGAAGGCTTCGGATTCCGCACCGGATGGCGCCAAGGAGAGCGTAGAGCTGCTGAATGTGTCCTATGATCCGACGAGAGAGCTTTATGACCAGTACAATAAGGCATTTGCCGCGTACTGGGAGAAGGAGAAGGGGCAGAAGGTTACGTTTAAGCAGTCGCACGGCGGCTCGGGCAAGCAGAGCCGGTCGGTTATCGACGGTCTGGAAGCCGATGTCGTAACGCTGGCGCTCGGCTATGACATCGATGCGATCCGTCAGGCCGGGCTGATCGAAGAGGGCTGGGAGGGCAAGTTTGAACACAACAGCTCCCCCTATACATCCACGATCGTGTTTCTCGTTCGCAAAGGCAACCCGAAGGGGATCAACGATTGGCCGGACCTGATCAAGGAAGGCGTCGAGGTTATTACGCCGAACCCGCAAACCTCCGGCGGCGCACGCTGGAACTATCTCGCGGCATGGGGCTATGCGCTTAAGGCCAACAACAATGATGAAGCGAAGGCGCAGGAATTCGTGAAGGAATTGTTCAAGCATGTGCCGGTGCTCGACAGCGGAGCGCGCGGCGCAACGACCACCTTCGTGGAGCGCGGCATCGGCGATGTGCTTCTGGCGTGGGAGAATGAAGCCTATCTGTCCATCAACGAGCTCGGTCCCGACAAATTCGAAATCGTCAATCCGTCCGTCAGCATCCTGGCCGAGCCGCCGGTCGCCGTCGTGGATAAGAATGTCGACAAGCGCGGAACGCGGGAGGTGGCTGAAGCCTATCTGCAGTACCTGTACAGCGAGGAAGGACAGACGATCGCGGCTGACAATTACTACCGGCCGACGCTGGCAAGCGTAAGCGAGAAATATAAGGACAAGTTTCCGGAGATCGAGCTGTTTACGCTCAAGGACGTCTTCGGAACATGGGAGGAAACGCAGACGAAGCATTTCAATGACGGCGGAATCTTCAATCAAATTTACGTGCCGGGCAGCTGATCGGCTAAGAGGGCCGAAGGCGGAAAGGGATGAGTGAATAATGGCTGTGCTTAAGCGACAGAAACGGGGCGGCAGCAATCGCAGCGTGCTTCCCGGGTTCGGGGTCGGCATGGGCGTTACGGTATTTTATATGAGCTTGATCGTGCTGGTGCCGATGTCGGCTCTGCTGCTCAATCAGACGGGGCTGACCTGGGAAAAGTTCTGGTCGGTCGCAGCCGACCCGCGGGTGCTGGCATCCTATCGGGTCAGCCTGACGACCGCCGCATTGGCGGCCTTCGCGGATACCGTGCTGGGCTTGCTGCTGGCATGGGTGCTGGTCCGCTATGACTTTCCCGGCAAAAAGCTGTGGGATGCGCTGATCGACCTGCCGTTCGCCCTGCCGACGGCCGTGGCCGGCGTCGCCTTGACGGCGATCTATTCCGCCAATGGCTGGATCGGATCGCTGCTTGAACCCCTAGGGATCAAAGCGGCGTTCTCGCCGCTAGGCATTACGCTGGCCCTGATGTTCATCGGCATCCCGTTCGTCGTACGGACGGTGCAGCCGGTGCTCGAGGACGCGGAGCGGGATACCGAAGAAGCAGCTGCGACGCTTGGCGCGGGAAGATGGCGGACCTTCCGTACGATTATTCTTCCGACGCTGATCCCGCCCCTGCTGACGGGCTTCGCTCTTGCCTTCGCCCGCGGCATCGGGGAATACGGCTCCGTCGTCTTTATATCGGGCAACATGCCGATGAAGACGGAGATCGCGCCGCTTCTGATCATGTCGAAGCTGGAGCAGTTCGATTACGCCGGGGCAACGGCGGTGGCCTTGCTGCTGCTGCTTATCTCCTTCGTGCTCTTGCTCGGCATTAACATTCTGCAGCATTGGACGCGGAAGACCGCGCGCTGACCTTGGAAGGGGAGGATTGACGATGGCTGGAATTGTTCCTGCAGGGGCATCCGTGAAGAAGAGAGCTTCGGCGTCCCCGGCTGCCGAGGAGAAACGCTGGGTGAAGTGGACGTTGATCAGTCTGGCCGGACTTGTGCTGCTGTGGCTGATCGTCCTGCCGCTCGTCACGGTGCTGACGGAGGCGCTTAAGAAGGGCTGGGACGTGTATATCGCGGCTTTATCCGACCCGGATGCGCTATCCGCGCTTCGGCTCACTTTGCTGGTGGCCGCCATTGCGGTGCCGCTCAATACGATCTTCGGCGTCATCGCAGCCTGGACGATTACGAAGTTCAGCTTTAAAGGCAAGCAGCTGCTCGTTACGCTGATCGATCTTCCTTTTGCCGTATCACCCGTGATCGGCGGGCTGATCTTCGTGCTGGTCTTCGGCCGCCAGGGCTGGTTTGGCCCATGGCTTACAAGCCAGGATATCAAAATCATATTTGCCGTCCCCGGCATCGTGCTGGCAACGATGTTCGTAACATTCCCGTTCGTGGCCAAGGAGCTTATTCCGCTCATGGAAGAACAGGGGACGAAGGAAGAGGAGGCGGCCGTGACGCTCGGAGCGAAGGGCTGGCAAATCTTCACGCGGGTGACGCTGCCCAACATCAAGTGGGGCTTATTGTACGGCATCATTCTGTGCAATGCGAGAGCCATGGGCGAGTTCGGCGCCGTCTCGGTCGTATCCGGCCATATCCGCGGAGAGACCAATACGCTGCCCCTGCATGTCGAGATTCTGTACAATGAATACCAGTTCTCGGCATCGTTTGCCGCAGCCTCCCTGCTCCTGCTTTTGGCGCTAATCACCTTATTATTTAAAAACTGGCTTACTCGGAAAAATGTCCATTGACAGTCGTTTCCATCCCATGCTAATGTAATGTTAATTCATAGTATACAGGTTGGAAAAGAGAGGATAAGCTTTGGATGAGTGAACGTCAGCTTGACCCCCCGCAAGCATGAGCAGATCAATCATCCGCATATTCACATATTTTGGGCCCTGCCCGTTAAGGAGGCGTATCCATGGCTAAACCTCTTAAAGTAGATGAAAAGTGGCTTGAACGCATTGCAGGTCTGCTAAACGACATGGAATTTGGTTCGCTGCAAATTGTGGTGCATGAGGGACAAATCGTTCAGATGGAACGAACGGAGCGTAAGCGGTTTGAGAATACAGCCTCCGGAGCGGCCAAATCGGCAGGGCAGTCCCGAGGTTCGGGCCAGCAGAACCGGAGTGCCAACGTGAAATGATCGTTCGGGCCGGCAGAACCGGAGCGCCAACGTGAAGTAATCGTTCGGACTTGCAGAGCCGGATTGTCAACGAGAGCTACAAGCGGCATAGAGAAATAGAGCACCTCCGCGTATCGTAAGCTAACTTACGAAGCGGAGGTGCTTTTTTTGTATCCATTATAACCCGGTTGGCCGGGTAACGTCGGCAGGGTGCTACGCGTGCAAACGAACGTGCACCGGCCTGCGGCATTAGCACGAAGTCGGCGGCTTTAGCGTACGCCTTCTTCATCCGGGGCTGCCGGTTCGCTGCCGGCCTGTGCGGTGCCCGGCTGCTGCACGAACTGCTCAAGCAGCTCCGGATGCCCCGCATACGGACGCTCCCGTCTTTGGCGCGTGACGGTAAAGCGAAATCCGGCAATGTACAGGAGAATCTGGGTCGTCAGTACATACGGCGAGGCTTCGGCCCATGCCAGATTGAGCAAGGCTAGAGCGGCAATCAGCAGATGAAGCAGAATGTAGACCAGCCCGTGGGATTTCTTGCGGGAATCCATGAGCAGCCGGTAAAAAGAAACGGTAGCAATCATATTCGACAGCCATAAGCACCATACATACGGGTTGGCCCAGCCTTGGTCCTCCTGTAGTCCCTGGACAAGGGTTGCAGTCCACACGATAGCCGCCGCCAGGGATAAAGCCGGGATGGCCGGCTTCAGCAGCAGCCACAGTCCCATGCCCCAGCCCGGCTGCTCCAGCCGTTTTACAAGCTCGTCGCGCTCCTGCACCAATTGGTTGATTTCGCGGTTCAGCTGCTTATGCAGCAGCACGAGCCTCGACTCATCGCGATCGCTCAGAAAGGTATCGATCTGCCCGTGAAGCTCGCGTGTCAGCCGGTCCGCAGATTTGCATTCCTGCAGCAGCCGGATCAGCTGCTCCTCGGGAACAGCGCTTCGGCCCGGATGATCAATCAGGGTGCTGAGCGGGCCTGCCAGCTTCGTATAGAGCGATAGGGATTGCCGGATGCGGGAGAGCGAATCCTTGCGCGCTCCCAGCAGCCGTGATGCGCTGTATATGTAGAGGCCCGAAAATACGGCAGCAGCAAGCAATACGGCCAGCAGCCCGTTCAGCGAGCCGAACAGATCGTAAATCCAATCCGTAAGGGACAAGCGGATCCCTCCTTCATTATTCTATTTTCACTATTGCATAAGAAGGAAATGATTTCAAGCTGATTCGAGGAGCGCGCGCGGGGAAGCCCGATTCTGATCGCATTAAATCTTAACGGCAACAGGATTGAATCCGATATTGCCCCGTATAAAAAGTGTTTCCCTGAGGAAACAAAAGGGACCGAGCCGCATATATTGAACTAGATCACTGATTGCAGGGAGAGAGGGAGGGACGGGATCATGGAAATGCAGGTGAAAAAAGCGCCGTTTTGCCGCGCGAAGATGACGGTGGGATATGTCCTATTTCTCTTGTTGACCGTTTGAGCTCGACCAGTCGGGATGGACGAATTCGGCAGCCAGCAAAAAAAGATGGCGTCAGAGGAACGACCTCTTGAATATGCCATCTTTTTTGTATTGTCTGCTAACATTATAGAAATCTAAGCTTATCGGCAATTTACGGGCAGGGACTCCCCCCCTTACCGGCCGGATTCGTACAATGCTCTCCAGCTTCGGTATTCATGGACCGCAAAGCCGGAAAAGGAGGAATGCGAGCCCGCCATGGCATCGACCTTGAGCAGCTGCTCTTCCATAAAGGAGACGCCTTCCTCGTAGAAGGTGATAAACTGCCCTTCATTGCTGGATTTCGTTTCGACGGCGATCAGCGCTTCTTTTCCGAGCGCATCCGCTTCTTTAAGCTCCGTAGCCGCCAGGTTATAGATGTTCGCAGCGGAGTCGCGATAAGCCATAATCGCGATTTGATCGAACTGGCCGATCATCCAGCGGCTGATCGTCATCGATTGATCCGGAAGGCTATACGTATGCAGCCAGAACGTAATATCCGCGCCGACCGGCAGGTCGAGGCAGTGGCCCCGGCTGACCAGATAGCGGACATTGGATTGCCACTGCTCAACGAGCCAGTCGCGGTTCGTTTTCCATTGAGGCAGCGTATGCGGCTCGATATCGACATGAATGCCGGTGAAGCGTTCTTCCGGAGCGGCAGCAACCTGATATTCGGCGGTCCAATTCAGGAACGTATCGATCCGGTGACGCTCCGATTCCAGGGCCCATTTCGGGGCGCCGCCGAGCACATGCACCTGAATTCCGTTTTCCCCGGCCAGCCGGATGAATTTGCGGTAATGCTCGGCACGAACATCTTGATTCATTTGGAGATAGATGAGATTGACGCCTTGACGGGAAGCGAAGCCGATAATATCATCAGCCGAGCTTTCTATCATGGGGGTGTACCACAACCAGGTGGCTTTGAGATGGGACTGTGCCTTCGCAGGCCCGGGGTGGACGGACATGCCGGTCAGCAGCAGCAATCCGCAAGCGAGACAGAGGGTCAGGAAGCGAAGGGCATGCTTTTTCATTGTGGGATGGCTCCTTTTAATAAAGATCGAGAATAGCAAGCATAATTTCGACAATCGAAGAAACGTTGTCGGGGCGGCGAATGGTTTTATATGCAATAAAATTTCGCAATTATGCACTTACGTTTACTATCGGAAATGTACATAACGCTTTATATAGGTCTATAGTCGCTATATTTGGAGAAAAAATGAAAGGGTGGGAGTTTGAACCCCGCTGACTGGGGATAAGTAAATAGAAGGCGCATTTTGCGTCTTACGGCTGCCTGGCTCATGAAGCTTGGCGGCGAATGGAATGTTCCGCATTCGATCGAATGAAATGTACTATAATTGTGAATTGAAGGAGCGATGAATAATGAACATAGCATTGATAGGAGCAAGCGGCACGATCGGGCGGCGAATTGCAGAGGAGGCTTTGCGCCGCGGCCATGAGGTGACGGCGATTATGCGCAACCCGGAAGGGCTTGACACCGAGCATGAGCGGCTGAAAAAGCATAAGGCGGATGTCATGGACCCTGCCTCGCTGGAAGAGGCGATCCGGGGGCATGACGCGGTGATTTCCGCCTTCGGCCCGTCATTCGGACAGGAGGAAGAACTGGTCGCTGCGGCCCGCACGATTGTGGAAGGAACAAGACGCGGCGGCGTATCCCGTCTGCTCATCGTCGGCGGTGCAGGCAGCTTGATCACGGACAGCGGGGTTCCGCTTATGGAGACGCCCGAATTTCCTGAAGAGATCCGGACGCTCGCCCGCGCCCATGCGGATGCTTACGATCTGTACGCGCAGAGCGATCTTGAATGGACATATGTCAGCCCGGCGGCGATCATAGAGCCGGGGAAACGCACGGGCCAGTTCCGGATCGGAATGGACCGGCTGGTGACGGACGAGAGCGGAGCAAGCCGCATATCCGCAGAGGATTATGCGGTAGCTTTGATCGACGAGCTGGAGGATCCGCAGTTTATCCGGGCCCGTTTCACGGTTGCGTACTAGTACTGGGCGCACCTGAAGCTTTCTGCAGCAGAAGTTTTGTTGAACAAGCTTCAATAAAAGCAGCATCGAAGATGTGGGGTCATTGATTCTTTGGAGACAGGCTTCAACCGTTGATGTGTTGTTCCAGGGGACAAGCGGTTCAATGAGCGATAAATGAGTGATAAGGTGCAACAACCGGAGCACAAGGATATATCGAAGCGAAGGGGAGAGCTTAGATGTATGTTGTATCATCGGAGCAAATGAGGGAGCTCGACCGCCATACGATCGAGAAGATCGGCATTCCGGCGGTGGCGCTGATGGAGAATGCGGGCAGGGTGATTGCGGAGGAAGTGCTGAAGCTGTGCTTTCAGAAGAAAGCCGGAAGCGGTTGGATGGCGGAAGCCTCGCATGGCCCGGCGGCCAGTGATGCAGCGCTGCAATATGGCGCTGCGGATGGGGCCGTGCGGCGGGGCGTCTGTCCGCCCGCCGGCGCATTCGAAGCGGGCGCAGCGCCGCTTCGGGGCTTGGGCCCTGCCTGCCCGCCGCCTGTGGCAGGGGATGAGCTTCTGCCGGCCGAAGCGGCGGGGCAGGAGCACTGGCTCATTCTGGCGGGCAAGGGCAACAACGGCGGCGACGGCGCAGCCGCCGCCCGCTATTTGCGTGACGCCGGCATGCGCGTCACGCTGCTCTACGCCGCCGAGCCGTCGACGCTTGCCGGCGAGGCGGCGCTGCAGCGGGATGCTGCGGCTTCGCTCGGCATCCCGGCCCTGGTCCACGGCAGAGATGCCGTGGACTTCCGCGCGTTCACCGGGATCGTGGACGCGCTGCTGGGCACGGGATCGGCGGGTGCCCCACGCGGGGCTTACGCCGATTTGATCCGGGCCGCCAATGCGAGCGGCCTGCCGATCGTGGCCGCGGATATCCCGAGCGGCCTGGACGCCGACACCGGCGCGCTGCACGAGCCGTGCATCTCGGCAGAGGTCACGGTGTGCCTCGCCTTTCTGAAGCGGGGACTGGCCCAGTATCCCGGCGCCGGGGCCGCAGGCCGTGTGGTCGTGCGCTCCATCGGCATTCCCGCTTCCCTCTGCCGGGAGCTTGGCATCGGCACCTACCTGCTGACGCCGCATGTTCTGCGGACGGTGCTTGATGCCGATGTTGCCCGTCCCCGCTCTCCGGAAGGGCATAAGGGCATCTACGGGCATGTGCTTACCGTAGGTGGGAGCCGCACAATGAGCGGTGCAGGCCTGCTCGCTACCCGGGCTGCCCTGCGCGCCGGCTGCGGCCTCGTGACCTGGGCCCTGCCTGCAAGCCTGGTGCTGCCGCTGAGCGGTGCGGCTCCGGAGGTCATGCTTGCCCCCGCTACTGACGAGGAAAGCGGAGGCTATTGGGACGAAGCCTCCGCCGAGCGGGTGCTGGAGCTGGCCAAGACGCGGGACGTGCTTGCAGTAGGTCCCGGGCTTGGCCGCTTCGAGGGTGACTCCGGATGGCTTCGGCGGCTGTGGGAAGGCTGGGACGGCCCGATGGTCGTGGACGCCGATGCCCTGAATATGCTGTCATCGGCAGATGGCGTCGATGCCTGGAAGGTTCGCCCGGCGGCAACGGTGCTCACGCCGCATCCCGGGGAGATGTCCAGGCTGCTCGGCATCTCTACGGCCGAGGTGCAGCGGGACCGGATCAGTGCCGCTACCGCATATGCGGTCCGGCACGGCGTTACGCTCGTCCTCAAGGGCGCGCGAACCATTGTCGCCTCGCCGGACGGCAGCGCCTACATTAACACAACCGGCACCTCCGGCATGGCGACCGGCGGCACCGGGGACGTGCTGACCGGCATCATCGCCGGCTTGCTGGCGCAAGGATATTCCGGTCCCGGTGCGGCAGCGCTCGGCGTGTGGCTGCACGGGCGGGCCGGGGAAGAGGCGGCCAGGCGCCGAGGGCACCCGGCTTCCGTTCTTGCCGGCGACGTCATCGATGCCCTCTAAAAGCTTGACTGACTAGCGGCCATACAGGCGGAACATGCATACTGTTGGACGTACGCCTGGTCTAGCAGCACCTGGCTTTTAGGTGGCGGGCATCCAACTGGTGTAACGTGCATACTGTTGGGCGTACGCTCTGTCTAGTAGCACCGGACTTTTTTGGAGGCAGGTATGCTGTTGGCGGTACGTGTATACTGTTGGACGTACGCCTTGTTAAGAGGCACCGGACTTTTAGGTGGCAGGCATGCTACTGGTGGTACATGCATACAGGTGGATGTACTCCCAGTCCAGCGGCACCGGGCGTTTGGTAGCAGGCATGCTGCTGGCGGAACATGCATACTGGTTGAGCACGCCCGGTTCAGCGGCAGCGTTTTTTCGGTTGCGGATAGTCTTACTGGCGTTACATGTTTACATGCAACAGATTTACGTTCACCCTGCCTAACCGCATGTACCGGAACGTACGCTTCTGACGGCACGGGCGCTAGATTGCCCAGCACAGGAGCGGTACGGCAATCGCAAAGATCGGCGTGATCAAAGAATCGGCAGGGAAGGCATACTTCCCCCATAGAAACAGCAGCAGCGTCACAGCTCCCAAGGAAGCCCGGATCCACAGCTGGTCCGGGCTTCCGCCATTGAACAAGGCGAAGAAGCCAAATCCGACCGCCGCATACAGCCCAATTTGCAGGCTTTTGGCGAGCTTGGGCAGAAAGGACAGCAGCGCATCGGCAACCAGCGAAGCAATCAGCGCATAGCCGTAGACCCACTCCTTCTGCTCCATGGAAAGACCGAGCAGCTCGGCCGGCTTCTCCATCCCGGAGGGCCACACCCGGCCGATTACCGTGAGCAGCAGCAGTACAACGCCGGCGCTGGCCAGCTTGTTTAATGCGTAGAATCCAACGTCCAACCGTCCACTGGACCATTTGGCATTTCCATTGTTCATTACCGACACATCCTCTGTATATGATGACAAAGTTTTGAAGCTATGGAGCTTCTCAAGGTCAGCGGTCCCGGCTTTAGCTGGTCACCATCTGACCTCCGTTTACATGGATTGCTTGACCGGTCACAAACGATGAATCGATGGAGGAGGCCAGATATACGTAGGCCGGAGCAAGCTCATAGGGCTGTGCCGCCCGCTTCATGGGTGAATCGGTGCCGAATACGGCGACTTCCTCGGCCGGGAAGCTGGAGGGAATGAGCGGTGTCCAGACCGAGCCGGGCGCAACGGTGTTGACACGTATGCCTTGATCAACCAGCGAGAGGGCCAGTGACCGGGTAAGCGAGACGATAGCCCCTTTAGTGGAGGAATAATCGATCAGCTCCTTGAAGCCCTCGTAGGCGGTTATGGATGCCGTATTAATGATGGAGGCGCCGGCTTTCAGATGCGGCAGAGCGGCCTGGATCATGAAGAAGAACGGGAAAATATTGGTCTGGTAGGTCTGGTACAACTGCTCCTCCGTAATGTCCAAAATGCTGCGCTGCACGTATTGGACGGCATGATTGTTGACGAGCACGTCCAGCCTGCCGAACTCGGCAAGGGTTTGCCGGACGACGGCCTCGCAATTTTTTTTGTAGCGCAAGTCGATTTTTATCAGGATGCATCGCTGCCCGAGCTGTTCGATTCGGGCTTTGGTGACTTCCGCATCCGATGTCTCATATAAGTAGGGGATGACCAGATCGGCGCCTTCCTTGGCAAAAGCAATCGCTGCCGCCTTGCCGATTCCGCTGTCTCCGCCGGTCACGATGGCGACTTTACCCTCCAGCTTGCCGCTGCCGCGATATGCCGGGTCTTCCGTTATGGGGATCGGCTTCATCAAGCTTTCAAGACCGGGCTGAACGGGCTGGTGCTGCGGCGGGAACGCAATGGGCTGTTCCTTGCATACCGTTTTGAAGCCGATATAAGGGATGGGCTGCTCAGCATTCATGACAATCCTCCTCGGGCATAGATGACATTGCATCCACGTTGATGTTTTATCTCTATGCATTCGCCCAGTTGGGGGTGCGGCTTCATTACAAGATATTCACAACATCCTGCAAATCGTGTGTTAAACTGTTTCCAAATGGATGGAAAGTGTTGGGATTAACGGGAATGAAGCGCAAGGGAGGATAGAATGTCTTGAAACCGGTAAAACGCTCTAAACTGAGGCTTTGGGCGGGGAGGCAGTATTTTACCTGGCGGCGCTATTGGGGATGGCTGAAGCAAGGCGAAAAAGGCATGGCACGGATACGGTCTTCCAAGCCGCTTCACTATCCCGTCTTCGAGCATCGGACGCCGCTGATGCGAAGGCTGAAGGATGTCGATATGTGGTACCAGCATAATAAAGTGATCAATCTGCGCCTTGCGGTTCGCCGTCTGGACGGTCTTCTCCTCCGTCCGGGTGAGACCTTGTCCTATTGGAGAACGATCGGCCGACCTACCCGGCGCAAGGGTTATGTGGATGGCATGGTGCTCTTCTATGGCGGCTTTAGAGCAGGCGTCGGAGGAGGGCTGTGCCAGCTCTCGAATTTGATATGCTGGATGACGCTGCATACCCCGCTTCAGGTGACAGAGCGTCACCGTCACAGCTACGACGTGTTCCCGGATTCGGGGCGCACCCAGCCGTTTGGCAGCGGAGCGACCTGTGCTTACAATTATTTGGATCTTCAGATTTATAATCCGACGGAAGATACCTATCAGCTGTCGGTATATGTTTCGGACGAGGAGCTGATCGGGGAGTGGCGCTGTACGGCTCAGCCGCTCTACCGCTATCAGGTGTATGAGCGGGAGCACCGCATCACCCAGGAGGCGTGGGGCGGATATGCGCGGCATAACGTGATCGGCCGGAAGGTGTTCAGCCGGGATGGCGAGCTGCTTGACGACGAATGGATTACGGAAAATCATGCGCTCATGATGTATTCTCCGCTGCTTGCCCAGAACGCAGAGAACACAGAGAATACACAAGCAGCAAAAACACCAAAAACAGCAAAAACAGCAGAGAAAGAAACCACTTTTACCGGCTGACGAATCGTCCCTGTTCATGCACTGCCTGCAGAGCATTATATGTCCGTAGGCATCCATTGACAAACGCGCAGACACATTGATACGATGATAATAATTCTGACTAATTTGCTCTGATTTGACATTCCGTAACGTTCCGGGAGGGCTGACGGCCATTATGGATGAACGAAGACTTTACGGGTGCGTTTAGGTAGAGCCTTGGTATATGGAAATGGAGCATACATACTGTCCGATCGTTCCCTGAAGGGGGACAATAGCGAGGTCGTCCTGGAGGGGATGACGGAAACATGATGAAATTAACCGAGGTGAGAAAAATGGCGAAAGCTGTCATCATTAACGGGAGCCCGACAGCGGGCTCTCGCTTGAATGCGATTATGGAATATGCCGAGCAGGCGCTGACTGCTGCGAATTTCGAAGTGAGCCGGATTGATGTTGCTTCTCTTCCGCCGGAGGATCTGATCCATACCAAATTCGAGAGCGAGCATATCGTCAAAGCGAACGGCCTCGTCGCGGAGGCCGATGCCGTCATTGTGGCGAGTCCGGTGTATAAGGCCTCCTATACGGGGGTACTCAAGACGTTTCTGGATTTGATTCCGCAGAAGGGCCTGGCCGGGAAGATCGTGCTTCCGCTCTTTATCGGTGGTTCATTGGCACATTTGCTGGCGATTGATTATTCGCTGAAGCCCGTGCTCTCCTCAATCGGAGCCCGCCATATTCTCGGCGGCGTGTATGCCGTGGACGCCCAGGTGGCTCGCACGGAGGATGGCGGCTTTGATGTGGCGGAGGTGCTTCAAGAGCGTCTGGCCCAAGCGATAGAGGAGTTAATCGAGGAGACTCACTACCGGACAGAGCGCGGTTAACCGCTTGCCGCTGCTGGCCGCTTGATCGAGGGAACAAGGATATTTTGAACCTATATACATCAAACCGTGGAGGGATACCATTTGCAGAAGCTAGTGTTTTTTGTCGGAGTCGCAGGGACGGGGAAAACGACCGTTGCCAAGAGGCTTGCCGTGCGTATACCGGCTGCTTTTCTTGACCGCGATACGGTAGGCGGCCGTTTTGTTGAAAAATTCCTGGAGAGCAACGGACTGGATCCGAATGACCGGGACTCTTCCTTCTACAAGGAAAATCTGCGCGACCTCGAATATGATACAACGAAGGATATTTGCATCGAGAATTTGAATGCGGGGCAGAACGTATTCATGATTTCGCCATTCACCGCCGAGCTCAAGAACCGCGAGTGGATCGAGGAGGTCATTACGGCCGCCGGTCTGACGAAGAGCGATGTGGACGTGAAGGTGATCGTCGTGACGTTAAAGGATATGGATCTGCAGAAGGAGCGGATTATCGATCGCCAAACGGAGCGGGACCAGTGGAAGCTGGACCATTGGGATGACTTCAAGAAACGGGTGGATTTCGTACCGGAAGTGAATTGGGACATTCCGCAGACGTCGATCAAAGTGTTCGACAACAGCGGTGACCTTACCGATGACAAGGTGGACGAGCTGTACCAATTCATCGTGCAGGAATAGAGCGCTCCCCTTTTTGCAAAGCAAAGGATCGGCTTTTCGTTCATCACGAAGCTCATGCTGCGCGCATGGCAGGCTATCTTCATGAAGCCGCCATGCGCGCTTGTTGTATAGGGAGACGGAGTGCATGCCCTACGATCGTGTAACCCGTCGAAACGTTCATTTTATACTAACCTTAGGAGGCAAGGAGGGAAGGCCCTTGGAGAGCTCTGCCATGCTGGCTTATTTACGAAGCGTTGTGCTTATGAGAGAACGGATACCTTCATTTCGGGAATATCCTTTCAATCTGCCGGCCGTCGCCGCGATGGACGGCTTGACGTTCCATCCGAAGGTCACCTACATCGTTGGAGAGAACGGAATGGGCAAATCGACGCTGCTGGAGGCGATTGCTGCCGCACTCGGCTTCAATCCGGAAGGGGGAACCATGAACTTCTCGTTCGCCACCGAGGAGACCCATTCCAGGCTGTACGAATACATTCGAACGGTCCGGGGCGTCCGCAAACCGAGGGACGGCTTCTTCTTCCGCGCGGAGAGCTACTACAACGTTGCGTCCGAGGTCGACGCTCTCGAGCGGGAGATTCCCGGGCTGTATGATTCCTACGGGGGGAAATCCTTGCATGCGCAGTCGCACGGGGAATCCTTCTTTGCCACCTTTCTGCACCGGTTCCGCGGCAGCGGGCTGTACATTATGGACGAGCCGGAAGCGGCGCTTTCTCCGTTTCGCCAAATGGCGCTGCTTCGGAGAATTCATGATCTGGTTCAGGAGGATTCGCAGTTCATTATTTCGACGCACTCCCCGATTGTCATGGCTTATCCGGACTCGGTCATCTATAAGCTGACCCCTGAGGGCGTAGAGGAGTCCAGCCTGGAGGAGACGGACCATTATATGATCACGAAGGAATTCGTAAACAACCGGGGAGCAATGCTGCGGGAATTGTTTGCGGACGATGAGGAATAGCGTTATCGTATTCATGAAAAGCTGTAATTCCAGCAGAACGCTGCACGAAAAAAAGTCGAACCTTACCATGTAAGGATTCGACTTTTTATCATTAACAGGGTCGCTAACCGTTATGCCAGTGGCCAGCTTCTTTTCGGTTGGCCTGCTTCCCATTTCCCTTGACCAGCTTTAATGTTGCCACGATCAGAAAGCTGACAATCACTAGTAAGAGCCATGAGCTCACCTTTCCCAGATGAACGAGGCTCCATGCTTCGGCCTGGTTCGGATATTTCCATGCGCCAAAGAATGTTGCGATATTTTCGGCAATCCATATAAAAAATCCGATCAGTACAAAAGAAAGGGCAAGGGGCATCCGATAACGAGTCCCGTTTACCTCGTAGGTGACCCAGGACGGCCAAAAGACGAGAATGACGAGTCCGGATAACCACCATCGAACGTCGATCCAATAATGGTGTGTAAAGAAATTCAAATATATCGCGGCTGCCAGCGATACGACGAGCCAGAATGGAGGCCATTTCACCAGCTCAACCTTTAGCCGCCTCCATGCCTGGCAAAGATAACTTGCTACGCTTGCGTACATGAATCCGCTGTACAGAGGCACGCCAAAGATTTTAAAATACCCCTCCTCCGGATATGACCAGGAGCCCATGCGAACCTTGAAGATCTCAAGAGCGAGTCCGATCAGGTGGAACAACGTGATCACTTTGAGCTCATCCCGTGTCTCAAGCCCGGAACGCACCATCCACCACTGCATCAGCAGGCAGATGACGAGCAGCCAGTCATAACGCGGTAGGAAGGGAAGCGGCACGAATTTCGTGAAGGCTAATGAGGCAAAAATAACGACCGGAAACAAGCACGATAAGGCCTGCTCCCAACCAAAGCGAACGAGCTGCCGTAGTGCCCTCATGATTCGCGCCTCCATTTTTGAATGGTCCATGAGCAAGCTCCCCTTCTTGAATGGATTCATTGAACTAACTCCCTGATGTATGAATCCCGTTTAATCCTGGGCGTCCTCATCGCGGTATTCTAAAATGTCTCCGGGCTGACAGTCCAAAGCCTTGCAAATGGCCTCCAACGTTGAGAAGCGAATCGCCTTGGCCTTTCCATTCTTCAATATCGACAGATTGGCCATGGTGATTCCAACCCTCTCCGACAGCTCGGTTACGCTCATTTTCCGTTTGGCCAGCATCACATCAATGTTGATTATAATTGCCATTGTTTTCACCTCAGACCGTTAAATCATTTTCGGATTTGATATTGATCGCTTCTTGTAAAAGCCTTTGGAGAACCGCGGCAAAGACGGCGATCACGGCTGAAGCGAAAATAATGACCATCCCGAGCACGATGATCCCCGGTGCATCGTCTTTCTCCGCCATGAGATAGAAGAGCGGCATGCCGGCCGCATACAAAATGCAGATCGCAACGGCACAGTTTCTTATACTCTTTAAGGCCTGCACGGATAATTCGGAGAAGGCTTTATTCTGATCGATGTAGTTTAGCAGCTTAAATGCCTGATACAGGGCAAAGTAAAACGGAATCGCCGATGCATACAAATCGATGGAAACGAGATATTTTAGATAAGCATGATCCGGATACAATTCAGCCGCAAAACTCCCGATATTAGGCACCGCAAATATGCACAAAGCAAGAACCGGTAGTCCAATCAGAATAACCGCGATTCTTAAAAAGAGTGTTGTTCCTTGTTTCATAACCTACATGCACCTCGCTTATTTATTGTTCATCATAATAACATGATTTTTATCGTTTATCAATAAATTAATATTGATTTTTATTATATTATTGTTGTAATAAAATATTCCTGCTGACATAAAACCCACGGCCCCGAGAGCTTGGGTCAGGGTAGAATCGGGAGGGGAGCGGATGCGGCGGTGATTTGCCAACCATTCTGAAATGATGTATTCTATGGGAGATGAAGAACGTACGGCAGGTCAGAAAGACCATTAGTTAACGAAGAGGAGGAGTATTCGGATGAAGAAGAGATCGCTTGTTTCATTGTCCCCCGGCATCGGATACTCCACCGCTGTTTTCTTTGATTTTGGCCAATCACGGGAGAAGTGTGTCCATAATTGGAAACTGAACGCGACCCGTTATCCTGCGATCGGCCTCATGATCATGTAAGGATACAGTGGAATAAACGCCACAGGTCGCTTACCTGTGGTGCATGGATCGGCAGCGTACGCCACAGGTATAACCTGTGGTGTTTTTTTTGTTGTGCCGCATAGGAGATGCGGCCATATCATCCTATCGAAAAAGGAGAGGTTTGCATGCAGCTGCAAGGGGAACGTATTGTTGTGAAGCCGGTGGAGCTTTCGGATGCCGAGGCTTTGCTGAAGCTGGAGAAGGAGAACCGGGATTTTTTTCAGCGGTTTACGGGCAAGCGGGACGAGCATTTTTTCACCAAGGAGGGACAGCTCGAACGAATCCGGAAGGCGATGGACGATCGCGAAGCGGATCAAGGCTATTTGTATGTTATCGTATTGCGGAACATCGGGAAGATCATCGGTGAAGTCATGCTGACCGAGCCGGTCCGTGGAAATTTGCAAAGCTGCTGGATCGGCTATTTCCTGGATAAGTCATTCAATGGGCAGGGGTACATGACGGAAGCCGTCCGGCTGGTCGTCCGCCATGCCTTCGAGGAGCTGCGGTTCCACCGGATCGAGGCGGGGGTCATGCCGCATAATCTCGGTTCGATGAAAGTGCTGCTGAAGGCCGGGTTCCATAAGGAAGGCATTGCCCGAAAAAACGTCAACATCAACGGACGGTGGGAGGACCATCAAACGCTGGCGATCCTTAATGAAGCCGATGAGGAGAAGAGCTCCCGAATTGAACGTTACAATCCGCCCGTCATTGTGCCGCCGCTCGGTCCGTACACCCATGTCACCAAGGTTCCGCAGGGTGCCGAGCTGCTGGTTTTCTCCGGCCAAGTCGGAACCGATGCGGAAGGGAAGCTGCCGGATGACATGAAGCAGCAGGTGGAGCATACGCTTGCGAATATTCAGCGGTTGCTGGAAGCCGAGTCGCTTACGGCGGACCATATCGTCAAAATCAATATTTGGGCGGTGGAAGAGGTCGATTGGAGCCATTTCCATGAGGTGTGGGCAAAGTTCCATGGCGGTCGGCCGCCGGCGATGACGATGGCTTATGTGCCGGCGCTTGCGATGCCGACGCTGAAGGTCGAGATCGAGGTATGGGCGGCTGCCGGATAAGAAGGCGGGGGAGGGAATCGCGTCAGGCAATTCTTTGCATCCATGGTAATTCATCCGTGTAATCCATTCGCGAAATCTTTCATGTAATCCGTCCAAATAAATTCATCATATTCATCCGCCCAAGTAAAATCATCATGTCATCTATCATGTTCATTCAATGAAATTCATCGTCCACCCTGTCATTCATCCGTGTAAAAAAACCTCCGTCCATCCCTTTGCAGGGATGGCGGAGGTTTTGTTTATGAGCGATAGGATTCTTGGCAATCCGGGCTCACCGGCGGGTGCAGCTTACAGATCGTCAAACCCGTTGTCGTCGCCGACTTTTCCATAGTTGCGGGACTTCGCTTCGAAGAAGTCGGTCTTCGTCGCGTTCAGCGCTTCGTCCGAGAACGGCTTGATCCATGGCATGCAGTTCACGTCCACGCCTTCGTACGCCTTCTCCAGCCCCATCATGGTGATGCGGCGGTTGGCGATGTATTTGATGTAATCGGACAATTCGTTCAGATCGATGCCGCGCACATTGCTCAGCGTGTAATGCGCCCAGTTCGTCTCCAGCTCGACCGCGCGATCGATCGTGCGGTACACGTAGTCGATGTTCTCCTTCGTGTTCAGCTCAGGAAAGTCCTTCAGCAGCTGTTTGAACACTTCGGCGAAGAAGTAGCAGTGCTGGTTCTCGTCACGCTGAATATAGGAGATCATTTGGCTCGTTGCCATCATCTTCTGGTCACGGGCCAGGTTGTAGAAGAAGGCGAACGTGCTGTAGAAGAAAATGCCCTCGAGAATGAGGTCGGCGACCATCGCTTCAAAGAAGGATTGCGGCGACGGATTGTCCCGGAAGCTCTGGTAAATGTTCGAAATGAACTGATTGCGCTCCAGCAGAACCGGGTCATGCTTCCAATATTCGAAGATTTCCTTTTGCTCCTGCTCCGTAACGATCGACGAGAGCACATAGGAGTAGGATTGGTTATGAACGACTTCCTGCTGCCCGATAATGGCTGAGATGGCCTCAAGCGAGGAGTCGGTGAAGTAGCGCTTCACGTCGCCGACAAACATCGTCTGCATGGAGTCCAGGACGGCCAGCAGGGAGATGTTGATCTTGAACGTGCGCTGCTCCTCCGGATCAAGGTGCGGGAATTGCTGCGCATCCTTGGACATCGGGATTTCGTCCGCGATCCAGTGGTTCAGGAGCAGTACCTTGTACAGCTTATACATATGAGGCATCCGAATGTCGTTCCAGTTGAGGATCCCCGAGCATTCGCCTTCAATGATCCGTGTGGAGCGGTTAGGTGCTTCGGTATTGAATATTTTTTGCATTTGCATAACCATTCTCTCCTTACATTAATAGTAGGACGGGTATCAGCAGGACGGGTATCAGCAGGACGGGTATCAGCAGGACGGGTATCCACTCTCCGGCCGCTGTTGTCCGCCCTTTGCCTGAATGTATTGGAAGGGTGCAAAGGGCTCCCAAAGGCGGACGTAAACTCCTCCGATTGGATACCCTTACCCTTGTAGTCTTTTTTTGTAGCTTACTCAACGGATGTTCGCTTCGCTCCCAAATATATGCACACCGTCACTCAACGTGTTTGCGCCGCATGAGCAGCGAATCCCAAAGGGAGAGCGATCCTTGCAGGAAGTTGCGCCAAACATGCACGCAGCCGCTCATTATGTTCGCGCCGCATGAGCAGCGAATCCCAAAGGGAGAGCGATCCTTGCAGGAAGTTGCGCCAAACATGCACGCAGCCGCTCATTATGTTCGCGCCGCATGAGCAGCGAATCCCAAAGGGAGAGCGATCCTTGCAGGAAGTTGCGCCAAACATGCACGCAGCCGCTCATTATGTTCGCGCCGCATGAGCAGCGAATCCCGAAGGGAGAGCGATCCTTGCAGGAAGCTGCGCCAAACATGCACGCAGCCGCTCATTATGTTCGCGCCGCATGAGCAGCGAATCCCAAAGGGAGAGCGATCCTTGCAGGAAGTTGCACCAAACACGGAAGCAGCCCGCTCATTGTGTTTGCGCCGCATGAGCAGCGAATCCCAAAGGGAGAGCGATCCTTGCAGGAAGTTGCACCAAACATGCACGCAGCCGCTCATTATGTTCGCGCCGCATGAGCAGCGAATCCCGAAGGGAGAGCGATCCTTGCAGGAAGTTGCACTAAACACACACGCAGCCGCTCATTGTGTTCGCGCCGCATGAGCAGCGAATCCCAAAGGGAGAGCGATCCCCGCAGAAAGTCGCACCATCAAAGCACGCATGAAATCATTCGTCCCTGCGCCAACATTCCAGCGTTCCCGCAGGGAGAAAGCGCTCCTAGCACCAAAGTACCTGAAAGAAGCGCCTTACCCGATCATTCCACAACCTTGCGGGTGTCCAGAGGGCAGAGCCCTTGGGGCCCTCCCTTGGAAGGGAGGGTTTGGGTGGGTTCGAAATTAACTTGCACAGCTCTCGCATTCTTCGATCGTCAGCGCACGGCTGCGCACATAGTACGTCGTCTTGATGCCGGCTTTCCAGGCATGCAGGTGCAGGTCCAGGAACTCCGATGCACGAATGTCAGGACGAACATACAGGTTGAAGCTTTGTGCTTGGTCCACATGGCGCTGACGGGCAGCCGCCATTTTGATGGACCAATGCTGGTCGATCAGGAAGGCTGTTTTGTAATACCAGATGGTTTTCTCAGACAGATCCGGAGCCGGGTTGGCCACTTTATACGTCGTCTTCTCTTCATAAGACAGCAGCTCATACAGTGGGTCGATGCTTGCCGTAGAACCGGCAATGATCGACGTGGAGCCGTTCGGCGCGATCGCGAACATCCAGGCGTTGCGGACGCCGTGCTCTTGAACTTCCTTTTGCAGCTCGCGCCACTGCTCGGTCGTTACGAATTTGCCTTCATGCTCGCCGTCCGTGTAACCGCGGAACGTGAAGTATTCGCCGCTTTCCCAGGCAGAGCCTTTGAATTTCGGATAGTGGCCTTTTTCCTTGGCCAGCTCCATGCTGGATTTCACGAGCAGGTAATTGATGTGTTCGTACAGATTATCATTGTATTCAACCGCTTCGTCGGATTCCCAGCGGATGCCTTCGAGGGCCAGCAGATGATGCAGACCGAAGGTGCCGAGTCCGACAGCGCGGTACTGGCTGTTCGTATATTGAGCTTGCAGCACTTCGATATTGTTGATGTCGATCACGTTGTCCAGCATGCGAACCTGGATCGGTACGAGCCGCTCCAACACGCCGGCAGGCACCGCACGGGCCAAGTGAATGGAGTTCAGGTTGCAGACAACGAAATCGCCAGGGATTTTCGAAATCACAATCCGGGTTTGGCCGTCTTTGGTGACGAGCTCTTCTTGCTCAACCACGGTTGGCGACTGGTTCTGCATGATTTCCGTGCACAGGTTCGAAGAGTAGATCATGCCATGGGCGGAGTTTGGGTTCGCACGGTTTACCGTATCGCGGTAGAACATGTACGGAGTTCCGGTCTCCAGCTGGGATTTCATGATCCGCTTCATAATATCGATTGCTTGCACGGTAATGCGCGGCAGGTTCGGATTCGCCAAGGCCTCCGCATATTTCTCGCGGAACGCGCCTTGACCCGGCGTTTGATCGTAGAAGTCCTCAAGACCGAGCGGGCGGCCGTTCTCATCTTTCCAGCCCATGATCTTCTTCACTTCATGCGGGCAGAACAGGCTCCATTCTTCACGGGCTTCAACAGCCTCCATGAACAGGTCAGGCAGACATACGCCGTGGAACACGTCATGCGCTCTCATGCGCTCATCGCCATTGTTCAGCTTCAGGTCAAGGAAGGACAAAATGTCCTTGTGGAACACGTCCAGATAGACCGCAATGGCGCCTTTGCGTGTGCCGAGCTGGTCAACGCTCACCGCCGTGTTGTTCAGCTGGCGGATCCAAGGGATGACGCCGGAGCTGGTGTTCTTGTGGCCGCGGATATCGGAGCCGCGTGCGCGAACCTTGCCGAGGTAGACGCCGATGCCGCCGCCCATTTTGCTAAGACGGGCTACGTCGGTGTTGGAATCGAAGATGCCTTCCAGGGAATCGTCAACGGTGTCGATAAAGCAGCTGGAGAGCTGGCCTGCGACCTTCTTGCCGGCGTTGGACATCGTTGGCGTTGCAGCCGTCATGTACAGATTACTCATTGCCCAGTATGCTTCCTTAACAAGCTCGAGGCGTTTGTCTTCCGGCTCCTGGTGCATAAGGAACATGGCAATGACCATGTAGCGCTCCTGCGGGAGCTCCATCACGCGTCCGTCGAAATCCGTTGCAAGGTAACGCTCGGCCAGCGTCAAGAGACCGATGTAATCGAACAGCAGGTCGCGGCTTGGATCAATGCACTCGCCGAGCTCCTCGATTTGCTCTTTCGTATAGCAGGTCAGAAGGTCTTCACGATAGATGCCCTTCTGGACAAGCTCCGTAATGAGCGGATAGAAAGCGCCGTAAGGCTCTTCCGGATAGGCTTTGTAGCGGCGGTTGTGGGCCGCTTTTTTATATAAAGATGTCAGGAATGAACGAGCCGCCGCAAATTTCCAATCAGGCTCTTCCTTGGATACGAGCTCAAGCGCGGACATCGTGAAGGCATTGCTGATTTCCTCGCCGGTAACTTGCTCACCGCGGAGTTTGGCATTCACGCCTCGAAGCAGACGCTCCTTGTCTAGCATGTCCAATCCCTTTAGGATCCGGTCGGCATAAACGGAGAGGCGGATTTCATCGAAGGCAAGCTGACGGTTATTTGGTTTAACTACGAGCTGGGGCATACAAAAATCCTCGCTTTCTTTGGGGGAAATTGAAAAAAGAACATGAAAAAAACATTTTCTAAAACCTAAGGGCAGGCTTGAAAATGTCCGTGCGCTGTGGATGGTTTGAATAAAGCTGACATAAGCCCATATTCGGGCATGATGTTATGTACAGACGCAGTTTCACGAACACACATCCCTATAACCCCGTAGGTCGGTGTCTGAAGTATACAGGCAGGTCTCCTGACTTAGGCCGTACATATTCGGCGTCTTCCCAAAGTTCGCTTTCGGGGAACTTCAGTGACGTATTGCCAAACTGCCGGCAGCTGTATATGCATAACAGCCCCGAGGCCTTTACAGTGGCGGGTCCGTGATGGATTTTCACCATGCTTCCCTATTAAGCCGGACTGCCTGATAGGCTAGCGCGGCACCTGTACACACTATATTTGGTTGTCGTTAATCTAATGTAACCCAATATCTTGTATCTGTAAACCAATTTCTTAAAAATAAACGCAAGGAGAATTATAGCAAACGGACAGGTAATATGCTAGTTGGCCAACAGTCAAAACCGCTCAAGATTCCATGGATTGTGACCAAATGCGACGGTTTTTGCGCGGATTCCGCATCGGTTGCGTTTTGACAACGGATCGTATGACTCATATAAAAATTTGATCTTGGACATACAAGATATTGTGTGTTGATGAGTTTTACGAAATTTTGAAAAGACGCCCCGGAATTGATATGATATCTATATCGGATTCAACCACGTTGTGGATGAATGGAATGCTTCGAGGGAGGTTATTGTGATGGCAATTGCAGAAGTAACGGTCATTCCGATCGGAACGGCAACGACCAGCTTAAGCTCATATGTCGCGGAAATGCAGCGTATATTGAAGCAACAGGAGGGAATATCGTACGAATTGACTTCGATGAGCACGATTATTGAAGGGGAGCTTCCTATGATTTGGCGTGCAATCGAGGCGTTGCACGAGGCGCCGTTCTTGGCGGGCGCCAAGCGGGTATCCACCTCGGTCAAAATTGACGACCGGCGCGACCGGGCATCCTCAAGCAAGCAGAAGATTCAATCGGTGCAGGAGAAATTAGGCGGGTAATGCAACTCTCCTATAGGGTGTTTTTTCCATTAATGAGGGACTTGCATTTTCCCGTCGAAGGAATATAATATATTTTGTTGTTTCAAAATAACAAACTTGCTGGTGTAGCTCAGGGGTAGAGCAACGCACTCGTAATGCGTAGGTCGGGGGTTCAATTCCCTTCACCAGCATCCTTAGAAAGTCAATAACGGCGCGGTTTTCCGAGTTTATCGGAAACGCGCCGTTTTTGTTAAATAACCTGCACGTCTAACATTCTTCTAACCTTTAGTCGAGTAAAGTGGGTTTTTCGTCCTCGATTTGGTTCCCTAAGATCGAGTCACCAATTGTATTTAGAATAGCTTCTTTGCACTCGATTTAATTTCTTTTAAAAGGAAAGCAAGAAAGGGCCAGCTAGTGGCCCTTTCTTGCAAGATTGATCGTTCAGTTAATCTAGCGGCGTGTTTTATACGACTTCATTATTTTACGACGATAATAATAACTACCTTCTTTTTTTTCCGGGACATAGTAATCACCTCCCGTTTTCTAGATACTTCAACATATTCAAAGATAGTAGAGTTGGTTTGGATTTCTATCGAAAATAGTAGAATGGCATGCTTTTGGAACCAACTTTATTGTTCAAAAATAATAGAAGGTTCATGAATGCTGTTGGGGTATCACTAACAAACGAGGTAATAGTAGATGACAAAGCAAAGCCCCCCACATCCTTGGTCGGGGCGGGGGTCTGAAGATAATTAATTCCACTCACCATTATGGCGGTGGCATGGAGACAAGCAGAGCTCTTTCCAAAGGCAAATGAAGCAGAGATCCAGCGGACAAAATTCCTGCTCAGCTAATATAAAGAAATGACACTGCTTATGCAGGATTTTGAAAAGTTTGAGGAAGAGTTGAAGCAGACGACAATTGACGGAGAAGTCGCCCGCCGGATCGATCAGGAGGATCTGCATGCGGACAAGAGAGCCAATGCTACGATACCGATTCAAAAGCAGCGCTGGGTGTATCAACGGTATCGGTTCTACACCGCAGCAACTTGAAAGGGCCATAGTTTGATACAGGATGACGAGTCAAGGAAGGCTGTCGATTACAGATACATGCAGGGATACTCTTATAAGGAGACGTTGTTGATCTTTCGACATGGTTTGTCCGATAGCACGATCCGCAGGAAGATACTTGAGGGAACCGAGAGTATGGCCAATACATTAAAGCTAATGGGATTCTTTGAGCAGGACCATGAGGAGTTTTGAGAAGATAAGTTATTAGTCCAGTTCATTTTTAAATGTCTGCATAGTATGAATTATCTTCTTCGAAAGGAGGAGTTCGTTCTTATGAATAAACATCATCATAAGGTTAAAGTTATTGTCCTCAAACCTGGACAAAAAGTCATTGTAAAATGCAAAAAACACAAGAAGCATCGTGCATAAAAAGCTAAGAGCAAAAAATTAAAGTTTTTGAGAATACCCAAAAGAGCGGCAAACTAAGATGCTGATTGGGCCTTAGTTTGCCGCTATCTCTATTAAATATTTGTTTTCATTTAATGATAATTAATTCGATTTTAAATAACCCCTTCCTATTATCAATAATGATATGTATGCTAGTCATATTCTTCCTAAAAACGACAAATAAAAAGAAATAACTACAAAAAATGAGACTAAAGAACCTAACTTGTGATACTGATATATTATATGTTTTAGTAAATGTTAAAAATTTCAACTACATATAAGCTCGTACGATAGTGGCAAACTCATTGAAAAATGGGGACGCAAAGCTAGAGGGGCTAACGGATTTGCAGACAATGCAAATGCTACTGCCAGCCAGCTGCCGAATACGACGGACAACTCCGTCTGTTAGCGTTTGCTATAAGACGGTTTTTTCTTTTTAGTTATTATGAATTTTAATAAGCGGTAGTCGAGGCAACAAGCCTTGTCTATAGATGAGATAAATAAGCGAGGAGGATAGAATGAGCATAATTGTCGATAAAAACGACACTACAACAATCGTCCTATGAATACAGGGCAATTTGTTTTTTGTGACCTAAATTTCATGAAAGAATAGGAGGGGAAAGATTGGATAACAGGCGTTTTAGGAAATCGTTAACAAAAGTCCAGCTTTTATTTATGGCCTGTTTAATTACTTTCAGTGGAACGCTCCCATTTGGGGCAGAGGTAAAGGCAGCGACTGGGATAACTATTAATGACACTGATTCGTATGGTCTTGCTCATGATTTTAATACAACAAAAAGTTATATCTATCAACTGGATGGAAACGATCCTACCACTCTCAAGGGAAGCGTGGAAGTTGGGATGCCTCTATATGGCAACGGGTTTGCTATATCAGAGACGGAGAACGTTTTTTACGCATTTGGTCCCACAGCAAGTAGTGGCGGTCTGTACCGTATTAATCCTGACGGTAGCTACCAGTTCGAAGCAGCGTTACCCACAGGTGTTAGTAACGGAGTTATTGCTGGTACAAAATTTTACTATGGCTATAGTAGCGGTACGCAAAGTTTCATAAGATCATATGATTTGGTTACAAAAACTCAAACCTCTGCTGAAGTTAAAGGGTACGTTTGGGATGAGGGGGATTTGGTAGTTGATAGTAACGGTTATGTTTGGTTTTCTTCACCTCCTTCATCAGCTAAGACAGATACTTTCATTCAAATTGACCCGAACACCGGTAGAGTATTACGCGAAATTCCCTTCACAAATGCAGATGGTATTTCTGTAGAAGGCACAGTAAGAGGACTCAGCTTTTTACCTAACGGTAAGTTACTAATTGCTAGTGGTGCGAATACAACAAACCCTACATATTATTCTCTTGACCCTGCTACAATGAGTACAACTTATCTGGGTTCGGTTACAGGTCTCGGAGTTTATGATTTAGCATCACGAATAACCCAAAAATTCGATACTAATCCGCCAAACCCGACGCCGCCTGGCGTATGCGGGCCGAGAGTGGTATTGACTAACGGTAGTTTTGAACAGCCGACTGCAAGAATGCCAGGGGATACTGGTTCTCCAGGCTCCGAAACATATTGGCAGTATTTTCAGGAGCATGAAGTTCCAGGTTGGAAAACAACAGCCTCTGATAAATTTATTCAAATTATGAAAAATGAATATATTTATGAAGGGATGAAGATTAACCCACCTCATGGGAATCAATATGTTGAGTTAAATGCGCAACAAGTATCGACATTGTATCAAGATGTTACAACGACGCCAGGTCAAACCATTTATTGGCGATTGGCTCATAAAGGGCTTCTGGGTGTCGATACAATGGCTGTACAAATAGGCTCAGCGGATATTCCAATAGATCAGCTACCGGTAATTCAGCAAATTAGTACCGGAAATACGGAGTGGAAATATTATTCCGGCTCCTATACAGTACCAACAGGCCAAACAACAACACGGTTTGCTTTTAACTCCGTAGATGCAGCTGGTGGAAGTCAACATTATGGTAATTTGTTAGACGATATCTTCTTAGGCACGGAACCTTGCGGAGTCGTCACAAAGTCCGTAGACCCCGTTGACAATGTTCAGGAAGCAGATACTTTAACCTATACGGTCAACTTTAAAAATGATGGAGGGGATGAGACAAGTAACACATTATTTACGGACCTTATCCCCGACGGAACGGGATACATCCCCGGCTCCCTAGAAATCGTATCCGGGCCTAACAGCGGGAAACTAACGGATGCAGCGGGAGATGACCAGGGTGAGTATATTGCAAGCGAAAATCGGATTGTCGTTCGGTTAGGGAACGGAGCGGACGGAAGCCAGGCAGGCAGATTTCCGAACGTCGACGTCTTACCTGACGGGACAACGGTCCAATTTAAAGTTAAAATCCTCTCGAAATACAAAACGACTACTGTAGCCAATCAAGCGACCATAGAGTATGATAATATGCTTACAGGGAATCATGAAACCCGGAAATCGAACAACGTTACGGTCGATGTGAACCGTCCGCCGATCGCGCCGGATTTTGAAGAAACGACATGGAAAGACACAACCGTAACCGGAAGCGTGTACGGCGTGGACGCAAACGGCGATCCGCTGACGTTCACCCCAGGAACGCCTCCTGGAAATGGTACAGTGGTCGTCAATCCGGACGGAACGTGGACGTATACTCCTGATCCGGATTTTGTCGGTGAAGATAGCTTCACGGTCATCGTAGAAGACGGCAAGGGCGGAACCTCCACCTCCACGGTGAAGGTGAACGTAGAGGATCCGCCGAATAATCCGCCGGTGACCAAAAATTACGACGTAACGACGCAGAAGGATACATCGGTAACTGGCAGTGTCTATGGGACTGATCCGGATGGGGACACGCTTACGTACGACATCGAAAGTGATCCGAAGCACGGTACGGTAGTTGTTAATCCGGACGGAACGTGGGAGTATGTGCCGGATCAAGGATATGTTGGCCCGGATATCTTTACCGTCACGGTAAGCGATGGTAAGGGCGGGGTTACGACATCGACGATAACGGTGGACGTAAAGGATAAGCCGAATAACCCGCCAGTATCTTCTGGTAAAGAAGTAACGACGGAAAAAGGCACTTCCGTGACAGGTGATGTGTATGGCACCGACCCGGATGGTGATCCATTGACGTATACCCCTGGCAAGCAACCGGGGAACGGAACCGTCATTGTGAATCCAGATGGAAGCTGGAAGTATACCCCAGATCCTGACTTTGTTGGCGAGGACAGCTTCACGGTTATCGTTGACGATGGCAGGGGCGGCAAAACTGAGGTTAAGATTATCGTTGATGTGACGGAACCAACAACACCGCCACCAACAAATCAACCTCCAGTATCTCCGGATAAAGAAGTAACGACGGACAAAGGTACATCCGTGACAGGCGATGTGTATGGTACGGATCCGGACGGAGATCCATTGACGTATACTCCTGGCAAGCAACCTGGGAACGGAACTGTCATTGTGAATCCAGATGGAAGCTGGAAGTATACCCCAGATCCTGACTTTGTTGGCGAAGACAGCTTCACGGTTATTGTAGATGATGGTAATGGCAACAAGACAGAGGTTACAGTTACCGTTCGAGTAACAGAGCCGAATACACCGCCAACCAATCCTGGAGATGGCACGAACCCGACAGACCCAGGAAACGGCACGAATCCACCGGATCCGGGCAACGGTACCAACCCAACAAATCCAGGCAATGGCACGAATCCAACGAATCCGGGCAACGGAACGAACCCGACGGATCCAGGGAACGGCACCAACCCAACAGACCCGGGCAATGGAACGAATCCAACGGATCCAGGGGACGGTACCAATCCGACAAATCCAGGTAATGGCACGAACCCTACTGATCCGGGTGACGATACGGATACGGGAGGATCGGGAGACAACCCGACATCTCCACCTCATTCCGGGGGTGATTCCTCGTCCGAAGAGAACGATGGAGCTCAATCTCCTACCGATGAAAACATCGGAGGGGATTCTACTGTACCAGTGGGGGCAAAGGGTAGCAATAAACTGCCGAATACTTCAACAAACCTCTTCAACTTGGGACTCGCAGGACTCATCACCTTGAGTGCTGGCTTGGTTCTCATGTTCAGAAAAAGAAAAGCTTAATTGACGAAAGAAAGCAAACACAATTTTCCTTTGGGAAGGTGTTTGCTTTCTTCTTTTTGCTTGAGGAGCGGGGCTTTTCGAACAGGATTATGCCGAACGTATTGGATATATTAAACAAATAATGAATGATATAATGATGAGAGTTATAAAACAGGAAATTCCTGTGACTTTGAAGGTTCTGCAGGGAGTTGTTTTGATGAGAAGAACAATATTAATTATTGCAACGATGGTTTTTGTTTGCTCAGCTTGTACAATGTTCAATAAGTATGAGGGATATATGAGGCAGGCCAAAGATTCCATGAGAGAAGAGAATTATGAGGGATCTCTTGAGTCTATAAATAGTGCCTTAATAGAAGAGCCCACCAGTGAAGAGGCAATTGCTTTAAAGGCGATGGCGGAAGAAGCGCTCAAAAAAGAACAAAATAAAGTTGAAAAAGCTAAGTTTGTTGAAATGACTACTCCAATTTATGAAAGACTACTTACACTGACTAAAGAAATAAATGAGGATGCTTCAAATCTCTCTATAAGTGATGCTGAAATTTTACGGCCACAAGTAGAGCAAATCCAGGCGGAATTGTCCAATATGTCTAAGGAGTGGAATGACTCAGAAAGGTACTCCAAAGCTTTTCAATATCTGAACACAGCTGCAGATAATTTAAATCTATGCATAACCGCGATTATAGAGAATATATCTGAACCAATACTAGTGGATGAAAACAGCAGCAAGTTCGATGTAATTAGACAAAATTTAAATAGTGATGATTCTAAAGTTAGAGCCCGTTTATCATTTCAGGACTTCACCTCTAATTTACAGAGGTTTTATTCGGAGCTTCCGAACGAATGATTTTTGACCCTAATGTGAACATAAGTTGAATGTTCATTGACCCTGATTTGAACACCACATGACGGTTATCCCGTGATAGGATGTAATCATAGAAAAAAGGCGAGAATGACACGCACGGCTGCATGAATGCAGCAATAGTAACCGGGGCGTCCCTCTTCTCGTCTTTTTTATTATCTTTGTAAAAGTAATAATATGTAAATAAATTCCTGTACAAGGAAAATATAAATATTTACGATATAAATGTACTAAAATTTCACAATAAAGGTGGATAGAGGTATATTATCCTAATTTAAAACGGGAGGTATTATTTTTGAGAAAATTAAAAAAGTTGATTGCTGCTGTCGTTTCAATGTCCTTATTGTTGTCGGTGCCTATTAGTGTTAGCGCGAATTCAACAGAGTCAGTAGAGTCTCAGCTTACATATGATGTTAAAACTCCAGAAGACTACATTACTTTTCTAAAACAAACTCAAGTTAAATATTCATTTAGTAACTCTGTAGACAGTACAGATATTAATGAGTATATAGATAAATTCCTTAGTTTACCGGAAGATAAACAGCAAAAGTTTGTTGATTATTTAAATGATCCTGAATTTTTAAAAACCACTTTTTCTGCTATAAATGAACAAACAGAAGGTAGTCAATCATTCTATAATGGAGACCTTGTTGTTCGTTCATCAATGGTAGAAGTATCTCCTGCTTCATCTAATATTTCTCCGATGGCAATAGGAGATACTAAAGACTATTCTTACTATCATGAAAGTATTACTCAGTTAATGGGTCTTGATTTTGTGAAAACACGGGTGGAGTTAAAGGTAAGGACTACCGAAGTAAAAACTAACGCGAGTCAAATTACTGAAATTGTCCATGCGCGTGGGGTATTGGTTCAAAATTATGTACCGCTAGCTCACATTGCAAAAAAAGAATATCCTGTAGACATAGCTTCGGATAAATCCTCAGCCAAATTTACAACTGATTGGTCCTGGAACTTTATCTGGGATAAGTTGGGTTTGCAAGTAGGAACTAAAAGACAATGGGTACAAATTACTAAAGCTGGAACTGCTACTGGTGGAATAAGTAATTTGTAATTGTTTTATGTTATAATTATTTGGAATATGTTAAAAACAAGAGGAAATCATAAAGGGGTGACAACATGAAACTAAAGAAGAAGATAGTTATTGTAGTCTCAATAATTATTTTGCTTTTGCTGATAATGTACCTCTTCATGATATTAGTATTCAATGTAGAAGATAAGCAGAACGTAGAACAAACTTCACTAAATGCGGTATCATCATTGGAATTAGTTGTTTACAAGCCTAGTGTCGATACTTGATACTAGGCTTTACTTTATCTTTTCTTTTTTCGACTGGCGATTTGCAGCAAACAGCGGTGTATCAAGAAGGGGAATACTTCCTGATGTCGAATTGTGATGTTTTTGCTCTCAACCGTCCAAATCTAAGCCGATTTAAGGCATCTGTGACCGATCATGGACACGAATAGAGGAACGTGTCAGGAAAACGGCAGAGAATGGGCACAGCGTTGGCGTGTGCCCCTATTTTGCGTGCGTGTATATGTAAAACCAACTCAACTCAAATAGGATGGTGCAGGCATGGATATCAGAGTCATCTCGATAGATCAGATTAACGTAGCTGCTTACAACCCGAGGATTGATCTGCAGCCGGGAGATCCAGAATATGAAAAGCTAAAGCGTAGCATCGAGGAGTTTGGTTATGTGGAGCCAATCGTCTGGAACGAGCGCACTGGCAACTTGGTCGGCGGGCATCAACGATATAAGATCATAGTCCAAGAGCTGGGTCGGACCGAGCTCTCGGTTTCAGTCGTTGACCTGGACGATCAGCAGGAACGGCTTCTCAATCTGGCGCTGAATAAGGTTTCCGGACGATGGGATGAGGAAGCGCTGGCAAGGTTATTAGATGAACTGCAGGGGTCCGGTGCGGATCTCTATTTGTCCGGATTCGACCAGGAGGAGATCGAGGACCTTGTCAGCGCTCTTCCCGAAGTTCCAGATATTGAAGGGTCGGTCGTTGAGGATGATTTCGACGTAGGGAAGGCATTGGATGACATCAAAGAACCGGAGACGCAGCGGGGCGATGTCTGGCAGCTCGGTCCACATCGGTTAGTCTTCGGAGATGCTACGGATCCGGAAACGGTTGATGGAAGGAGCCAAGGTGGCCCTAGTTGTCACGGATCCCCCGTACAATGTCGCAGTCGAGAGTGATTCAGAGCGTCTTGCTGCGGATGGACGTAACAGCATAATGAACGACGATATGCCCGCAGAGGAGTTTGCGGGCTTTTTGCGTTCCGTCTTTGAACGGTATTCGTCGATTATGGAGGCGACGGCCGCTATCTATGTCTTTCACCCGTCTTCGTACCAGCGCGAGTTTGAGGATGCCATGAACGCGGCCGGTATTGTCGTTCGCAGCCAGTGCGTTTGGGTGAAGAATGCAGCATCCTTTGGCTGGTCGCAGTATCGCTGGCAGCACGAACCGGTCTTTTATGCTCATCTACGGGGTAAGGCTCCTGCTTGGTATGGCGATCGGCGGCAATCAACGGTATGGCGCGCCGGGCTTCCTGGTGAGCCAAAGGAACCGGCGACGGTCTGGAAGGTCTCCCGTGGAGATATCAGCAAATATGTTCACCCGACGCAGAAGCCGCTCGAGCTCCTGGCCATACCGATCAAAAACAGCAGTCAGAACGGAGATATGGTGGTCGATTTCTTCGGTGGATCTGGTAGCACCTTGATGACTTGTGACCAGCTCGACCGTGTTTGTCGGACACTGGAACTTGATCCGAAGTTCTGCGACGTAATCAAGCAGCGGTATCGGGAGGCAACTGGCATTGAACCCGTATTGATTAATCGAGTAAATGCTGAGGAATATTGAAACGTAATAATTATATTTGCAAAGAATATTCTCGTTAAGCTAACGGGCAACGGTATATGGTATTTTGTAGCGTAACCAAGTTAAATTTCGTGTGTTATACTGTAAAAACATGCCAGACACATTATATATATCAATCCACTAGTGAAGGAGGATAAAAATGTATAATTTTATTGCCCCCCCTGTAGAACCACAACAGTAGAATCTACTGTCAAGGTGTCTACATGAAGTTTGATGGACCTTTTCCATAGATTCTACTGTATGCAATGGAAGACTTGATCTTGTCGGTCTAACCATCATAATAGTAGAAAGTGGGAAAAAAATTGAAAGAAAAAATGTATTTCGTTTTGTCTATGGTGATTTTCGGTGCGGTTGGAGTATTTGCTAAGTATATCGATTTGAGTTCAAGTGAAATAGCTCTATTCATGAGTCTGATTGGCGGTTTGTTATTGTTCGGAATCTCAATTATTACCAAGAATAAAGCATCTTGGCTTAATATCAAAGAGAATGCTTTTACCTTATTACTTGCAAGCATCGCATTGAGCGGAAATTGGGTCTTTCTCTTTCAGTCTTATAAGGAAACAACAATCGCTAATGCCGCTTTAAGTTACTATTTCGCTCCTGTTTTGGTAATTGTGGTGTCACCTATTGTCCTTAAAGAAAAGCTCTCTCTAAAAAAATGTTTATGCGCCTGTGTTGCCCTTTTCGGGTTGGTTTTAATTTTACAGAGCGGGAGAAGCGGTGAAGATGGCAATCATTTGCTTGGTATCGTATATGGACTTATCGCTGCCACTTTTTATGCCATCCTGACTTTGACCAACAAATTTATCAGGAACATGAACGGGTTAGAAATCACGGTTACACAATTATTATTATCTTCGGTATTGTTGATTGCCTACCTTTTTATTGTGAAAGAGAAATCAGGATTATTTCAGATATCCAATGATTCTTTGATCCTTATTTTGATTTTGGGAATCCTGCATGCAGGCGTGGGATTTTACCTGTTCTTTTCCGGAATGAAAGGGCTAGAAGGCCAAAGCATCGCTATATTAAGTTATGTAGATCCCCTAACATCATTATTGATTTCAGCTCTTGTCATAGGCGAAAGTATGACAGTGTTTCAAATATTCGGAGCTATCCTGTTACTGGGATCAACGTTTATTAGTGAAGTTAGCATAAAAATAAAAAATTCTTATAGGACTAAAAATGAGTAACCTCTCTTTTTATTGTTAACCTCAATTAATACTCGAAGGCAGCCGTCCAGGCTGTCTTTTTTGACTGATTAGGTGGTTTTCTTTTGCTTTTAGATCACCATCCACTATAAATAAGCAAGTTTAAAAGGAGGACGCGGTAACGTCCTCCCCTTAGTCCAGGGTATCCTCCGGCTGAGATAGCGGCCCGCCGCGAGATGCTTCCCGGTTGATATTATGCATGATTGCGGAGTAAAGGAAATCTGCTAAATCCTCATTGCCATATTGATTGAAATAGTTTTTGAATCGTGCGTCGAATTTGTAAGTATGGGCAATGCAGGCCAGCAACTCTGCATCACAGGTCATGAATTGCATCAGATTTTGCTTCCACTCCTCGATTAATCGCTGAACTTCTTCGGAGGACGGATCCTGATCGATGCAAGACGCCATTTGTTTGAATATGTCCTCCATGGATTGATAACGTGCTTCCTTATCCTCCGGTGATAATTCTTCCAACGTTTCATTAAACTCTTTATACGCCTCGGTTTCGCCATAAAAGAATCTCGCCTCATTTGCATACTGCTCTTTCAAAGGCAGAACGGAAGTACCGTTGAAGAGCTGCAAACTACTGATATCTTTCCCCGAAACGTATTCTTCGAGAGCCGCCATGATCGTCTCTAGTCTTTGCTTTCTCAAGAATAAGGTTTGTCGCTGCTCCTTTAATATTTGATTCTGCTCTTGTCTGGGCAGCTTTAAAATGTCCGCAATTTCTTTCAAGGAAAAATCCAATTCCTTTAAAAACAAAATGGTTTGAAGTTTTTCCAAGCTGCTTCGGTCATACAGGCGATACCCTTTTTCCGTCAGATGTGTCGGTTTGAGTAAATCAATTCTATCGTAGTAATGCAGGGTCCGACTCGTAATGCCTGTAATCTGAACAATATCCTTAACCGCTAATAATGGTTTCTTCATCCCAGAATCCTTTTACTTCGTCTAGTATTTGAGCAGCAGGCGTGATGGTGGCCTCGAAAATCGTTTTACCTGTTCTTCTTAAATAATATCGGATCAAATAATATCCGCAAGCGTATCCGGCACTATAAGGCATATTGACCGGTTGGGAATTTTGAAGCTTTGCAATCTCGTCACCGTAAAGATACGGAGCAATTTGATCAAACCCCGTTAATTGCAGCTGCTCTCTAAGCACAGGCTTTATCTGCCGGTTAAGCGTTTCTGCATTTGTCTTCGTTACCCAAGGACCGAGCAATTCTTCTCCAAACATGAGCGTAGCATAGTTTTCAGCCAATCCTTCACTTACAATAAGCTCGCCCAAATTCACGGTGTGATCCCACTGAATAAATTGGTATCGCACATTATGGTTGCATTCGTGCGCCAGCGCAGCCTTCATTCGAGGCATTGTGTACTCATTTGGCAGGAGCGTACCCCAGATAAACCCGGGAATGCCCCCAAATCCGCTATATCCTTCGTTTATGATTAAGGCACGGCTTTCCGGATTCCCGAGTTGAATGGTAAACAAATAATCGGAAAGGGGAAGATTTATGCCATGCTCAACAAATTGATTCAAGCTTCTCTTCACGGCATGCTCACACTCTAACCAAAAGTCTTCGGATGAGATCAGCTCGATCTCTGCCGAGATCTGAGGGGTAATCTGATGAGGGGCTCGATGCATCATACTGTTAAACGTAATCACGTCAAAACCGTTCGCCTCTTCAGCTTTAAAAGGGATCTGTTGAATTTCCCACTGCTTCATAAAGGGAGCCATCATTTCGTTTCTGAATAATTCAAGCTTTTCCTCGGGCGGAGCCTGGGCAACCTTTTGATAAATTTGGTCCGAACGCAGTGTTGTTATGTTCATCTCTTTCACTCCTAAATGTATTGATAGCGCGATTATGCACTATGACCTAACGTCATAGTCAAGGCTTTGAATTAAATCATGAAATTAAGGTGCGCCTCGAGATGGGTGTGCATTTTAAAAATACGCTTATCGATCACAGGCCCGATGCTCCCATCTTCCAGGCCGCGTTCAATAAAAAAGGAAGCCGCGTATCGTTCCGATCGCTGCTTCCGTTCAGTGCGAGGCTATTCGATATTTGAGAGTCATGAATACTTTAATCATTCTTACAGTGCAAACTCTTGTTTACAAGCCGATTTGCCTGATCCATGGTTTGTTTAATAATGGCAGCGGCAGATCGGGACTTAGCCAGCCTCAAGCCTTGCCCGGCCCAGAGTGACATATACTCCGGGTTATTCGCCATTGCCGCAGCCTGTCTAATATCCCGTGTCATGACATGCTGAATGGGATAAGGAGGGATCCTGCCGGGATATTCATGCATGCCGCGTATGAATTCTGTATGAATACCACGCGCTGCTTTGCCCGAGTAAGCACATGTAATTACAGTAGCGTCCTCGTTTGCCGATAGTATCTTTTGTTTGTGCGCTCGATGTGCGCCGCTCTCCGTAGAGGTCAAGAACGCAGTGCCCATTTGAACCGCTGCTGCTCCTAAAGCGAGGCTGGCTACGAGTCCCCGTCCATCCATGATTCCCCCTGATGCGATCACGGGAATCGAAACATGATCACAAATTTGGGGAACCAAAGCCATGAGTCCAATTAACGCATCCGAACCGTTATTGAGAAATGTTCCTCGATGTCCTCCTGCTTCGCTGCCTTGCGCTACAATAGCATCTACCCCCGATAACTCCAACTGTACAGCCTCATCCACTGTAGTAGCTGTGCCAATAACGAATGTTCCGCGCTGTTTCATGCTTTGAATAACGCCCGGTGAAGGGATGCCAAACGTGAAACTAAAAACAGGAACGCGCTCCTCCAGCAGTACCTGCACCTGCTCTTCAAACGACTCCGAATATTGGGGAAGGGGTGGATTTTGCGGGATGCCAAGCTCCTTGCGGCAGATGTTCAGGTAATCAGCCATTTGGGCAATGGTTTCATCGGATTCCTCCGGTTGCTCCAGGACGAACAAATTTACCCCGAAAGGCCCGTCGGTTAACGCTCTGATTTTATGGATGGCATGACGGAGCTGTTCAGGGGTTAAATAGCCGCCGCCAAGGCTGCCCAGTCCGCCTGCATTTGAAACGGCGGCGACTAGCTCAGGAGTCGTTGGCCCGCCTGCCATCGGTGCCTGAAAGATCGGATAGCGAATATTGAGCGTGCTTGTGATCGCTGTTTCAAACATTTTTAATGCCTCCTGTTAACTGTATATTTCGTGCCTCCATATGGGCGAGGACATGTTTAGCTTTTAACTGCAGATAAAGGCTGAGCTTGAGATTGGGCGCCATCACGGCAACCATTACGAAGCTGGATGATGAGACGTAGGTAAGAATCACTGCTTATTTTACCTGCCTTCATATATCAAGTAAAATGAACCTAAATGATGTTTTCCATTGAAATTTTCAATGTTTAGTTGGAGGTATAACCGTGGACATCCGGGACATGCGCATTTTTTTGGCTGTTGCCAGCGAGGGGAGCTTTACCAGGGCAGCCGAGAAGTTAGAATATGTTCAGTCAAGCATAAGCATAAGAATTCAGCAGCTTGAAAGCGAGCTGAACACCGAGCTGTTTCATCGCGGTCGTCAGGGCGTTCGGCTTACATCTTCCGGAGAGGCGCTAAAATCTTATGCTGAAAAAATTATTTTCCTTACCCAAGAAGCAGAGCGGGTCGTATCCGACCGTTCAATCCCCCGAGGGCCGCTTCGAATCGGATCATTGGAAACCACAACTGCGATTCGGCTTCCATCGATTCTCGCTGAATACCATCATTCATATCCCGACGTTGATTTAGTACTCAGAACGGGAACGACGGAGGAGCTTGTCCATTCGGTACTGAAATACGAGCTGGACGGTGCTTTGGTATCCTCGCCAGGCGAGCACGCAGAGCTTGAAACCGTAGAGATCGGGAGTGAGGAGCTTGTACTCCTGTCAGGCGGGCAAACTGGCCCGATCCATCGGCCGGAGCAACTGCGCGATCTGACCATACTCGTATTTCGGGTTGGATGTCACTACCGCCGAATACTCGAGGATTGGCTGCATATAAAGGGAATTTCCGCTAAAATGATGGAATTCGGAACTTTGGAGGGGATTCTGGGATGTATTCATGCCGGGCTCGGCGTGTCGCTGCTGCCTCGGTCGGTAATCGAAAGAGCCATGATGAAATATAACGTGTACCATCACAGCATCTCGGATGAGTTACTAAGAACGCCGACTGTGTTTATACGCCGTAAAGATACCTTCAAAACCGCAGCGGTATCCGAATTCATCAGGATTTCGAGAGAACGGTTCAACGATCATCTAAACGAAAACTAGTAATCGGACTGGGATGATGCGAACGATCCGGAATAGGAGTATGTTCCCAAAGTATGTTTTTTATCTTTCGCTAATCCAGCTTTAAGCTTCCTTTAAGATTCGAGGACTATGATAAGAGCACCCCTTACAATAGATTGGAAGCCCCGCCGAGTGAGCATCGGCGGGGCTTCTTCGCATACAGGGCTTATGTAGCGGGTTAGGCCTTCTTACACAACAAGGTTATAATCCCAGCAATCGGGTGATGTAGGCCGTCACGGCCTGGTCCTGGAATGCCTGCCAGCTATCGAATGGGGTGTGCTCCGCCATGAACCGGCTGATCGAGGAATGCTGAATGAAGCGGTCGAAATCCTCGTCGGTCGTTCCTTGATATCCGGCAGATTTCAGAAGCTCTCCAATGGAGGAGAATCCGGTGTGCCGCTGTACGAAAGCATCCGTGAACACGTCCTCCACGGGCACCTCCTGCTGCATTTCGGACAGCTTTGAGGCGTTGTCCCGAATTTCCTGCAGCTTCTCTTCATTAAGTCCATCCAATGGGTTCATTTCCGTATTCAAGATGTGCACCTCCGGTAAGATCACGCAGCGATGGCGTACGTGGTTTTGATCCATCCATTATATATACAAGTTTATAAATATCCGATTTCAATTTTTATGCATAAAGTGGTTGTTACGTGTTGGCGAAGGTCAGCGCTTGTGCTTATTTAACCTCATAAACGATCACCAGAATCAACGGGAACGATAGAGTCACCTTGCGTAACCAATCTACATGACAGACAGTTGTCAATTATCCATTTACTATACCACTGGTCGCCGGCGCCGGGAAGGAACTTTATAATCATTCTTTACCTAGGAAAGGCCGGAATTTTCATGTAGACTGGTAATGATTTACTGGTGAGCGGCTTTATCCGGCCATGGCTTGGTAATCGTCGACATACAATATTTGGTTGTTTAATGGGGGTGGGCACTGTGCCCAAAAAAGAAAAGATATCCATGTCCTGGCTCCTGCGGTACTTGAGTCCAGTCAAGGGAAGGCTGATCATTCTGCTCGTCATGCTGCTGACATCAAGCGGTCTGCAGCTATTGAACCCGCAGATCGTAAAGCGGTTTATCGATACCGCTGCGGGCGGAGGGCTGCTTAGCAGCCTGCTGCAGCTGGCAGGACTGTTCCTGATTGTCGCCGTCGCCAATCAGCTCATTACGGTGGCGGTCAGCTATTTAGGCAACGACATCTCATGGCGGGCGACGAACCGGCTTCGCGGGGATCTGCTGAAGCACTGCCTGCGCTTGGATATGCGGTTTCATAATACGAAAACGCCCGGCGTCATGATCGAACGCGTGGACGGCGATGTGACCAGCATCTCCAATTTTTTCGCGATGTTCATCGTGCAGGTTATCGGCAGCTTCGTGCTGCTCGCCGGCATATTAGGATTCATGTTTACGGTCAATCTGCCAATTGCCATGGTCATGACGGTCTTTACCTTGCTGTCCATTATGTTTATGGTCATCATCCGCAACCTGGGCGTTCAATCGTCCAAGAACGAGCGGGAAGCGAGCGCGTCCTTGTTCGGTCTGATTGAGGAGCGCATTGCCGGGATCGAGGACGTGCAGGCAAATGGTAACGTACCGTATGTGATGAACCGGTTTTACCGGCTGATGCGGGCCGTGTTCCTGAAAGGGCGGAAGGCCTGGATGCTTCGCGTCATCCCTTGGAACACGACGGTTATCCTGTTCGCGCTTGCGGTCACGGGCGTGCTTCTGCTTGGAGTCCGCTACTATCTGATCGGCGAGATCAGCCTCGGAACGTTGTTTCTTATCTATCAATACACGCAGATGCTGAACGATCCGATTGAGATGCTGGGCGACCAGGTGCAGGAATTCCAGAAGGCAAAGTCCGGCATGCTGCGCTCCAGGGAGCTGCTCTCGAACCGCAGCGAGATCGTAAACGGGCAGAAGGAACGGCTGCCGGAGGGACCCCTTGGCCTGGAGTTCGAGCGCGTGAACTTCAGCTACAACGAGGATAAGCCTGTCCTGAAGGACATCACGTTTACCGTGAAGCCAGGAGAGCGCCTCGGCATCATCGGACGCACCGGAAGCGGAAAGTCGAGCCTGAGCCGGGTGCTGCTGCGGCTGTACAATATCGACAGCGGAGTCATTCGCGTGGGCGGCACGGATATTACGGAGCTGACGCTCCCGGCGCTGTACCGGCGGGTCGGGATGGTGACGCAGGACGTTCAGCTGTTCGACGGCACGCTCCGCGACAACTTGACGCTGTTCGATGCCGGCGTATCGGATGACTTCATCCTGGAAACGACGGAGCGGCTTGGACTTCGCCAATGGATCGATGCGCAGCCGGAAGGGCTGGACACCCATCTGTCGACGGGAGGGTCATCCTTGTCTGCCGGGGAAGCCCAGCTGTTCGCGTTGACGCGAGTCTTTCTGACGCAGCCGAGTCTCGTCATTCTGGATGAGCCTTCCTCGCGACTGGATGCAGCCACGGAGACGATGCTGCAGGCGGCGGTAGATCAGCTGATGCGTCAATGCACGGGAATAATTATTGCGCACCGGCTGGCAACGCTGGAGCAGGTGGACAAAATCATGGTGCTCGGCGACGGACGCATCCTGGAATTCGGGGAGCGGGAGGCGCTGGCCCAGGATCCGTCTTCCCATTATGCCAGATTGCTGACGACAGGCAGAGAGGAGGAGCTTGCATGACGGTAGCCGGTTTTATCGGGCGATTGTTTCGTTTCCGCCCCGCATTGTTTTTGATTAACGGCGTCTTGTGGTGCGTATTCCACTCTTTACCGCTGCTGATCGGTCTCGGGATGCAGTGGTTCTTCGACCGGGCGACTGCAAGCTCCGGGACTGCCGACTACTTGTGGCTGGCCGTGCCGCTGATTTTTATTGCGGCTGTGCGGGTAGTTAGAGTCGGGACTTTCTTCGCCGCATTCTATGAATGGGTAACGTACATTTATCACATTCAGGCGATTCTGCGCACGAATATGCTGGCCGGCATTATGCGCTGGCCGGGACGGAATCTGCCCGCTTCGCCGGGCGAGGCGATGAGCCGCTTCCGCGATGACGTGGACGAGGTTGTCGAGTACGTTGAGTCCTGGGTGGATTTCTGGGGCCGTCTCGTATTTGCATTGGTGTCCGTTGTCATTATGGCGAGCATTAACTGGAAAATCATGCTGGTCGCCGTATTGCCGCTGGTCATCGTAACGCTGCTGAACAATCTGTCCGGCAACCGGGCGCGGAGATACGGTCAGAAGAACCGGGAAGCGACCGGCCGAATTACGAGTTTTATCGCGGAGACCTTCGGCGCGGTTCAGGCGCTCAAGCTTGGCCAGGCTGAGGATCACGTCCATGAACGCTTTACGAAGCTGAACGAGGAGCGCCGCCAGGCAGCGCTCAAGGACAATCTGTTCAAGCAGTGGATGCGGTCGCTGAACCAGCATGTGCTCAGCATTTGCACAGGGTTGATCCTGCTGATGTGCGCTGCGGAAATGCAGGCCGGGCGGTTTAGCGTCGGCGACTTCGCCTTGTTCACGAGTTATTTGGCGAATATCGGATTCAGCATTTCCTTATTCGGCTACATGGTGTTCCAGCATAAACGGCTGAAGGTATCCTTCGACCGGATGCGAATGCTGTTCCGGCCGGGGGAAGAGGACCGGATCATTGAGGGGCGGGAAACGTACCTGAACGGGGAGCCGCCGGAACTGCAGGAGCCTGTAAGGGACCCGAGGCTGCAGCTTAAGGAGCTGACGGTGAGCGGGTTAACTTACCGGTACCCGGGTTCGGAGAGCGGAATATCGGATATCAGCTTCCGGCTTGAGCGCGGCAAGTTCCTGGTGGTTACAGGGCGGATCGGTGCAGGCAAGTCCACGCTTGTGCGGACCCTGCTTGGTTTGCTGCCGAAGCAGGAAGGTACGATTCGTTGGAACGGCACGGAGGTAGACCCGGCCGCATTCCTGGTTCCGCCAAGAGCCGCCTATACGCCGCAGGTCCCTCGTTTGTTCAGCGACACCTTAAAGGAGAACATTGTCCAGGGCAAAAGAGACCGTGCGGACGAGGCGCTGGATCGCGCCATCCGTCTTGCCGTCATGGAGAAGGATATCCAGGACCTTGACCAGGGCCTGGAGACCTTCGTCGGCCCGCGGGGCGTCATGCTGTCGGGAGGTCAGATCCAGCGTGCGGCTACGGCGCGCATGCTGATGACGGGGGCGGATCTGTATATTTTCGACGACCTGTCCAGCGCGCTGGATGTCGAGACGGAGCAGCAGGTATGGGAGGGGCTCTTCAAGGAGAAAGACGTTACCTGCATCGCGGTATCGCACCGGAGGGCGGCGCTCGCCAAAGCGGATCATATCATCGTCATGAAGGACGGCCGAATTGAGGCAGAAGGCACGTTATCGGAGCTGCTCGCGACGAGCGAAGAAATGAGGCTGCTGTGGGCGGGAGAACAAACGGCCGCGGAGCGTGAAGAGCCGCCGGTCACGGTAAGCGAAAAAGTCGTTCTCAGGTAACGAACGCAACACGTATGGTTTTATTGGAATTGGGGATGAGCAAGGAGAAGATGACGCGTACCCGTATAATACGGGGCGCGTCTTTTTTTATGTTGTCGGGGAAGGGATGAAGCGGAAGCAGGATCGATCAGGTTGGGCTTTATCCATGCGCTCTATCCATGGAATGGCTCCATCCGCTTCTTCTCAAAAGCTATGAATATTCCACCTCCTGTCCCGCATACCTTGATAGTAGAGGAGAGAACGTTAAGTACCTCTAAGTAACCAAGCGAAAGCCTTCATTACACATTGGGTGCTCGGCAGCTATGGACGGTTAACAGAGGCGCCAAGACCGCAAGAAATATCTCAGAAATGCACTCAGAAATGCAAAGAATAAACATTGACGGCCAATTAACGGCTTGGTTATCGGGACTGCACAAGGAAGGGGTCCGCAGGGTATGGGTCCAAGCAAATCGATAGATTCCGAGAATAGAATGTAGTAGAAAGTCATCAGAGGAAAGGTGGGGATATGCCATGGAATGGAGCATTATTGCACAGATGATCGACCCGAGGCTTTACTTGGTAGTTATTGCCTGCTGGGTCATCGGCTACGTGCTCAAGCAAACGCCGAAGGTTCCGAATTGGAGCATCATCTATGTCGTCATCGTCGTATCCATTTTGTTCACGGCAGGCCTTATCGGTTGGAGCGTTGAAAATATAATTCAAGGTATTATCGCGGGCGCATTTGCCGTATTCGGTCACCAGGCCGTAAAGCAGACGGCGGAGGCGATTTCCGGAAAGAAGAAGTAAATGCTCGCCGCATCTTCGAATATTCCAAGCGATTAGAGGCGGATATACGCCTTGGAGGCATAGGGACTAATATATATCAGATGCAGGACTTCTTTCTGAGCAGCATGGTGAGCAGCATGGTGAGCAGCATGGGACAAGCAAACGAGGGAAGAGGTGTGATAGACGGGTCTAACGCGATCCGGGTAATCGCGTGAATCCCGGGAAGCAGCGCTTCGTTCACCAAAGCATCTATCTACGCAAAAAAAGAAGGTGTCTCGTAAGATCACGATCTTAGAGGCACCTTCTTGTCTATTCTCGGAACTTGGAACTGTAATAAACATGAGAATTTCTCGACTGCTCATTAAAAAATCCTTACATGCGCTGAAACATTGCGGTATCCCGGCTGTAGTGGCTGACCAGACCGGTTTCTTCATTCCGGACACGGACGACATCCGGCGTATAGCATTCGATGTATCCACGCTCAACCTCCACATACACGCTGGCGGGATCCTCTTCCCATACGGATACGAGCGTTTCCGACAGCGCAGCTGCAAAGAAATGAACGTCTTGCGACAAGTACCGACTATTTCGTTCTATATTCATTGTTTATCCCCTTGATTGTTATTTTTCGGACAAAATCCGGCCGACCAATTCGTTCATGCCCTTCCAGGAATCCTTCAGGATGAATTCATGCTGAATATGCGCATTCCATGGACGCGGGATGAGGATCGTCTGCTTCCCCGCTTCCCTTGCCGCAATCGCATTATGCGGACCGTCGTCGATCAATAGATCGAATTCTACTAAATATTTGCGCTTGGCCACGAAGAAATTATCGAACGGTATAAACGGCATATGCGTCTGCAGCCATTTCCATTTCTCGGGCACGGAGGACGGGCGGGCAGCCGTAATGATAATGACGTCATAATCGTGCGTCATCCGCTCGACTTCGTCAATGGTATATTCATCAAAAATGTCGAGCTCCTCATATAAACCCGGCTTACCGAAGAAAAAATCCTCCGAGCATTCCGGATGCCAGATTTCGCTCAGGTTGTAGTCGGTAATCTGATCCAGCGTTAGCTGCGGGTCCTTATATTGCAAATTATGATAGTGAATGGCTTTAGGAATGAGGTGGCAGATCGTGTCATCCATATCAATCGCTACAATTTTTTTACTCATATCTCTATTATTCTCCCATAATCCGGAACCGGAATAAATATGATTTTCCCGTAATTGTAACGGACTGGATGAGCAATGGCAAACCATTCATTATTTTTTGGTCTTTTCCTTCAATTAAGACAGTACATGTCATAATTCATTCTTATAATGGAAGCACATTACAGCCATAGGAGGATATTGGGATGTCACATTCGTTTATCGACATTCAGGGAGCAAGGGAGAATAACCTGAAGAACGTGTCACTGCAAATTCCGAAGCGGAAAATTACGGTGTTTACCGGCGTATCCGGTTCCGGCAAATCATCGATCGTATTCGATACAATCAGCGCGGAGGCCCAGCGCCAGCTGAACGAGACCTTTACCGCGTTCGCCCGCAATCGCCTTCCGCGGCATAAGCAGCCGGATGTCGATTCGATTGATCATCTGTCCACGGCCATCGTCATCGATCAAAAGCGGCTGGGCGGCAATTCCCGGTCGACGCTAGGAACGATTACGGATCTCTATTCGATTCTGCGGCTGCTGTTTTCCAGAGTAGGGCAGCCGTTCATCGGCTATTCCAACGCGTTCTCCTTTAATGACCCGCAAGGGATGTGCCCGGAATGCCAGGGGATCGGCAAGAAGGTCGAGCTGGATCTTAAGAAGCTTCTGGATCCGTCGAAATCGCTGAATGAGGGAGCGGTGCTGTTCCCGATCTTTTCGGTAGACAGCTGGTATTTAAAAAACTACACGTTCTCCGGTTTCTTCGATAATGACAAGAAGCTCTCGGACTATACCGACGAGGAGTGGGAGCTGCTGCTGTACGGCAAGGATCGCAAGGTGTCGTTTCCGTCCAAGGGCGGGCCGATCGAAGCCGAATTTGAAGGGCTCGTTCATAAATTTAACCGGCTCTACATTCAGCGGGACAGCAGCGAACTGTCCGAACGGACGATGAACCATGTCAAAAATTTCATCACGCATGCCCCTTGCCCGTTATGCCAAGGAACGCGGCTCAGCCAAGCGGCTCTAAGCTGCCGGATTAACGGCTACAATATTGCCGAGTGCACGGCGATGGAGATCTCGGAATTGAAGAAGGTCATTGAAGGCATTCGGGAGCCGATCGCGCAGACGATGGTGAACAGCTTAACCGAACGGCTGCAGCATTTGATCGATATGGGATTGGATTATCTGACCTTGAACCGGGAGACGACCACCTTGTCCGGCGGCGAGTCCCAGCGGGTAAAGATGGTCCGTCATCTGGGCAGCAGCTTAACCGATATGATGTACGTCTTCGATGAGCCGAGCGTCGGGCTCCATCCGCGGGATGTGCAGCGTCTGAACGGGATGCTGCGCAAGCTGCGCGATAAAGGGAATACGGTGCTGGTCGTGGAGCATGACCGGGATGTGATCGAAATCGCCGATCATGTGGTGGATGTCGGGCCTTACGCCGGAACCCGCGGGGGTGAGATTGTTTTTCAGGGTACGGTAGAGGAGCTGTACAGCCAGGAAAACACATTAACCGGGCGCTTTATGAGGCAGAGCCTGCCGATTAAGCACAGCTTCCGCAAGCCCTCCGGACATATGAGGATCTCCGGTGCAAACGTGCATAATTTAAAAAACGTGACGGTCGACATCCCGGAAGGCGTGCTGACGGTTGTCACAGGCGTGGCAGGGTCGGGCAAAAGCTCGCTCATTCATCATGCCTTTCTGCCGGAGCATCCCGAAGCGATTGTCATTGACCAGTCTGCCGTAAGCACCTCGATCCGCTCCAATCCGGCCACCTACACCGGAATCATGGACGATCTTCGGAAACGGTTTGCCAAGGCGAATGGACAGAGCCCGTCCCTGTTCAGCTTCAATTCGAAGGGAGCTTGCCCGGAGTGTCAGGGATTGGGCTTTATCTATACGGACCTGGCGTTCATGGAAGGCGTTGTGTCGCCATGCGAAACATGCGAGGGACGACGATTCAGAGACGAGGTGCTCCAATACAAGCTGAACGGAAAAAGGATCACCGAGGTGCTGGACATGACGGTGCTGCAGGCGCTGGACTTTTTCGAAAACAAGGAGATCCGCCTTCGCCTTCAGGCGCTGCACGATGTCGGGCTGCATTATTTGACGCTTGGTCAGCCGCTAAGCACCCTCTCCGGAGGAGAGAATCAGCGCATCAAACTGGCGAGCGAGCTGCACAAGCAGGGTAAGGTGTATGTGATGGACGAGCCGACGACCGGGCTGCATATGTCTGATGTCGGGCATTTGATCGAAATCATGAACCGGCTGGTGGATAACGGAAGCTCGGTGATCGTCATCGAGCATAATCTGGACGTCATCCGGCAGGCGGACTGGATTATCGATATGGGACCGGAAGGCGGCAGCCGGGGCGGAACGGTTGTGTTCGAGGGGACGCCTGGGCAGCTGGTGAAGGCGGAGCATTCGCTCACCGCCAAGTATGTGGTGTGATAGATCATCCTCAAGGCGTTTCATGCTGGAGCTGTCCCCATCAGCGGTGTTTACTGCTGCGGGTCAGCTCTTTTTCAGTAAGTCACTCAGCAGCTTTCGATTCAGGAAGCTTCCCCAACGCCTCCGATTCAGGAAGTCCTCTAACAGCTCCAATGAAGAAGTCATTTTAACAGCTCGTTTCAGGAAGCAACTCCGACCAACTCAGGATGTCCTCCCACATGGTGGGCTTATAAGCAGGGCAATCCGGCAATACTGGATGCAGCGGCAGGTACAGGAGAAGCACGGGGACCCATAGCCATCTCGAAACGGCGAGCGGCCGCTCTTACGTCCGCTGCAGTTACGCCAGCCCTCTCCTGCCTGCACCATTCAATCATTGCAGCGTCCTGTCAGCTACCGCACGGGCCGCATACATAACGGGGGACACTAACAATGCGAACAGTATGGTGGAAAGAAGCTGTCGCTTACGAGATATATCCGCGCAGCTTTATGGATACGAACGAGGACGGCATCGGCGATTTGCCTGGCGTCATATCCCGCTTGGATTATTTGAAGGAGCTCGGCATCGACGTCATCTGGATTTGCCCGATCTATAAATCGGCCAATGATGACAACGGCTATGACATCAGCGATTATCATGCCATCATGGAGGAGTTCGGCTCGATGGAGGATTTTGACCGTCTCCTGGCCGAAATTCACGACCGGGGCATGCGGGTCATCATGGACCTGGTTCTGAACCACACGTCCGACGAGCATCCGTGGTTCATTGAATCCCGCTCTTCCCGGGACAACCCCAAACGGGACTATTACATATGGCGCGACTCCAAGGAAGGGGCCGAGCCCAACAATTGGGCCTCGATGTTCAACGGCTCCGCCTGGGAGTACGATGAGCAAACCGGCCAATATTACCTGCATCTCTACTCGAGAAAGCAGCCGGATCTTAATATGGAGAATCCGGAGGTGAGGCAGGAGCTGGTCCGCATGATCCGCTGGTGGCTCGACAAGGGCATTGACGGCTTCCGCGTGGACGCCATAACGCATATCAAAAAAGCGCCGGGTCTCCCGGACATGCCGAATCCGGGCAATTTCCGTTATGTCGATGCGAATCCGGGCCACCGCAATATTGAAGGCATTCATGACTTTTTGCAGCAGTTCAAGCGCGAAGCCTTTGCGGAGTATGACATTATGACGGTGGGCGAGGCCAGCGGAACCGATGTCTCCGAGGCTGATCTGTGGATCGGGGAGGAGAACGGGGCCTTCAATATGATTTTTCAATTCGAGCATGTCAGCATGGATTTCGGAGCGGAGGGCCGCTGGGATTTTGCCCCGTGGGACTTGGCGGAGTTGAAGCGTATTACGCGCAAATGGCAGAAGGGATTGGAGGGCGTCGGCTGGAATGCGCTGTTTATGGAGAATCACGATCAGCCGCGCTCCGTCTCGCGTTTTGGCGATCCCGTGAATTTCCATAAGGAATCGGCCAAGATGCTGGCCACCTTCTTCATGCTCCAGCAAGGGACGCCGTTCATTTATCAAGGACAGGAGATCGGCATGACCAATGCGGATTTCAGCGAGCTGAGCCAATACCGGGATGTGGAGATCTACAACTATTACCGGGAGCGGCTGCTGGACGGGAAGGACGTAGAGGAGACGATGCGGAGAATTGCATATCGGGCCCGCGATAACGCGAGGACTCCAATGCAGTGGGATGACTCGTTGTACGGAGGCTTCTCGACCGTTGTGCCGTGGATCCGCCCGAATCCCAATTACCATGAGATCAATGTACGGCAGCAGGAGAAGGATGAGGACTCGATCCTGAACTATTACAAGGCATTGATTCGCCTGCGCAAGTCCAGTCAAACCCTCATTTACGGCACCTATGACGATTGGCTGGAGGAGCATCCGGAAATTTTCATGTACTCCCGGAGCTTAGGGGATGAAGCCTATTTGATCGTCTTGAACTTTTTCGGAAACACCCCGGAGCTTCGCCTGCCCTCCCCGTGGCGGGAGCGCAAGCTTGAAGTCGTTCTCTCCAATTATACGCCGGCCGAATTTTTACAGGAGCGATTCACGCTGCGCCCTTATGAAGCGGTTGTATATCATGTTACACTACAGGAGAAAGCGATTACTTGAGATTCGAGGTGTTGTCAGTATGTCACAATCGAAAATGATGGCAGCGGCCGTTCTGGACAAGCCGATGTCGATCGGCGTGAAGCAGGTTCCCGTTCCCGAGCCGAAGCCGGATGAAGCGCTCATTCAGGTTTACTGCATCGGCATTTGCGGTTCGGATGTCCATTACTATGAGCATGGACGCATCGGCAGATATGAGGTCAAGGAGCCGCTCATTCTGGGGCACGAGCTAGCAGGCATTGTGGTTCAGACGGGGGATCAAGTGACGAATGTATCGGTAGGAGACCGGGTCGCCGTCGAGCCGGGCGTAACCTGCGGTCGCTGCGCGTATTGCAAGAGCGGCCGGTACAACCTCTGCCCGGATGTCGTATTCATGGCCACCCCTCCGGTGGACGGGGCGTGGGCGGAATACGTGGCGGTTCGCAGCGATTTTCTGTTCAAGCTGCCGGACGAAATGTCCTTTGAGGAAGGCGCGCTGCTGGAGCCGCTGTCCGTTGGCCTCCATGCGGTTCGCCGGGGCGGGATCCGCCCGGAGGACCGGGTGCTGGTGCTCGGCCTCGGACCGATCGGTCTCTTAGCCATCGAAGCGGCCAAGCTGTCCGGGGCATCGCAGGTGTACGGCAGCGATGTAGTGGAATTCCGACGCGATTTGGCCACGCGGATCGGCGCTGCCGGCGTAATCAATCCGCTGTCGGATGACGTGCCTGAGCGGCTCAGGGAGCTGACCGGGGGAGAAGGCGTCGACCTGATCATCGAGACGTCCGGCAATGCGGGAGCGATTGAAGGCTCCATCGACTACGTGAACCGTGGCGGACGGATCGTGTTTGTCGGCCTGCCGACGAAGGACGCCATTCCTGTCGATATCGGCGCACTGGTGGATGCCGAGCTGGACGTGTACGGCGTGTTCCGCTATGCCAATACGTACCCGGCCGCGATTCGGCTGCTGCAGAACAACGGCAGCCGGATCCGGGACATCATTACCCATGAATTCCCGCTGGACCGGATTCAAGAGGCCGTGGAGCTGGCTCGCACGCAGAAGGACACCAGTGTGAAGGTGATGATATATCCGGGTCGGCCGTCATAATTGCGAACCATTCGCCAGTTTCTCGGCATGGCAGGGAAATTTGGATGATTGATAAGGTTATCCTGATCTCATTAACGGCCTTTTCTTAAAAATCACTTCCCAGCAGAAGCAGCCCGGCTCCGATAGATGGAGCCGGGCTGCGGTATATTTAAGGCTCGTTAAATTGCAGGTCTTCCCCTGAGTATTGAACTCCTCGTGCCTCTTAATCCGGACGGGCATTACTCATCCAGCTGTCAATCCGAAGATCACCGCCATAGCCTTCACGGGATGAGATTTCGCCGAGCTTCTTTTCTGCTTCCTCCCGGGTAGTGAACCCCCCGATCACGGCAATGAAATCTCCGCCGGCTGTCTTAATAAACGTTACGTCGTCTTCGTAGTAAATCTCCTCGAGCATTGCAAGGGACTCTCCCTGCGGCATAGCTTCACTACGGATATAAAACACTTCGCGGGGCTTTATCTGTTTGCCGGTGGAGGCAAGTCTCAGCTCGATATAACCCGGGTTCCGGTACTCCGACACGGAATGGGTCACGCCATCCTTCAGCTCCACCACAAAGCGCATCGCGGAATCATCAAGGATAATATTTTCATAGACGTCCTCCACGAGGGGAAGAGCCAGCAGGTCGTTCTTGACGGCATCATAATCGAAATTTCGAACGCCGCTGATCGTAAAGATGAGCCTGTTCGGGGCTTTCCGATGCTCGACGGCAAAGGCTGGCACGCTGGATACCGTTTCGCCTGCCTGGTCGAAGTTGATGCGAAGCACATCCTCTACCGTCTCGGTGTCGACGCTTACGCCATCGGTCCGCTCACCGCCCCCGCCAAATTGAAGCACCTGCACAATGCTGCCTACGACCGGGACTTTGGACAAGGCATTAGCAACGCCCGGGATGTTAACGACAAACAACAGGACGATGCTGGCGGCAACCGCGCTGGCGTATCGCATCAAGCGGAAGGATCGTTTGCGTGCGGCTGCTTTGTGCCGTGCCGACTCCATCACGCTGGCCAGCTGAGCCGGAATTTTGATCTGTTCATAACGTTCCTTACCCGTCATAATCCCTCGACCTCTCCTTCGACCAAATATTGTTTAAGCTTTCCGATGATGCGGTAAAACCGGGTTTTGACCGTGTTCTCCGGCAGCTCCAGGACATCGGCAATGTCTCTGAAGCGCAGGTCTTCGAAAAATTTCAAAATAATATACGCCTTCTCCTCCGGCGCAAGCCGGTCCATCGCCTCATATAAATCCAGCTTCTCTTCCAGCGGAACCGCGAGTTCGGCAGCCGCGTATTCCTGGGTCTGATCCTCCATAAAGGTGATCCGCTTGTTTCGGTTCAGACGATCGAGCGCACAGTGAATCACGATCCGGGTAATCCAGGATTCGAAATACTGCGGCGTCTTCATCCGCTCATAAGAAAGATAAGCCTTGTATGTCGCTTCTGATACGATATCCAGGGCGTCCTGCTCATTTTTGACATAACAATATGCCACCCGGTACAGCTTCCCGCTGCACCTCGTAATATCTTCGCTGAACTGCTGCTGCGAAAGTGCCTTGGCCAGTTCACTCACTCCTTGCTATTTAAACGTCTTGATGATGCTGTACAGAATCGGCTGCTGCTGCAAAGGATCGATGCTGGCGCGCGCATGGAAGATGCAGCGTTCGCTGGCCTGCTCCATTCTTGTCGGCCATACCGACTATTAGACCGGGTAGAAGCCGAAATAGTTTTAGCACACGACTAAAAAAACATGGAAGTATCTGGAGACAAGCCGAAGCTAAGAATCGAAGGATCGAAGGCGAGTGACACTCAAGAAAATTGCAATGCATTGATTTCGTTGCTTTAGGTTAACAAGCGGCAGGGAATTATGTTACCCTGTGAACATAGAAGACAAGGAAGCGAGGCTGGAACATGTAGGTTACTACCCCACCACCCATACAATTGAATACTGAAAGAAACGGGGTAGAACCATGAAGAGCAAATCTTTCCGCTATCTCTGGATCGGCCAGGCCCTTGCCAATTGCGGTGATTTATTTTACGTTGTCGGGCTAATGGCGATCGTCCATGAGATCACGGGATCTGCCATGCATATGGCGATGATTCCTTTTGTTACCACGCTGGCTCGATTTATTAGCGGGGGCTTTGCGCCCGTACTGATGGACAAATACGCCCTTAAGTCGCTGCTTCTCATCTCACAATGGGGAAAGACGGCGGTACTGCTGCTGCTCGTCATGACCCGATATGCACTGGGTAATCAAGAGATGACGGTGTATGTGATTCTTGTAATGGTGCTCCTTATCTCGTTCCTGGACGGCTGGGCCGCTCCGGCGAGCCATGCGATGCTCCCGAGGGTTGTTCCGCGGGATGAATTAACCCGGGCGAACAGCTTCGTTGCCGTCGTCGACCAGATGGTTCAGTTAGGCGGATGGGCTGCCGGGGGAATGCTGGTGGCCATATTCGGAGGCGGTCAGGTTATCTGGTTGACCGTCGTATTGGCAGCCGCTGCCGCTGTATTGACGAAGAGGATGGAGGATCCGTGGGTTTTAGAAAACTCAAGCGAACGGAAGGCTCGAACTCCTTATTGGAGCTCCATGCGTGAAGGCTGGGTACTCATCTGGAAACAGCCCGCTTTGCGGACGATCCACGTTATCTACGTGCTGGAATCCATTGCCGGTGTCGTGTGGATCGCTGCTATCGTATATGTATACGTGTCCGAGGTGCTGCACAAGGAAGAGGCTTGGTGGGGATATATTAACGCCAGCTTTTTTCTGGGATTGATGGCAGGGGGATGGTGCGGCATGAAGGGCTCGAGGTGGATGGATCGCCATATCGTCGGCTTAACCGTATATGCCTCCTTCGGCATCAGCCTGATGACGTTCGGCTTTGGAATGACCTCGATTCCGTGGCTGGCATTAATGTTTTCGTCAGGGTTTGGCCTGTTTGACCAGCTCAAGGCGATTTCATTGCAAACCATGCTTCAGCGCAGCGCGTCCCTGCAGATGATGCCGAAAGTGTATGCAGCGCAAAGCTCGCTGATCTCACTCGTGTTTGGAGCGTCCACGCTGTTGTTCGGGTATGTCATAGACCGATTTGGCGTCAGGACGACCTTTATGGCTGCGGCAGGGATTTTATTCTTATCCGGATGCTATGCGTTCGGGGCACGGGCCCGATGGGCGCCGGGCTCAAACGGTCACGATGTGAGGGAAGCTTCAAGCATGTAACTTAGGCGCAATGAAAATACGTAGGGGCATTTTTTTCGTAATGCAGCACAGGTCCGTCAAATGTACCGAATAGGGACTTGTATCGGCAATAGAAGGTGATTGTCGCGCCACAGGTACTTAAAAGGGACCTCTTTTCAACCGCTGAAAGCAGTGAGCTGCTCGCTCCGCCCAATTCATCATCAAGCGATTTTCATTCATATTAAAGACGAGCACTATGGCTCGTCTTTTTTGGCATAATATAGACCATTTGAAATAGCTGTCCAGGAGCGGAGGGTGTCAGCGGGCTGCCATGCTTTTCATTGATCGGAACTTGCTGCATCGACTTTGCAAACATGCAAATCCCCGGATGGGCACCTCGAGCTGCGGTCGTGTACATAAAGGACTCCCCGGAGACTGAGGTCGGGGGAGTCCTGTAAAGATTCGTGAACGTTCTACAGGGAAGGACCAATCGCAATCCAGGATATGAAGCCATAGGCCAGATTGCAGCCGGGCTGACGTACGACCTCGAGCACGGCACTGTCCTCTTGCTGGGATTTCAGCGAAATCTGGAAGCCGGGATTGTTGCTCATGCCTACGATGACATAGTTGATGCCGCCAAAGGGCTCCTCGAATTGAACCCCCACTTCGGCTTTGGCTTCAGGACCGTTCAACACGAAAGGCGTCATGCCAAATTGTTGGAGCTTCATCTGTCCGGCCGTTCCGCGCACTGGCGTAAATCCGAGATGCTCGCTCTCAATGGCCCCCTCGGCGATATGCGCTCCGCCCAGAGATCCATCAGCGACATGCGAGCCCGTAATAGCGCCTTGGGCGATTTGCTCTCCGGTGACGGAACCATCGGCGAGCGTGAAGCCGCTGAAGGCGTCCGGTCCGAGATGCCTGCTCTCGATGGCTCCGTCGGCGATGTGCGCTCCGCCCAGAGATCCTTCAGCAACATGCGAGCCTGTAATGGTGCCTTGGGCAATTTGTTCTCCGGTGACGGAACCGTCGACTAGCGTGAAGCCGCTGAAGGCGTCCGGTCCGAGATGCCTGCTCTCGATGGCCCCCTCGGCAATGTGTGTCCCGCCCAGAGACCCTTCAGCAATATGCGAGCCCGTAATAGCGCCTTGAGCGATTTGCTCTCCGGTGACGGAGGCATCGGCCAGTGTGAAGCCGCTGAAGGCGTCTGGACTTAGATGCCTGCTCTCAATGGCCCCCTCGGCGATGTGCGCCCCGCTCAGAGACCCTTCAGCAATATGCGAGCCCGTAACAGTACCTTGGGCAATATGCTCCCCGGTGACGGAAGCATCGGTAAGGGTGAATCCGCTGAAGGCGTCTGGACTTAGATGCCTGCTCTCAATGGCCCCCTCGGCGATGTGCGCCCCGCTCAGAGACCCTTCAGCAATATGCGAGCCCGTAACAGTACCTTGGGCAATATGCTCCCCGGTGACGGAAGCATCGGTAAGCGTGAATCCGCTGAAAGCATCCGGCTTGAGATGTCTGCTCTCGATGGAGCCATCGGCCACATGAGTGCTTGTAATGGCGCCCTGCGCAATGTGGAGTCCTGTGACAGCGGCGTCGTTCAAATGAGCGCTGGTCACTGCCTTTATTCCCAGCTTGGCACTGTCAATGGCTCCATCGGCGAGGGTGAAGCCGCTGAAAGCATCCGGTCCCAGATGCCTGCTCTCGATGGCACCGTCGGAGATGTGCGAGCCTGTAATGGCTCCGTCCGCGATCTTATCTCCAGTCATCGTTCCTTCAGCTATGAGTTCCCCCGTAATCGCCCCGGCTTCGATATGCTCTGTACTGATGCAGTGCTTCTGAAGGTGGTGGGGAAGGACCGCACCTTCGGCTAATTGCCGGGATCTTACCGAACCCGGCTGCAGTTGATCCACGCCGACACTGTCCGGCTGCAGATGCACGTGCCCTACGGATAGATTCCCCAGATGGGCGGCATTAACGGAATAAGGGGCAAGATGGTGGCTCTGAATCGCGAACAGCTCAATGTGTTTGGAACCGACAGAGCCTTCTGCGATATGCTGGCTGTTTACAGAGCCCTCTGTAATATGACCTGAAAGAATGCTTCCTTCCGCTAAATGGGAAGATGCAATGCTTATTTCTTGAATATGGTGCGATCCGACTGAACCCGGAGCAAGATGGCGATCCGTCACGGCGTTGTCCCTGATATGCTCGGATTGGACGATGTCCGCCCCCAGATGGTCGGACAGGATGCTCGCCTGCTGCAGGTGCCCGGCGCTGATGGAGAGCGGCTTGATTTTGTCCCCGCTTACGGAGTTTGGTTTCAGCGCCTGCTCGGATACCGACGCAGGCGAGAGATGGGCTTCCGAGACGGACTGGACGCCCAGCTTGGAACCCGGAATGCTGCCGTCATGAAACAACATCTCTGGCGTGCGAGCTTCGTCCGCTAAGTGATTTAATGTGATGGATTTTTTCTTCAGGTGGTAACCGTATATGGCTTCCTGCACAATATGCTTGCCCGAGATGGATTCCAGGCCGAGATGAGCGCCTTCAATTGCCTGCGGTGCGATTTTGTCTGAAGTAACCGCCTGGTCCTGGATCGCCTCTCCCGATACGGAGCCCGGGGACAGATGGGCCGATTGTACAGCCTTCTGCGCAATCTTGTCTGAGGTGACGCTGCCCTCCGCAAGCTTGGAGGAGGTAACGGCAAGGTCGACAAGCTTGTCGGTCGATACGCTTTCCGGCGACAGCTTCAGCGACGTAACGGCGTGGTCGCCCAGATGGCGGGGGACTATGGCGCCGTCCCCGATGGCGGATTCGGTGACGCTGTCCGGTGCAAAATGCTTCGGTATCAGGCAGCCCTCCGCGATATGGTCCGAATTTACCGCTTGTTCAGCCAGGTGCCGGGCCGAAATCGCCTGAACGGCGATATGGTCCGATTCAATGCTTGAGCTCTGAATATGATGCGCTTTGACGGAATCCGGAGCAAGATGGCGATCCGTTACGGCGCTGTCCCCGATATGCTCGGATTTGACGATGTCCGTCCCCAGATGGTTGGACAGGACGCTCGCCTGCTGCAGGTGCCCGGCGCTGATGGAGAGCGGCTTGATTTTGTCTCCGCTCACGGAGTTTGGTTTCAGCGCCTGCTCGGATACCGATGCAGGGGAGAGATGGGCTTCCGAGACGGACTGGACGCCCAGCTTGGAACCTGGAATGCTGCCGTCATTAAACAACATCTCCGGCGTGCGAGCTTCGTCCGCTAAGAGATTTAATGTGACGGATTTTTTCTTGATGTGGTAACCGTGAATCGCTTCCTGCACAATATGCTTGCCCGAGATGGATTCCAGGCCGAGATGAGTGCTTTCTACTGCCAGCGGTGCAATTTTGTCTGAAGTAACCGCCTGATCCTGAATCGCCTCTCCCGATACGGAACCCGGGGACAGGTGGGCCGATTGTACAGCCTTCTGTGCAATCTTGTCTGCGGTGACGCTGCCCTCCGCAAGCTTGGAGGAAGTAACGGCAAGGTCGACAAGCTTGTCGGTCGATACGCTTTCCGGCGACAGCTTCAGCGATGTGACGGCGTGATCGCCCAGATGGCGAGGGGCAATAGCACCATTCCCGATGGCGGATTCAGTGACGCTGCCCTCCGCAATTTTATCCGCCGTGACCGAGCCGCGCGCAAGCGCCTTGCTTTGCACACTTTCGGCCTTGAGGTGCCTTGCTTCGATTGCTTGGTCGGACAGATGGGCCGAGCGCACCGCTCCTTCCTGAAGAGCGTTGGTTCCGACGCTGCCTTGGGCTAGGTGATGCTGTAATATTGACTGTTTGGCGATATTGACGGAAGTCACGCCATCAAGCGCAATGATCGCTCCGCCGACAGAGCCCAGCGCCAGCTTGCTGCTGGTGACGCTGCCAGGAGCCAGCTGCTTGTCGCCGATGGATTCCGGCTGAATATGCTGCCTGGCTACGGCGCCGTCAGCCAGATGCTGCGGTCCGACCGCTTTAGGCTTTATGGCGGATCCGGTTACGCTTTCCGGTGCAAAATGCTTCGGCGTCAGGCTGCCCTCCGCGATATGTGACGCATTCACCGCTTGATCAGCCAGATGTTGGGTCGAAATTGCTTGATCTACAATATGGGCCGATTCTACCGATCCTTTGCTCAAATGCCGGGTTTGTACCGCTTCATTAGCAATTTTGCTCGGCAGAATGCTTTGGTCCGCGATCTTGGAGGCAGTGACGGCCTGCTCCACCAGCTTCGCTGTATGGACAGACTGGTCGGCCAACTTGAAGCTTGTAATGCTGGAATCGGCAAGATGCCGGGAAGCCACGGCGCCTGAAGCGAGCTGCTCATCTCCAATGGAGCCGTGTCTGATCTGTTCGGTGCCGATCGCACCGTCCGCGATATGGCGGGAGAGGATCGTACCAGCCTGAAGATGTGCTGAACCAACGGCGCCTTCGGCGATTTGATTAGAACCGACGCTACCATAAGCTAAATGCTCGGAAGTGACCGCTCCGGGTGCCAAATGCCCGCTTTCTACGGAGCCTTGCTGGATGTGAGAGCCGGTAACGGCACCATATTCAATCTTTTCGCTGCTGATCGCGCCGTCACGGATTTTGGTTGTCGTGACCGCGTAGTCCGCGAGCTTGGAGCTGTGCACGGCCCCATTGGCCAGATGACGGGTTTCGATACCGCTGGAGGCAATTTTGTCGCCTCTGACGGATTGATCGTCAAGCAGCTCCGTCGTCACGATCAGATGCTGCAGGTGGCGGGCCGTCACGGCGCCATCGGCAATTTTATTCCCTTCGACCGCATGATCCGCGAGCTTCTGGGCCGTGATTGCCCCGTCTTTGATTTTGCTTCCGTTTACCGCGCCGTCGCGCAGCTTGCGAGTGGATAATGAGCCGTCCATCAGGTGATCGCTGGTAATGGACAGCGGGGCGATCTTGCTTGAGGTAACGGCCTCGTCCGTGATATGGATGCTGCTCACGCTGTAATCCTGAAGCGCTTCGGATCCAACGGCACCTGGTGCGATTTTGGAGGCGGTCACGGCCCGGGAGGCAATTCGGCTATCGGTAATCGCATATTCGCCGATATCCTCGGTGTATATGAATGCTCCCTTCACTCCAGGCATTTCCTTATCGGCCAGCAGCTGCTCTTGTTCAGCATGGATGGCTGCAAAAGATGTGGTATCGGCAGGTTTCTCTTGGCTCGGAAAAACTTCGCTCGGTGGATTGCACGGGTTTTGTTCCGCCAGAATATCGTGGATGACCTGTATCTGTATCTCATCCGGTTCCTGCCTTATCTCCTGTTCAAACTGTTGTTCGTTCTCTTGCTCCTGCTTCAGTTCAGCTAAGCCTACAAGGTCTTCGTCGGAATCCACTACGGAAGCCGCGGACAGGATGCGGGCTTCCTTTTCTTTTTTGGAGTTGCGTCCCGTACCTCGCTCCAGCAGGTCAAGCTCCCGGGTACTCGGATCGACTCTGAAGGGCTGGGTAGAGGAGGATGAGGTTTTCTTCTTTTTTTTCAAAACGGCACACTCCTTCTGGATACTAAATCGTCTCCGATATCCTATGCAGGCGAGTAGGCGGCTGTCACTGATGTTTCAGGGCTTACCGGACCAACAGCCGCAGTTGTTGTAAGGGACCTGTTCGAAAATAGCCGCCATGGGGAACCATGCCGGTAAAATGGAAAAGGGACCCGGCTATCCAGCCGAGTCCCTTGGTGCGGCGCGAAACGCGCCGCTTATAAAATTTAACCCCTGACAGACGCATGCAGTCTGTACAGTCGGTTCCGTGTGTGAAGTTATTCAAGAATCATTACTTCCAAAACAACAAAAGCCCTGCCTCTCTTTCGTCCTTGCGGCTCCGATGACCGCTCCAGTGTGAATCAGAAAACGTTCCGTAAAACTCTTACTCTTAGGGTCATTAAATAGGAATTTTCTACTTCATCTGAGATGTAATATCAAATTTCGAGGAACTTACGGGGTTAAACTTCATCTAACAAGATATTATTATATCACATCTAGGCCCGATAAGCAAAATTCATCAACAATCTTGCCGATTGCCGCTTAAAGATCTTGATTTTTTTGGCATTTCCAACGATATTCATAGTAACGATAATTTTGGCGGAATTCGATGATAATCCCTATTTTATGCAGGATTATCGAAAGATGCTGCAGACCAATGTTCGGCTTGCAACGGGGTGTTTATTTCTGTTACGAAAGTAGAGGCGGACCATGCAACTGTATAAGTCATTTCTTAAACAGCTTGTTCGGAATTATATGATCGGCTCGATTGCATCTGTTGTTGTTGTCGGCGGCGTATTATTGGTAACGACCCTGGAAATTTCCTTCGAGGAATGCGCACGATTGATGGCCATCCTGGCCATTTCGTTTATGATTATGCTCATTTCGGAGCTCAGCGTCTTCCTGACGCAGCTTAAGCCGATCCGTGCCGTCTTTGAAGAAGAGGACCCGGATCTGGATTTGCTGGAAAAAGCCTATTTACACGTGCATCGTATGCCGCGCCTCGCTGTCTACCGCATCTTCGGTCCCCATCTGCTTGGGCTGTCGTTGCCGGCCATTCTGCTGACCATATGGATGATGGAGCAGGGGAAGCTGAGCTTTCCTGCCTTTTACATATGGCTTGCTTCACTTGGGGCCGTTCTCCTTGCAAGCTGCCATGCCATGATCGAATTCTTCCTGACGATTGCTGCCATTCGCCCGCTGATCAAGGGAATACGGCGGAAGGCGCTGTCGAGGCATGGCGTCGATTTCTCGCTGGAGGGCCATGTATTCCTGGCGATCCGCGTCAAATTTTTGCTCAGCACGATGCTCATCGGCACGTTCCCGCTCTTTCTGTTCTCGCTGGCCGTTCAGATTAGGCTGGAGGGACTTAACAAAATTGCTCCGCAGCAGTATTGGGGCTGGGCAGGGGGTGTCCTGCTGCTTGGCGTCGGATTCGCATATGTCGGTGCATGGCTCCTGACCCAGGATTTACAGCGCCCCATCCGTCAGCTGTACCGGGCGATGAACGAAATTAAAGAAGGACGCCTTATTCAAACCTCGAATCTATATTCCGATGAATTCTCCACACTGATCGCGGGCTTCAATATGATGGTTCGCGGCCTTCAGGTTCGCGAGGAACGGAACCGTAAGCTTCTCGACAGCTACTTCGCGGCCCTCGCGGCAGCGCTCGATGCAAGGGATCCTTACACGGCAGGGCATTCGCTTCGGGTTGCGGAATACTCGGTTCTGATCGGCCGGCTGGCCGGTCTCAGCGAGGAGGAGATCGATCTGCTGCATAAGACGGCACTGCTGCATGATATCGGCAAAATCGGCGTGCGGGATCATATATTGCTGAAGGAAGGCAAGCTGACGGAAGAGGAGTTCGATCAGGTCAAGACGCATCCGCAGCAGGGCGAGAATATTTTGCTGCAGATTGAACCGGCCGACGCCATGGCTCCTTACCTGGAAGGCGTGCGGTCCCATCACGAACGATACGACGGGTGCGGTTATCCGGATGGCCTGAAGGGCAAGGATATCCCGCTGTTCGGGCGGATTATTGCCGTCGCTGATGCGTATGATGCGATGACGTCGGATCGGCCCTACCGCAGCGGCATGCGATCGGCGGATGCGCTGAATATACTGGAGGAGGGGAAGGGGACCCAGTGGGACCCGGACTTTGCAGGCATGTTCGTGAACTATATGAAAAGCGAGACGAAGGTGGTCACGATTCGCTAAGGCTGAGGACTGCCATCGGCCTTCGAACCCCCTCGAAACGTTGGAAGGATAGATGCCCCGCGGATCCTGTGGATTCGCGGGGCCTTTTGCGTCATTCGACTTCCGTCTCTTTGACCTCCAGACTGGATGATTAAACAGCGATCATCACTTTAGAGGGGCGCCAGACGGGCGCCAGGTTGAGGCGAGAGGGAAAGGGCGGTCGGCCCGTACCCGTATCCTCCAAGGATTCAGAGCGGCTGCCTGCGGGTAAACAATATACACACGAAAGATAGAGGATTGCAGGGCTCATTACTTGAGAGGGAGGCTGATGTTTATGGATAACAACGTTTTTAAAGGGAGATGGAACCAGATTAAGGGTGAAGCGAAGAAGCAATGGGGTAAATTGACGGATGACGACCTGGATGTCATCGCCGGGGAGAAGGATAAATTGGTCGGGAAGCTGCAGGAGCGCTACGGACATTCGAAGGATGCCGCAGAGCGCGAATATGCGGATTGGAGCGCGAGATTTCGGGATTAAAGCCTTAGATTAAGGGAGGCGAATGATCGTGTTGGAGAACCGGGTTGTGACCGGCAAGGTGATCGATATTCGTAACGACAAGGTGCTAACGCTTCATGGAGACATGGTCAGTACGTTTGATATGAAGTACTACGTCTTGATGGAGGATGAGCCCTTCCCTATTCACGAAGGCTTGAGCGAGGCATCCTTACCGGCCGGTTTGCCGGAGGGGGACGCGGCGCATGCCGAAGCCCCCGGCTGGTTCCGCAGGGATTGGAAGCCGCTGCTTAACTTGATAACCGCTTGGAGAAAGAGTGCAAATCGTGCCTGATTTGCACTCTTTTTTCTGTGGTTACGCTGCGATTTGCCCCTCTGGAAACGGCTGTATCATCCATGAATTATTTCACCGGATCCAAGCGTGTTGACAGCCGCGTAATGGGGTGTAGAATGATCTCAGCAGCAGGCGTTCGGTCAGCCTAACATTAACGAAGTTTTGTCCGCATCGAAGCTGTTCAGGTTGTCCATGAGCCGAGGTCTTAACCTGATAAATGATTTAGATGATGAATAATTAAGGGGGGCAGTAAGATGGGACAGATATCCCTCGTTATTGGGGCAACGGGGCTTGTCGGAGGAGAGGTTACCGAGGAATTGCTGAGAAGACCGGATATAGATGAGGTCCGGGTGCTGGTGAGGAGGCCGCCCGAAGCTGCCCATCCCGGGCTGCGGATCATTCCCGTGGATTGGGATGAGCTCGAGCGCTTTGAGGAAGCCTTCGCGGATGTTCACAGCGTGTATTGCTGCCTCGGGACAACGATCAGGAAGGCCGGCTCCCGGGAGCAATTCCGGAAGGTCGATGTGGAATATGTGCTGAAGTCGGCAGCGCTTGCCCGAAGGCACGGCGTCCGCCAGTTCCTGGCGGTCAGCTCGATGGGCGCAAGCCCGGACGTGCGGAATTTCTATCTTCGGACCAAGGGCGAGATGGAGGAAGGCCTGGCGGCCATGGACTTTCATGGTCTTCATTTGTTCCGCCCGTCTTTGCTGTTAGGAAATCGGCCGGACCGCCGTTTCGGCGAGCAAGCGGCTGCGGTACTGATGACTTCCCTGGATGCGCTGTTCAGGCGTCCGAAGCTCGCTCCATACCGGGCGATCCCTGCTCAGAAGGTGGCCCGTTCAATGGTGAAGATCGGGCTTGCCGATATGAAGGGGCACCACGTTTATCCGAATGAAGTCATCCACGTGCTGGGAGATACGGCTGATTAAATTTGCCAGTCTGCAGTTGGACGTTTACAATGTGAACATACGGAATTACATAGAAGGGAGCCATATCCATGAACAAACATATTATTTCCACGCCTAAAGCGCCAGGCGCGATCGGTCCTTACAGCCAGGCGGTAGAGATCAACGGCTTCGTGTATACCTCCGGCCAGCTCGGTCTGAATCCGGAAACGGGAGAATTTGGTGAAGGCGTGCAGGAGCAGGCGCGGTTGTCTTTAAGCAACGTGAAGGCCATTCTTGAAGCGGCAGGGACAAGCCTGGACCAGGTCGTCAAAACCACCGTGTTCCTGAAGGACATGAATGATTTTGCGGCGGTAAACGAGGTATACGGCAGCTTCTTTTCCGAGCCTTATCCGGCGCGCAGCGCGGTGGAGGTAGCCCGTCTGCCTAAGGACGGATTGGTGGAAATTGAAGTCATTGCGGTCAAAGGATAACGCTTTTCGAAGGAAACGAAGAGCTCCCGGCATGCCCTAGAGGCAGCCGGGAGCTCTTTTTTTGGTCGGATCAGCATGCTAAGCGGGGCGTTACTTCTAGCGAGATCTCTGAGGCATTGACCAAACGTTGCCGAAGTCGGGGATCCACTGGCTCAAGCCGGCGATCCCGTGGCTCGAGCCGGCGATCCCGTGGCTCGAGCCGGCGATCCCGTGGCTCAAGCCGGCGATCCCGTGGCTAATGCCGTTGCTCCTGGGCCCAAGCCGGCGTTTTCCGGCGGATGTCCCCTATCTCTGATGCACTTTCCGATATTCGTTGGGCGTCGCGCCCTCCATTTTTTTAAACACCTTGCTGAAGTACTTTTCATCCTGGTAACCGACCATCTCTGCAATCTGGGCAATGCGGAGCTGAGGATTGAGCAGCAGGGTTTTGGCTTTGTCGATGCGTATGCGCCCGAGAAAATCGGAGAGAGTCACACCGAATTCCTGTTTGAATTTGCGGGATATGTACTCTCTGCTGAGGAAGAAACGGCCGGCAATCTGCTGCAGCGAAATCTCTTCATGATAGCTGTTCTCCAAATACCGGGCGATATCATGAATAATATGGTTGTCCTTTGAATGAATCTGGGTAAGCACCCTGGAGGCCGCGTTGAGTCGGCCGCAGATCTGTTCCCGCCAGCGTTCCCAGCACAGCATGCCGTCCTCATTCAAGGGAAGAGGGGAGGGCAGGTCTTGAGAGATTTCCGCGTCCTCCACGGGCTCCTGTACGCTCTTCACCTCATTCTCGGTCCAATGCTGCTGCATCCAGTCCCACTCGGAGTTTATGCGCAGCAGCTGCTCCGGAGACACCCGATCCATGTCCCGGACTTCCTTAATCCACTCGTCTGCTGCTGCTTCGATCCGTTCCCTGCTCCCGCTGAGGGCGGCCAATTTGAACGTCTCCTCGTACGAGGCCAATCGAGGGGTACGGGAGCCTTCGCTTTCCGGAACGCGCTCTTTATGAATTCGCGATTTGCCTGTCAGCAGGTTGCGGCTCCACAGGGCCTGGACGGCATTCAGGTATGCTTTCGGCAGGTCCGCCGGGAAAGCTGCTGCCGCGCAGCCGAAATGGGCACGCCGCCGGAGAATGGCGAACAATCCGTCGTTGATCCGTTCGAGCATATCGTTGACGGGCAGACGAGGGTTCCAATACAGCACAATCATTTCCCCGGGCTTGTCGATATGGCGGAAGGCCACCCCTTGATCGCGCAGCAGCTCGTTGCAGATGTTAATCAAGGTGAAGGAGAGCAGGTGCCGCCGGTTCCGAAATTTGGACAGCAGCTCTTTGTCAAACTGGACATCGCTAATAACAACGATATGGCAGGGATCTCCTGCCGACGGCAGAGCCATCCGGTTTTGCAGCTGGGCCACGATGCTCTCCCTGCTCCCGTACCCGTTCACAAGATCCGAGAGAAGCCGGTCCATATAGAGCGGGGTCATCTGGTTCATTTCGATATTCTGGCTCATGATCTGCTTCCGCTTCTCTTCCTCCAACCGCCAGGCATCCGCCGCCTTGCCGAGCGCCTCGTTCAGACTTCCCGCATCGACCGGCTTCAAAATATAATCCGATCCTCCCGAGCGGATCGTATGCCGGACATACTCGAAATCATCGTATCCGCTGATAACGAGCACCTTGATGTCGGGTCTGGACGTGTGCAGCCAGGTCAGCAGCTCGAGGCCGTTTTTATTCGGCATCCGCATATCGGTCATGACGATCTCTTCTCCTCGATTAACCGAACCGCCTCCTCGCCGTCGGCAGCCTGATAAATTTCCGTTATGCCATGACGCTCCCAGTCCGCAAGCATCTCAATCGCTTCTCTTACGTGTTGTTCGTCGTCTACGATCAATACTTTCATCTCTAGTGCTCACTCTCCCCAAGCGTTGATATTGAGCGTGACAATGACGCCATGCGGCACTGCATTCTCGATGGTTAGAACAGCCTTGTTGTCCGTATATAGGTTCAGTCGCATCAGCACATTCATAAGCCCGATGGAGATATCCCCGGTATCGCCGCTTCGCGGCTCCTGTCCCGAAGGATCGGCCAGCATGCGGCGGATCTCGGCCAGCCTGTCCTGCTCGATCGACGTCCCGTTATTCTCGATCACGACGACCAGTCTATGTTCCTCGGTTATCCGCGAAGAGATCGATAGGCGTCCCACGGTCTCCCTGCTGTTCATGCCGTGCTTGAAATAGTTTTCGACGATCGGCTGCAGAATCATCTTGGGAACGGGGGCCTGCAGGCTGTCCGGCTCCAGATCCCATGAGATTTCAAGCTGATCCCGGAAGCGCTGCTTCTGAAGCTCCAGGTAGAGCCGCACATGGTGGACCTCATCCTGCAGCGTTACTTTCGCCTCGCTGTTGCGCATATTGTAGCGCATGATATTCGCCAAGGAGGAAAGAAGAGAGTAGATCCGCGGCACCTTATGCTGAAGGGCCAACGTCCCGATGGATTGGAGCGCATTGTACAGAAAATGCGGGTCGATCTGTGCCTGCAGCGCTTTCAGCTGGTTGGTCTTGTTGGCCAGCTCCAGCCGGTACTCCCGCAGGATCAGGTTATTGATCGTGTCCATCATGTTCCGGAACCGCCGCGACAAAATGCCGATCTCATCCGGGCTCGTTACATCGATATCGACGTCCAGCCGCCCGGTCTGCACCTGATTCATATAACTCGTGAGCTGTTTAATGGGTCTTGTAATCCGAATGGATATCCATAGGGTACCGAAAATGACAACAAGCAGAGCAAAAATAGCGATCGTCGCGTTGATCCCCGTTAATTCCGTCGAATTTTTGTACAGCGTCTTATGTGGTATCTGCTTCACCAAAGTCCAAGGGGCATAGGGCAGATCCAGCTTCTCATAAATAACCATCGCTTCCTTGCCGTCATAATAGCCCTGTTTTTCCTTGGCGATTTCATGCAGCAGCGTCTGATCGGCAAAAGGCTGCCCGATTTGATCGGAATCCGGACTATACATGATGCTGCCTCTATCATCAATCAAGTATAACTGTTCCTCTCCCTTGGCATACAGTTGGTCGCAAATGGCCAAGATACTGTCAAGTTTGACGTCAATCGCCATGAGAGCATACTGCTCGGAAGAGGGAATGTTGTTGATCGACCGGTAGAAGGTGATCACTTTGAAATCGGTAATGTCGGCAGGTCTGCGGGGAAATCCGTAATTATGAACCTCATGAATCGGCTCGATCGCGGCAGGGCCGGGACCGAACTGCTCAATCCGGCGGTAAGGCTCCTTCCGGAACTCGCGCCTTGGAAGATTGCTCGACACTTGGGTCGATTGACCGGTCAAGTAGTTGTGCAGGTAGATCTGATGGATGTCCTCCATCCCTGTCTGAATCGCCTGCAGGGTGGCGTAGAGCTCGGCTACGACGCGGTGGTTGTCCGGATCCAGGGCGAGGTTGCGCAGAAAGTAGGAGTCCGAATAGACGGAAAGCGAAGCCCGATTGATGCTGTTCATATAGTTTCTTAAGTTGGTCGTTCCTTGATAAATGAGCCGAATGTTCTCGTTTACCGTCTGTTCCTTTACGGATTCGCGGGTATGCGAGAATGTGATGATTAAGGAGAGCAGAAGCGGAATCGTTGTAACGGCCAGCATGAACTGAATCAGCCGGGTTTGAATACTGCGGAATTTCATGACAGCTCACCTCGGATAGATCATACATAGGAATCGGTATGGTCAATATTTTACACCTAACGGTTCATGATTCTCCGTGTTCATTGATAACAGGTTACCTCATAATGGCTATACATCATACAACATCTTAACGCAAAGGGGAGATCACAGGGATGAATCGGAAAAAATCATCGGCGCTGCTCCAGCAGTTTCTGTTCGTGGGACCCTCCACTATTTTTTTCATCCTGATCATGATCATTCCATTCCTTCTAGGACTGTATTATTCCTTCACCAACTGGAATGGCGTATCGAATAAAATCGATTGGGTCGGCTTGGATAACTTCGTAACGATATTTACCAATGACGATAAATTCCGCAGTTCATTCTGGTTCACCACAAGGTTTACGGTGCTTGGAGTCATTCTTACGAATCTTCTCGGCTTCGTGCTGGCCTACTTCCTGACCAAGCCTCTCAAAACGCGGAACGTGCTGCGGACGATCTTCTTCATGCCGAACGTGATCGGCGGCCTGCTACTGGGCTTCATCTGGCAATTCATCTTCGTCAAAGGCTTCGCGGCGATCGGCAGCGCAACGAATCTCGGATTCTTCAATCTGCCTTGGCTCGGGACCAAGGGGACGGCGTTCTGGGCCATCGTCATCGTCTTCGTGTGGCAGACGGCCGGCTATCTGATGGTCATCTATATTTCCTCGCTCAACAATGTGCCGAAGGATATTCTGGAGGCGGCCGAAATCGACGGCGCGAGCAGAGGACAAGTTCTACGGTCCATCATTATACCGCTCGTGATGCCTGCCGTCACGGTCTGCCTGTTCCTGGCGATCTCATGGTCTTTCAAGATGTTTGATCTGAACCTGTCGCTCACCAAGGGCGGGCCTTTCGGCTCCACGGAGTCGGTGGCCATGAACATCTACAACGAAGCGTATACAAATAACCGTCTGGGCCTCGGCACAGCGAAGGCGGTCATTTTCTTCATCGTCGTCGCCATCATCACAAGCCTGCAGGTTCGGTTCACGAAGAGCAAGGAGGTCGAGGCATAATGGAGACCGTCAGAAAATACAAGCTGAATACGCTGGCTACCGAGCTCATCATGATCATCGTAGCGCTGCTCTTCCTGGTGCCGTTCTATTTCCTGTTCGTCAACTCGGTCAAGACCTTCGGCGAGCTGCTGACCGATTCGGCCGGGCTGCCGACAACGCTTGAATGGAGCAACTACTCACGGGCATGGGATATCACGAAATTCCCGTCCGCGCTCTGGAACTCCCTTGTCGTCACGGTTGCCAGCAACCTGCTGCTGGCGATGCTGAGCGCCATGACGGCGTATCAGATGGTGCGGCGCAATACGCGCTTTAACCGGATTATGTTCGCCCTGTTCGTGGCGGCCATGGTCATCCCGTTCCAGTCCATCATGATTCCGCTGGTGAAGGTAACCGCAACGATGGGCATCAATAACAGCCTGTACGGCCTGATCATCTGCTATCTCGGGTTTGGTGTTCCGCTCAGCGTATTCCTGTTCCATGGATTTACGAAGTCGATTCCGCTGGAGATCGAGGAGGCCGCAACGGTGGACGGAGCGAGCGGATACGGCGTATTCTTCCGGGTCGTATTTCCGCTCATGAAGCCGATGTTCGTGACGGTGATCATTCTCAACACGCTGTGGATCTGGAATGACTATCTGCTGCCGTCGCTGATCCTGCAATCCGCCGAGCTGCGGACGATACCGATTGCGACATTCGCATTCTTCGGACAATATACCAAGCAGTGGGATCTTGCGCTGCCGGCGCTCGTACTCGGTATTCTGCCGATCATCATCTTCTTCCTCGCAATGCAAAAATACATCATCGAAGGAATTACCCACGGGGCGGTCAAGGGATAAACCGGTAAATCGGTCAATTTCATCCACCCGAGAGATCAATATCGTACCTGATGAATAGAAAAAAGGTTAATTATACTGAAGAAGCAAACGCCATTTATAGCAACTGACACACCTATACAAAAGGGAGGATTCATAACATGAAGAAACAAGGTAAGCTTCTGCTGGTCATGATCCTGGCGTTCTCCACCTTGCTTGCAGCATGCGGCGGCGGCTCGAAAGAGAGCGGCCAGGAAGCCGAGGGCGGCGCTGAAGGCGGAACGAAGACCATTAAGATTTTCCAATTCAAGGTTGAAATTGCGGAGGCGCTGAACCAGCTGAAGGCGGAATATGAGAAGGAGCATCCCGGCATCAAGCTGGACATTCAGACGGTCGGGGGCGGCTCCGACTACGGCGCGGCATTGAAGGCGAAGTTTGCTTCGGGCGATGAGCCGGACATCTTCAACGTAGGCGGCTACCGCGACCTGGATACCTGGTTCGAGAATATCGAGGACCTGTCCGACCAGCCATGGGTGAATGACGTGCTGGACGTGGCGAAGGAGCCTATGACGAAGGACGGCAAGCTGTACGGACAGCCGTTCGGCATTGAGGGCTACGGCTTCATTTACAATAAGGACCTGTTCAAGCAAGCCGGCATCACCGAGCTGCCGAAGACGCTGACCGAGCTGGAGGCAGCGGCACAGAAGCTCCAGGCGGCGGGCATTACACCGTTTGCCAACGGCTATCAAGAAACGTGGATTTTGGCTAACCACCTGCTGAATATCCCGTTTGCGCATCAAGAGGATCCGGATGCTTTTGTCAAAGGCTTAAATGAAGGAACGCAGAAGATTGCAGGCAATGCGAAATTCGACGAGTGGATCCGCCTGCTTGATCTGACCGTGAAGTATGGTCAGAAGAACCCGTTGACGACCGACTACAACACCGAAATTACGTTGTTTGCCAGCGGGGAAGCCGCCATGACGCAGAACGGCAACTGGACCCAGGTGCAGATCGACGGAATCAATCCGGAGCTGAACATCGGCTTCCTGCCGATGCCGATCAACGACAATGCCGAAGAGAACGACAAGCTTCCGGTCGGCGTGCCGAACAACTGGGTAGTCAATAACAAATCCAAGGTAAAGCCTGAAGCGAAGGAATTCCTGAACTGGCTCGTCACTTCGGAGACCGGCAAACGGTACATCACCGACGAATTTAAGTTCATCCCGGCCTTCAAGAGCATCGAAACCAAGAGCGAAACACTGGGCGATCTCGGCAACGATATCGTGAAATACAGCCAGGAGGGCAAGACGCTCAGCTGGGAGTTCAATAAATTCCCGGATGGCGGCATGAACGAATTCGGCAGCCAAATGCAAGGCTATGTTGCCGGCAATGTGAATAAAGATCAATTGTTCGAGGGCATCCAGAAGTCCTGGGAAAGCTTGAAGGCAAAATAACGATATAGAAGCGAGAAGAGGCCGCTCCGATCAGTCGGAGCGGCCTCTTCTTCTGTGGCTACAGGATAGATATGGGGATCGGTTAGCGGAAATGGAATGATCTCTCGCATCCTTGCCTCCCGCATCCTCACGATCACCGGAGGATTCCGGCAGTCCGGGCCATGCGGCAACGGGGTTAACCAGTTAAGCCCTCCGGATCAGCAGATAGAGAATGAGCCCGACAACCGGAAAGAACAGCAGGCCAAGCAGGATAAGCAGCGCAAACTCAGGGCTTCTGCCAAGACGCCGCGCATCGCGGTACCCCCATATACAAATCATGATGTGAATAATAAACAATAAAAAACCTATTAATAAAACGCCCAGCCCAATAATGCTCCCGGCAAACAAGATGTCCAATCGAGCTCCCCCTGACAAATGTAGGTTTATTTATTCAATACGCATCAAGGATCGAATAAGTGGCAACATTTAGGGGAGCGGCATCATTTTATAGCCCGAAAATTCTTTCGGCTGGCGTTTTGAAATTATGCGGTGATCGTATAAGATAGTAATAATATCTATAAAAAGCAGGAAAAGACGGGAGACAACGATGAATCAACCGCTTTATGGCGTATGGTTAGGTGATGCATTCTTTTGTTTTTCCGGAGAGGTATCCGAGCCCAAGGTGGATGCATGGAGCCGCGTTGTCCGTGCCGTGCGGATGCAGGATGGAAGCCGCCCCTTCGCCAATGCGACTCTCCGGCTGGCAGAGCTCAGATATCCGTCCCCGACCTACGGGGAGAGAAGCGCGCGTCGTCCGGAGCGGAAGATGGTCGGCGGCCGGACGATGGAAGGACTGGCACTCACGCCGGGGGATGCGTTCGAAATGCTGCTCGAGCTTACGCCGGCAAACTATGAAGCACAGGGTCTCGAAGCCGGAGAAGAGATGGAATTTTGGATACAAGCAAGCCGCTTTGCGCTTCAGCTGCTGCTACAAGGAAAGCTTGCGCCGGGTACCGCCGAAGTGCCGGTGATCGGAAGACGACGGTCTTCGATGCAGAGCATCCGTGCGGTATGGAAGCCGCAGCTGTCTGGGGAGGACTGGGAGCGGTTCATGCAAATGGCGGCCAATATTCCGCCAGTCTGCATCGGCGTGCCGGCAGCTCTGGCCGGTCATGACCCGTCAACCCGGGAGGAAGCGGGCGCGATCGTGCTGTACTCGTTCTTGTGCGGCATTCTGGACAGCGAGGCCCGCCAGGCGGTACGGGAAACCCAGGATAAGCTGCGGCCCCATCTGGCGAATTACCGCCGAGGGTATTCTCCCTTAGTCGAGCTGTGGTGGAACAGTCTGCTGACGGTTAACCGCGAGCTGCCTGTCCAAGGCACAGCCGAAGAGATCGGGGAGCTGACGTCGGCGGTGGAGGCAGCGGGTGGAACGGCGGTCCCGTACGCTGCAGGCGAGGATGCGCCCCCGGAGAGCGGAACGGTCGGGCTCGGACTCCGGCTCGAGCCTCCGCTTGCGGACAACCGGCAGGATTGGCAAATCTCGTTCTGGGCGCGGGGCTTGGAGGATGAGGGCTTGCTGCTGCCCGCAGGCAGCATCTGGGCAATGGCGGAGACGGATCCGCTGATCCGGGGACGGATTTATTCCTCCGTGAAGCAGCAGCTGCTGCTAAGGCTCGGCGAAGCGGCGGAGCTTGCGCCGGAGCTCGCGGAGGGCTTGCGTGGACCGGCACCCGAAGGGGTGTCGATACCGCTCAGCGCCTTGTCTTCCTTTATGAAGGATTCGGTTCCGAGACTGGCCGGAAAAGGCGTGACGGTCCAAATGCCAACGAGGTGGAGCAAGGAAGGCCGCAGACGGGTCGGACTGTCTCTGAAGATGATGTCCGATGCGAGATCGCCGGGCGGGATGCATCCGCTCCCCGTGATGGGGATGGAGCATCTGGTTCGCTTTGAAATTTCGGCGGCCATGGGGGGCCAGCGACTCACCCGGGAAGAGCTGAAATCGCTGGCGGAGCAGAATTTGCCGTACGTCCAATTCCGCGGTGAGTGGGTTGAAGTCGACTTGAAGGAGATCAACCAGGTGCTTCGTTTCATGAAGCGTCATGAGAAGGGCGAGATGGAGCTGGCGGAATGGATGCATCTGACCGCCGAGATGGATGGGGAACGGCTGTGGAAGGGTCTCTTTATCGAGGAGGTTGAATCCGCGGGACTGCTGTCCTCCTTGCTTGAAGGGGAGGTTATCCGGAAGGTTCCGCCCCGTCCTGTCCCATCGATGCTGCATGGGGAGCTGAGGCCGTATCAGGAACGTGGATATCAATGGCTCAGCATGATGCGCGAAATGGGGTTTGGCGTTTGCCTTGCGGATGACATGGGGCTCGGCAAGACGATTCAGGTGATTACATGCCTGCTGGACCGGAGGGAATCGGACCGGAACACCGGCCCGGTCCTGATCATATGCCCGACGTCTTTGCTGGGCAACTGGCAGCGGGAGCTCCAGCGGTTCGCCCCGGAGCTGTCGCTTCATGTTCATCATGGGGTCCGGCGGCTCCGGGGAGATGAATTCGCGCGGAAGACCAAAGAGTACGATGTTGTGCTGACCACGTACCATTTGGCAGGGCGCGACGGAGGAGACTTGTCCGGCATCAGTTGGTCCAGCGTTGTGCTGGACGAGGCGCAGTATATTAAGAATTACCGCACCAAACAGGCGCAGAGCGTCATGAAGCTGTCGGCTCCCCACCGGATTGCCATGACCGGAACGCCGGTGGAGAATCGCCTGGCGGAGCTGTGGTCCATCTTCCATTTTCTGAATCCGGGGTACTTGGGCTCCTTCAATGCCTTCCGTCAGCGCTATGCCGCCGGCGAAGGGCAGCAGGAAAGATACCGCGAGCTGCACCGGCTCGTATCGCCGTTCATGCTGCGCAGGCTGAAGAGCGACCCGGACATCCGCAAGGATCTGCCGGAGAAGCTGGAGGTGAAGTCCTACTGCACGCTGACGGAGGTGCAGGGGGCTATGTATCAGGCAGTCGTCGATGAGATGATGGGGCAGATCGAAACCCAGACGGGCATGGCCCGCAAGGGGCTGGTGCTGTCCTCGCTGACCAAGCTGAAGCAAATATGCGATCATCCCCAGCTGCTGCGGCAGGAAGAGGGACGAGCGGTGCGCGCGGAAGCCTCCGGGAAGATGGAGCGGATGCTCGAAATTCTGGACCAGATTGAAGATATGGGGGAATCGGCGCTTATCTTCACCCAGTATGTCGGCATGGGCGAGTTGCTCGTGAACGTACTCGGGCGCAAGTACGGGAAGAAGCCGCATTTTCTCCATGGCGGCGTCCCGAAGCGCGAACGGGACGAGATGGTGCGGGCCTTCCAGAACGGCGAAGGCACGGAGTTCTTCGTGCTGTCGCTGAAGGCCGGGGGCGTGGGGCTGAATTTGACCCGCGCGAATCATGTCCTCCACTACGACCGCTGGTGGAATCCGGCCGTGGAGAATCAGGCAACGGACAGGGTGTTCCGGATTGGGCAGCACCGCAATGTCCAGGTGCATAAGCTGATCTGCCAGGGGACGCTGGAGGAACGGATTGACGAGCTGATCGAACAGAAAAAGGCGTTGTCCGAGCAGGTGGTCGGCTCCGGCGAGACATGGCTGACCGAAATGTCCGACGGCGAGCTCCGCCGATTGATCGAGCTTCAAGGACAGGATTGGATGTAAACGGGCATCCCGTTAGCTTATCGATAGAATGCTAAACGGATTTTCTCTTATGATCGAGATGCTATCCAGATTCTCTTTCGATCAGGACGCTAGCCAGATTCTATCGATCAGGATGCTTACCAGATTCTCTTCTGATCAGGTTGCGATATAGAACGAAGCAATTTTGAATGTTTGGATGACATAGAAGGATTTACGGCGAAGAGGAGGGTGCTGTGATGGAACCGACGAAATCCGACGAACTCCGGCTTGATCTGACCGCGGGACGGCTTCAGGGCCGGATCGGTCCGGACGGGGGGCCAGGCGGGGGCTGCGGAATCAGCGTAGCGATCGAGCCGCTTGCGGGCGATGTCCGCAATTCGATCATCGCCTACCTTACGGATCATCCGCTGGAGCTGTACTCGCTCCTTGCAGGCCGCGAAGCCCCGTGGCTGGCCGGCTTTGTTCCTTCGCCCCTGCCGGGCGAAGGGATGGCCGTGCCTTGCACATGCGGGCGCGAAGCCTGCGCGCAAGGGCAGGCCGTGCTGGATGCCGCACGGCAGAGGCTTGCGGCGGAGCCGCTCCAGCTGCTGGCGCTGCTGGGGCTGCCGCGGGAGGCGCTGCTGGCCGGCGTCTTCGACGCCTGGGCCAAGGCCGTACCGCCGCGGCCAGGCGGCGCCGCAGGGGACGCGGCCACCCGCGTGAAGGAGAAGGGGCCGTCCGGCCCTTCTCCCGGCGAATGGGTGGCCGAGGCTGCGGCCGAAGGCCGGCTGCACCGGCCGGGGCCGCAGCTGGGCGAGCTGGCGGTGCCGCTGTCCCCGCCGCCGCCCGGAGAGCTTGGGCCCGCCGGCGATTGGGCGGGCCTGCTGCCGGGCGTCAGCGGCGTTTCCCAGGCGCTCGGCCTCATTGCCCGCGCGGCATCGGAGCGGGCCGAGCAGAAGCGCCGCCGCATAGAGCAGCCATAGCCTTTAGACCTCCCCTTTCGAAGGGGGCGGCCAGGCGTATGGCTGCTTTTTTTTCACGCCTAAAGGCCGTAAAGCGCGGCCATGGCGCCGCAAATTCGGAGAAATGACGGCATGCCGCGTCATTCTTCGACATGACAGCGTTTGTCCTGTACCGTTTGGATAAGGTACAATGAGGACAATAAAGATGGGAAAGGACGAGGCAGTGATGAGTGCATTTTATGGGAAAAATATACGCTGGACGAGCCTGATGCTGTCATCTCTGCTGGTAGCGGGGAGCATTCTGGCAGGGTGCCAATCGAATGATGCCGGTTCAGGCAAAGAGCAGGGACAGGAGCTTCAAGCGCCGGCCGAGGGCCAGGAAGGCACGACGCTTCCGGAAGGAACCGGGGAGGACGCAGAGGCCGGAAACGAGCCGGCGGATCCCGTGATGGCCAAACGGAGCGAAAATGCGCTCCAGGCAACCGTGCAGGAGGAGAACGGCAAGATGGTCGTGACCAACCCGGATGCCGTCACCGTTGTGGTGAACAAGCAGCGCAGCCTCCCGGACGGCTATGAGCCGGATGACCTCGTGGAGCCGAACGTGCCGTTTTCTTTCGACGGTCCCCACGAGAAGCGGATGCTGAGACAAGAGGCTGCCAAGGCGCTTGAAGAATTGTTTGCGGCGGCCGAGGCGGACGGAATGGAGCTTCGCGCCGTTTCGGGGTACCGCTCATACGACCGCCAGAAGGTGATCTATGAAAACAATGTCCGCACCAAGGGAGAGGAAGAAGCAAACCGCGTGAGCGCAGTGCCCGGCACGAGCGAGCACCAGACCGGACTGACGATCGATGTGTCGAGTCCCAGCGCAGGAAACGCGCTCGAGGAAGCCTTCGGCCATACGGAGGAAGGCGAGTGGCTGGCCAGACGCGCACCGGAATTCGGATTCATCATCCGGTACCCGGAAGGGGCGGAGGATATTACGGGATACGTGTATGAGCCTTGGCATATCCGCTATGTCGGGAAGGATCTCGCGCCGGACATTGCGAAGAGCGGCCTGACGCTGGAGGAGTATTTCGACGAAGCCAACATAAAGCTGTAGTTGTCGTGTGAAAGGGCCGAGACGGGGAGGAATGCAGCTCTTGTCGCGAATCGGACGAGCCAAGACTGCTTGGACGAGCTGCTAGGCTCGTTGGATGTCGGGCCTGCTCAAGTAATCGTAAAGAAACCCCGGAGCTGTGCTTCGGGGTTTCTTTGGATCAAATCCCTGAGGTTTCCCAGGCGTGGATGCTGCCTATGCTGCAAGTTCAAGCACATTGTAATCTTGAAACACGTTGTGATCTTATGAGCTTCAAGCATGTCGCGAGCTTCAGGCGATTGCGTTCTTGAAGCACGTTGCAATCTTGAAACACGTTGCGAGCTACAAGCGGTTGCGATCTTAAAGCATGTCACGAGCTTCAGACATGTGACGATCTTCAAGCGGTTGCGCGCTTCGAGCGTGCATACTTTCAAGCATGCCGCAAGCCTCCAGTCTGACGCAAGCAGCGGGAAGCTTGCTTACGGCGTTCGGCTGCTGCAATCGGTGAAAGAGAAGCCCTTCAGGATTTTTTTTCACATTACGGCTGCTTCATGGCTTGCCATTTCGTTTATTTATTGAGCGGAGCATTCTCGTAGCCCGGATCATCATAGCCGGTGTCATCCATTTTGCGGATAATGTTCATATCCTCGATCATGCGGCGCGTACGCTCATCCCCATGCTCATGGAGGAACGCGTACAGGTCGATCGTCCGCTCGTCAAATTGCTCAATGGCTTCGTCGTGATCAGCCGATTTATACGGAACGAAGGTCCGTTGGAACGCGTAGCGGTCGGTGCTGCTGAAATCATTCATCAGATCCTTCAGCCGGGTTAATTCGTCCTTGCTGAGCATGACGGTGAATTCATTGGAATCTCCGGGGACATCCCGGATCAGATTATGGTTGACGGAGACATAATAGGTTTTTTTATCGGTGGTCATGCGTTATCCCTCCAGTAATGGCAGCTGATTTCCTGCACGGTCGGTAAGCTTTCGTTGCTTGCTAACGCTGCCTTGAATGCAAGCGCTGGCTTTTTTCTATTCTTTACACTACCGGAATCGGGTTGAATCACTTGAAATGACAGGAAAACGGCGATTTTCACAAGAAGCAAGGAATTTGGTATGATAGAATCACCGTTACCACCGTATACTGGATTGAGATGTCCGCCCTCCAGCATAGCCCCGATCGACGGCATGCGGGAAACGGAGGACCGGTTAGGGGTGAGCGTGTACTTTTACTAATGATGATAAACTAGACGCTGCTTTTGAAAGCGCGTGATGAACCGGGTATAAGGAAGAGGAGGATATAGGGATGAATATATTGCAGAGGCTTAAGGACGGTGCGAACCGGGCGACGGAAAAAGCCCAGCACGTGGTGGAAGTCAATAAACTGAACAGCCAAATCGCGGAGATCGAGCAGCAGAAAAATTCATATTACCTTCAGATGGGGAAAGTATTCTATGAAGGCTACCGCATGCAGGATATGTCCGTTGCCGAGAAGGAAATGGTAGAGCTGGCCAAGACCTGCGACGGTCTTCAGGAGAAGATCGAAGAGATCCGCAACCGGATTGCGGTGCTGAAAAACGAACGGGTCTGCCAATGCGGACGCGTGGTGGCGCTCGATGCCAATTTCTGTCCGAATTGCGGCCGCAAGCTGGCCAGCATCGTTCCGAAAGAGGAGGAGCCGATTGAGAAAGCGGTGAAAGATCCTGAGCTGAACAAGGTCAGATTTGATTTCGAGGATGAGGATGAGGCCGATGCTTTTGCGGCGGCTGCCGATGAACGGGACCATGAGCCATACACGTATCGTCAAGGTCCTGAGCCGTTCAGCCCTGTCGATGAAGAGCTTCTCGAGCCCGAGGTGGATCCTGAGCAGCTTCGTCTTGAGCAGGAGGAGCAAGAGAAGGAGCGCCGACACTGGGAAGAGCTCGAGCGCGAGCGGGAAAGACAGCTGGAGCTGGACCGGCGCATCCGTTTCTGGCAGGAAAACAATCAGAACCAGGATTATGTATCCGGAGAAGAGCCGGTACGGGATACGGTAAAATGCCAAATTTGCAGCGTCGACCTGCCGAAGGGCTCGAAATGGTGCCCGCGCTGCGGAGCGGAGCAAATCTAATTGAATTGTAAGGGAATCGGACGACCATGGCCTTAAGCGCAAGTTCAACAACAATCGTGTGTATGATAGAGCAAGCGTTCGAGCATCTTTGGGGGGACTAGAAATTATGGAACAATTGCTGCATCATCTGCGCAATTTGGGATTTACCGAGATTGAATCGAAAATTATGGTGGACCTTGCCGAGCATGGACCTGCCGGAGGCTACGAGGTGGCCAAGCGCCTCGGCGCCTCCAGGTCTAATGTGTACGCGGCCATGCAGCGGCTGGAGCGGCAGGGAGCGCTTGAGCGCATGAGCGGAGAACCCGTCCGATACCGATCGCTGAAGCCGGAGGAGCTGACGCGCATGATCTCGGGACGCGTCGAGGCTTCCCTTGCCTATGTGGAGAAAAGCCTGCCGCGCAGCAGCGGTACGGCTGCCCCGTTCCTCAGCATTGAAGGAGATCAGGCCGTGCTCGATGCTCTCGTTCGGGAGCTGGGACGGGCGGAGCGCGAGATCGTGGTCGATGTCTGGCGGGAGGAGGCCGCACTGCTGCGCGAGCCGCTCGCTGAAGCGGAGGCTAGAGGCGTTAAGGTGCTGTGGGCATGCGACGGCCCTGAGCAGAGCTTGTCGCGTACCCTTGCCTGGCCGGGCTGGCGGGGCCTCGAGGAACGAAAGCGGGGCGGCCGCAAATTCTCCTTCGTTGTGGACCGCGAGTGGTGCATGCTCGGAATGCGCGGCGGCGAATTCGAGACCGGGGCCGTGATTACGGAGCACCCTGTGATGGCTGAGCTGCTGCTGCATCATTTTACTCAAGAGATGGTGCTGTTCCAGCTGGAGCAGGATATGGGGGACACACTGGAGTCGCGGTACGGCCGGAATTTCGGGTACATTCAGAGCGAGTACGTGACGCCGGAAGGCTTGGCCGACCCGTACGGGGAAGAGGATGAGCGCGAGAATGATCCTGACTTCTTCAGGAAGTCTGCGCCGGAGACGGGGGCGTTTGAAGAAGCGGCACCCGGTTTGGAAGCGGAAGCCGAATCCGGCGTTAGCGCGGAGGCTGGGCTTGAGCCGGTATCTGAACCCGCATCTGAACCCGCATCTGAACCCGCGTCCAAAGGGACAGACAGCGGATCGTGACAAGCACGATCTATCCGTATTGGATGGTGCGTCAGAAATCGCTAGTTTATCTATATCAAGGCTCGCGTATTCAGCGCAATGGCATTGAATGAATCGGCAATGACAGGAATCACAGCCCGATACGGTATCTTATGATAAACTACAACCAAACTTTAACGAACGCCGGGAACTATCCTGGCGTTTATTTGCATAAGGGATTATACACCCGCGATGCAGGATATCATGAGTAAAGGGCAGGATATTCAGACAACGAAGCGAGAGGAGTGGCATGCATGGAATGCATCGTTCATTTTACAGTCGGGCACAAGGAGGGACCCAAGAAATTGAGGGGCCTGATCTTTGTGGATAAGGGCAAGCAGCCTACCGGACAACAGCTTCTGGATATGTTTCACGATATGGAATATAACGTCGTTCCGGATGAGCGCGATGAGCTGCTGTTCAAGCCGGCGGCTCCGGATGCAACCTACACCTATATCCGGGTCAATGAGCTGGACATGGGGCAGGAGCGTTACACAGAGGATCGCAACCTGAAGTCGATCTTGAACGAGCTCATTCCGCGAAAGCACACGGGGTTATAACCTGAATAGGAACAAGCGCCGACACGGTATACGATCTCAAGCATGGATTTATCCTTATGGATGCTGTCTTCCCTACCGGCGAATGCTGGGATTTGCTCATTAGCCTTGCTATAATGAGTGTATGAAAAGGAGATGGCGATGTATATTTTCATAGGTATCATAGCGTTGATCATTTACGGTTTGCTTGTCTATTATATCGGGCGAAGTGTATGGAGCTGGATGGGCCCGGGGAAATCCGCCTTGTTCAAGACCCTGTACATTATCGTCCTGACGGTTGTATCGACCTCTTTTATATCAGGGCGCTTTCTCGGCAATCTTACGGTGCTGAACGTAATCGGAGCCTATTGGATGGCGGTCTTTTACGTACTGATTCTCGTTCTCCCGCTGCTGCATTTAACGATGTGGGTGCTGCGTCTAACGAAGCTGCGACGGGACGGGGCGGGGAAGAGAGCGGGCCTGCTCGTGCTGGTACTCTTGCTGCTGTTGATCGGGCTTGGCACGTTTAATGCCTATAGTCCGACAGTGCGGGCATACAGCGTGAATATTGCCAAGGATGCGGGAGCGATGGATGAGCTTAACATTGTCATGGCCTCCGACATGCATTTCGGACTGCTGTCGGGAAAAGGCCATGCAAAGCGGATGGTTGAGGAGATTAATGCGTTAAAGCCGGATCTGGTGCTGTTTCCGGGCGATATCATCGATGATGATCTGGACGCTTATCTTAACCAAGGCATTGACGAAATCTTGTCAGGCATCCGCTCTACATATGGGGTATATGCTTCGCTTGGCAACCATGACCGCTTCGAGGGTGACATCCGGGAGTTGATTGAAGCACTGGAGCGCAGCGGGATGACCGTGCTGTACGATGAGGCGGCAGCCGTCGAGGACCTGATGATTGTCGGGCGGCGGGATAAGCAGGATACGGGGCGTGCAGCATTATCCGAGATCATGAAGGAGGTCGACAAGACGCGGCCGACATTTCTTCTGGATCATCAGCCGAATGCGCTGGATGAGGCCGAGGAGCAGGGCGTGGACCTGGTCGTCTCGGGGCATACCCACCGCGGGCAAGTGTTTCCGGCACACCTGATTACCGGGGCGTTGTTTGAAAATGATTGGGGTTACTTGAAAAAAGGACAAATGCACTCCATCGTTTCCTCGGGCTATGGGTTTTGGGGACCGCCGATTCGGCTGGGCTCGCGTTCCGAGATCGTGCAAATTCATGTTTCGTTTCAGCCATAAGACATACGGGCCACCGGTTAACGGTGGTCTTTTTGTGTTCGAATGTCCATGGTACAGGCTCTTGGCTCTTCTGAATTCGATTTCCGTAAATTTTCACTTTATTTTTTCATGCCAGTTGCGTTATACTTCATTCATTCGGAATAATCATATTTACACGTAAGCATGAGATTGATTTTATCTTACCATGCAGATTTTGCAGACATTCAGAGGGCGGCTCTCAATGGGCGATCAATAGGGCGGAATGGTTAAATTCCCCTATGAGATTGAATCCGGGAGCGGCTGGAATCGAATGCTGCATCTTGCTGAACATACGTGTTCTCGTATATGTGCAGGGATTGGCCTGCATGTTTCTACCCGATCACCGGAAATGATTGGACTACGGGATACAGCGGCAGCGACGGACAAGCTGTAAGGGTCACGCCCTTATGCAGCTCTCGGCGTATTATTGCTGCTTATGCCCATTTGTTTCTTTTCCCGGCGATAACGGCGAAAGAAGGAGATGGGCTTTTCGTGCTTGGAATGTGTACAACAATGAAGGGGGAGCATCATGCAATTACTGCAGAACAAAGTGAAAGAGGAAGGCATTGTCCTTAGCGGACAGGTGCTGAAAGTGGATTCGTTCCTGAACCACCAGATGGATCCGGTACTCATGAAAGAGGTAGGCAAGGAATTTACGCGTCGGTTTAAGGATGAAAACGTCACCCGTGTATTGACCATCGAATCCTCGGGCATCGCGCCGGGCATCATGACCGCGCTCGAGATGGACGTGCCGATGATCTTTGCGCGAAAGCAGAAGTCGCTGACGCTCCGTGAGGATATCTTCGTGGAGAAAGTCTATTCCTTCACCAAGCAAGAGACGAACGAAATTACCGTTTCCAAGAAATTCATCAAGCCGGGAGACCGCGTTCTGATCGTCGATGACTTTCTGGCCAACGGCGAGGCTGCATTCGGCCTGGCCCGAATCGTCGAGCAGGCCGGCGCCGAGGTTGTCGGCATCGGCATCGTGATCGAAAAAGCGTTCCAGCCGGGCGGACGACTGCTCGCAGAGGCAGGCTACCGTGTGGAATCGCTGGTGCGCATTGCGTCGCTTGATGACGGTACAGTAACTTTTGCATAGATAACAAGCCATATAACAATCCACTGGGAGGAATTCAAGAGCCATGGGAGAACAGAAACAAGCGGCGTTGGAGCCGATCTTTGATAAACGGAGGAATCCAGGCAAGACCTTTTCACTTGGTCTGCAGCATGTGCTTGCCATGTACGCGGGAGCTATTATTGTACCGCTGATCGTAGGGAACGCACTTGGGTTAACGACGGAGCAGCTGACCTACCTCATCGCGATCGATTTGCTTGCATGCGGTGTGGCGACATTGCTTCAGGTATTTGGTAATAAATATTTCGGCATCGGGCTTCCGGTTATGCTCGGATGCGCGTTTCAAGCCGTTGGTCCCATGATCATCATCGGCCAGCAGCATGGCTTGTCCGCAATATATGGCGCGATCATCGCCTCCGGCTTGTTCGTCATTCTCTTCTCGGGTCTGTTCGGCAAGCTGATCAAGGTGTTCCCGCCGGTCGTAACGGGCTCTGTCGTTACGATTATCGGGCTGACGCTCATTCCGGTAGCTCTTAATGACCTGGGCGGCGGTCAGGGCAGCGAGGATTTCGGCAGCGCCTTGAATATCTCGCTCGGCTTTGGCGTCCTTGCCTTCATCATCATTATGAATCGCTTTGCCAAAGGCTTCTTGCGTTCGATCTCCGTTCTGCTTGGCCTGATCCTCGGAACGATCGCCGCTGCGCTGTTCGGGGGGCTCGATCTGACTCCGCTGCGTGAAGCGGGCTGGTTCCGTGCTCCGCAGCCGTTCTATTTCGGCACTCCGGAATTTAAGCTGATGCCGGTTCTGACGATGATTCTGGTTGCCATTGTCAGCGTGGCGGAATCCACGGGCGTATTTATGGCTCTCGGCAAAATCGTGGACCGTGATATCAAATCGAAGGACCTGGCCCGCGGCTACCGCGCGGAAGGACTTGCGATCGTAGTCGGCGGGATCTTCAACTCCTTCCCGTACACGACGTATTCCCAGAACGTCGGCCTTATTCAAATGAGCCGCGTAAAGACACGCGACGTCATTGTCGTTGCCGGCGGCCTGCTCGTGCTGATCGGTTTCGTGCCGAAGATTGCGGCATTAACGCAGCTTGTGCCGACATCCGTTCTCGGCGGAGCGATGGTTGCCTTGTTCGGGATGGTCGTTTCCTCCGGCATCCGTATGCTGGGCGACCAGGTGGATTTGAACCGTCATGAGAACCTGTTCATTATCGCCTGCTCTGTCGGAATGGGCCTGGGGGTAACGACGGTACCGGGACTGTTCGAGAGCCTGCCTGAAAACTTCCGCATTCTTGCCGATAACGGCATCGTTGTCGGCAGCGTGACGGCGATCGTGCTCAATCTGATCTTTAACGGGTTGAAATATACGAAGCCTGCTATGAAGCAGGGCGATGCAGCCGAAGGACATGCCGCATAAAGAAGGCTAACTCCTAGGCTAAGGCCGGCTTCGCCGGTTTCGCCCGATCCATGGAATTCTCCCTCATATAAATGCTACGCAAAAAAAAACGGCCTCAAGCCCTGTTCACAGGACTTGAGGCCGTTTTAACATCGGGCGGGTTTTCTTCAAATTCGCTGCATCTGTTTCTCCGCGATGGCTCCAATCCACGGAAGCTTGAACCATTTTCCCTGAATGGCGTTGGCCATCAGCACGAGCCACAGCACCACGCCGACCAGCGCAAGCAGCGCCGAAGCAAGCAGCCCGATAATCGGAACCGCGCCTGACAGCAGATGCGCAATCGCCAGAACGGCGAAGGTCAGCAAGGACTGCAGCGCATGAAAGATCACGTAGCGGCTTCTTTTCTCTAACGACAGAAACAGAATTCCTCCGACCATGGGGAAGAAGTAGCAGAGCGTTGCAGCCAGATTCTCGGGAAGTCCTGTGGATGATTTGAAAGGGGACAATGTCATCAACTCCTTGTCTTGGGCACCGTTCATTTCGGCAGGTCAAGCTGTATACCTTACCTTATGAACGGTTTGGACAAAGTATGATGCTTATTGTCTCCGAGCTTACTTCATTTTCAGGCTGAGCAAATATTGCACCAGCGCATCCTGCTGCTCCTTCGTAAAGCCTGTGCCGTCATCCACCCAAAATTCATGGCCTTGTCCCGTGATGTGGGTGTCCCTGAGCCGGGAATCCTTCCGATTGGCATCGATCACCTGCTGCCTGAGCCGCCGGTCAACCATCGCCTTCAGGCTGTTGTAGGGGTCTGGCTTAATTCCTTTCATAAGGGTCTCGGAAAGCCCAACCTGCGACAGCTCGGGACCGACGGCCACTCCGCCGTCATGGAGATACGGAGCCGACCATCGCAGCCCGATCAGCCCTTTCACTTTATAGCCGCCGCCGCTTTGGTTATGCCCGAACCCGAGCTCGATCTGCTTGGGATCGATATGCCCCATCGGCACTTTGACCACCCTAGCGTCAGGGGGAATGGGCACGGGCGTGTCCGGCGAGTAGAACAGCGCCTCCCCGAAGTCCTTCTCCGTCCGGTGGAAGGCATTCGCTCTGGCCGGCTCGGTGCCGACCTTGTCAACCGGCAGGATGCGATTGTTCGTAAAATAATCGCCTGCATGGCATGTAATGCACTGCGCTTTTTTGAATACTTCGGCCCCCAGGCGTATCGTCTTGGCATCCGCGTTCTTCGCAGGCGCTTCCGGCGGCCGGATCGTATTCTGATAAGCGGACATGGCATTGACCTGCTCGCCGGCTTTGAAGCCCGGCGAGCTGATATACAGCCCGTTCGGCGCGATCGGCGATACCTTCGGAAAATTCGGTGTTTTGATGACTTCATTAACGCCGGGCGTACCGGGATTCGGGTCCAGCTTGTTGAAAAATTGCGTCGGCTTAAGCCCGCTGCTGGGGCTGTAGCGAAACTTTGGGCTTGAGGCATTTTGCAGAATGGTGCCGGCATAGACTTCCTTATCGATACCGAGAAGAACCTCACTCACCTCGGTCTGGCTCAGCGTATCCGTGTTCTGGGCATGGACGTTGTTGCCGAAGGTGCTTAACCCGTTGAACCCGCCGGCCAGACCGAAGCCGCTCCAGCTGTACGGGTGGCCGCCTTTGGTGAACATGTCGGGGATTTGGGTAACGTCGCTGATCATATCCACCGTTGTGTCAAAGCTCCCCGGCACCCATTTGACCAGGTTATCGTCAACGGCCTTCTCCAGCATGTCCGGGTCAGGCAAAGGCTCTGCCTTGCCTTTGGAGTTGATCACCGTCCGGTTCTGGTCTTTCACATAATCCACAAGCTTGGATACGTCGGTATGCGTGAAATAGGCTGCGCTGTTAGGTGCGAGCGCGAGCAGGAGTCCCAGGTTCAGATCCGAATTCGGAGCACCCTCCACAATGTTGCCGGTATCCCGGTTGACCGTAGCATGGCATGCCATGCAGCTGACGCCAAGCTTGGTCCTGCCCTCGACGTAACGGAAGGTGACTCCGACCGGAGTATGGGCTCCTTTGGCGACGTCGAACCCGGTGGCGATTTTGTCTCCCTTGCGAAACGTTTTTCCCCCGACCGTAATGTCCTTATCCAGTTCGACCTGAAGATTGTCCGTTCCTTGTCCCTTCAAGTCGGCGATGGCCTTGAGGATGCCCTTCAGCTTCAACGGACCGTCAATAATGCCCACGATATCCGTTAAGAACACCTCATTGCCGAACGACTCCTTGTACAGCGTGCGTCTGCCGAGCGCAAGCAGATCCTCCGTGATCTCGACGGCCCCATTGTGTGGCGTAAGACGGGGATCGGCATCCTGCAGAGCTTTTCCCGGAACGGTGAGCATCTTGCCCCAAACATCATACTGGCGTACGGCGTTACGCTGAAGTGCTTGAAGAGCCTGTGTGTTTTCCAGCCTGCTTTTGGGCGGAATATAGGCATATTCAAGCCCTCTGATATCTACGGCAAGCCATATTCCGCACATAACAGCCAGTGGGACAAGAAGCCTGAGCCATCTGGTTGTAGTCATAGTCTTAATCACCCTTTGCATGAGAGCAGAACGAATGCTTCTGCTCACGAAAAGAACAGCTGCCCTAGATTACGGATGCCTGTTCATTGAAATAGATCGCGGTTTCGTCGGTTGCCGCTAAACGGCTCATCGTGTTGTTTCATTTAAAGTAAAACGTGTCAGTCGATTTCCACGTGGCGGAACGGGGAATCGATATTAACCTGCTTGTCGGGCCCTTTCTTTTTCGGAACAAGCCGTTCATCGGTTCGTCCCTGATGATGGTTCTCGAAATCGTATTCGGACAGCTTCCATTCCGTAGAGCCGTTTTGCGGGTCGAAAGGGAAGGTCTCTCCGCGCTTTAAATATTCCTCCCGGCCCCATTCGTTGGTATAGATCCCGTCTACTTCAACTTCATCCCTCGAAATTGGTGGCAGATCCTTGTCCTTACCGGCCATGTTGCATGCTCCTCTCAGCTTGAAATTTAGTAATGATTCATATCGCATAAAGTAACCAGAACCGGGAAGGTCTATCCGTATCCATACGAGATTTCAGGTTAACGTGTCGAATTTGACTGCAGAAGCCCGACAAGATGCCGTTCCAGCAGCATCCGCGGATTTCTCCAACGGCTTACCTTGCTGTCGGCCGTAAATACGATGACGGCGTCGAGCTTCGGCAGCAAGTAGATCTGCTGACCGCCATGGCCGTGGGCAAGCGCGAAGGGAGTTCCGCTGATCGTGCCGGTCCACCACTGGTAACCATAATCACCGAAGGCGGGGTAGCCCGCAGCCTGAGAGGTCAGAGCCTCATTCAGCCAGCCTTCCGGGATCAGCTCATAACCTTCCCAGCGTCCGCCGTTCAGGCAGCATAGCCCGAATTTGGCCATGTCCCTCGATGTCAGGTACAATCCGATGTGCCCCATGCTGTGCCTTTCCGGGCTCGGGGTCCAGGCCGCATGATCGATGCCAAGCGGCTCGAAGAGGTGGGCCTTGCCATAGGCAAACGCATCCATGCCGGTGGCCTCGCTTAGTGCGACGGAGAGCAGATGCGAGTCCGTGCTGCGGTATTGAAACACGCCCATTTGCTCCTCCATGACCGGGAGCGCCAGCGCAAAGGAGGTCCAGCTGCGGCTGCGATGGAAGCGGTGGATGAGCGGCTCCCCGAGCTTTTTGCCTGTCTGCCAGGCGAAGCCGGAGGTCATCGTCAGCAGATGCCGAAGCGTCACTTTACCTAAGAGGGGATGCGCCCTCCGCGGGATATACCGTTGGAGCACGTCCGTTACCGGCGTGTCCAGATCGGGAAGCTCGGCCCGGGCATTCGCAATGCCAATCAGAATGGACGTGAAGCTCTTGGTTGCAGACCTGAGATCGTTGAATGAATGGGCCGTATGCCCGCCGTAGTACCGCTCGTACAACAGTTTGCCGGCATGTACGAACAGGAAGCTTCGCATTTTCGGATATTGCTTGCGGATCACGCTGTCAACCATGTCCAGCGGATCGCGGGGAAGCCCGAGCTCCTCCGGTTCGGCAGCAGGAAACGGCGAGCCGGTCATGAGAGGAGCGCGCATCATCGGTTGGGTCTTCGTCATTTTCTTTCAGACCTCCTACGGATAAGGGATAGTTGTATGTATCTTAACCAGATTTACGCTTTCGGGGGCTGTGTATAAAATATGGCCAAAAAAACAATTTTTTGGGAAAGATGAAACAA